>NZ_JBMMUF010000010.1:0-140584 GCF_049257235.1 Pseudoalteromonas maris
AGAGTCAGTAGCAACCTATAATAAGAGGAGGCCACACATGGCCCTAAAATACAAAACGCCCGATGAAGTACATCAGGCGTTTTAATCAAAATAAGTGTCAACTTATTTCAGGACTAGTCATATCTATTTCTTTGAATCGAGTTGATGCTTGTAGCTTTATCGCCTTTGAAAGTGACCGTTACGAGATATTCACCACCAATTGAACCATCTAAACGGTATGACCACGACTCAACCTTCTTGCCCTTGAGCCCTTCTCCTTGGTCAACACCGACAGTTTCTACATCCATAATCAATGGTTGTCCCAACTTATCAAGGACTTCAATTTTTGTCATACCTGTATGAACCAAATCACCATCTAACAAACGAAAACTTTGCCCAGCGTTTACTACGGAAGAGCTCAGAAGCCCCGCCAACAAAATCACTTTTTTCATACCCTATCCTTGCTGTGATTTCATAAAAAAAGCTTGCGTCAAAATGAATTAACGCAAGCTTAATGTTTGTTTGAGTTACCGAGGTTTTACAGAGCAGCTTCGAGCTCAGGCAACACTTCAAATAAATCAGCTACCAAGCCGTAATCAGCGACTTGGAAGATAGGTGCATCAGGGTCTTTGTTGATAGCAACGATGACTTTAGAATCTTTCATACCAGCTAAGTGTTGAATTGCACCGCTGATACCAACAGCGATGTACAAATTTGGCGCGACGATTTTACCTGTTTGACCTACCTGCATGTCGTTTGGTACAAAGCCCGCATCAACAGCTGCACGTGATGCACCAATGGCAGCACCTAGCTTATCTGCAATACCTTCAAGCAGTTTAAAGTTTTCGCCGTTTTGCATACCACGACCACCAGAAATAATCACATCTGCAGCGGTTAGCTCTGGACGCTCTGATTCTGTTTGCTCATTGGCTACAAATGAGCTGATCTGTGAAGCAACAACATGGTCAACCGTCTCGATAGGTGCACTGTTGCCCTGCTGTGCAACATCAAACGCACTTGAGCGAACAGTCACAACGTGCACTGATTCAAGTGATTTTACAGTCGCGATTGCGTTACCTGCGTAGATAGGACGTTTGAATGTATCCGCGTCTACTACATCGATAATGTCGGAGATTTGTGCTTTATCCAACAGCGCTGCCACACGTGGCATCATATTTTTACCCGTGGTCGTCGCACTGGCGAAAATGTGAGTGTAACCTTCGCTCATTGCCACAACTAAATCAGCACAATTTTCAGCAAGCTGGTGAGCGTATACCGCATTGTCGGCAACAAGCACGCGGCTAACGCCATCAATGCTGCTTGCAGCATTAGCGGCATCACTAAGGTTTTCACCCATGATTAAAACATCAATATCACCGCCAACTTTTGTTGCAGCGGTAATCGTTTTAGCTGTTTCTGGCTTTAATTGACCGTATTCGTGCTCAGCAATAACTAATGTTTTCATGACACCACCTTCGCTTCAGTTTTTAGCTTGTTAACAAGCGTTGCTACATCTTCAACAATCTCACCTGCTTGACGTTGGCTTGGCTCTTCAACTGTTACCAATTGAACGCGCGCTGCCAGGTCAACACCCATATCAGCCGCTGCTTTCACATCTAGAGGCTTACGCTTCGCTTTCATGATGTTTGGCAATGACGCATAGCGCGGCTCGTTAAGGCGCAAGTCTGTTGTCACGATTGCAGGAAGATTTAGAGCGACCGTTTGTAAACCACCATCTACTTCACGAGTGACATTTACTTTGCCATCGTTTAGCTCAACTTTTGATGCGAATGTACCTTGTGGCCAACCACGCAATGCGCCTAGCATTTGCCCTGTTTGGTTGTTGTCTGAATCGATACTTTGTTTACCTAGGATCACTAAGTCAGGTTGTTGCTCATCGATGAGCTTGTCTAGAAGCTTAGCAACATGAAGAGAATCAAGCTTTTCGTCTGTTTCAATATGGATAGCACTATCAGCGCCCAGCGCTAATGCAGTGCGAAGTTGCTCTTGTGACGATTTATCACCAATAGTTACCGCAACTACTTCAGTTGCTTTACCCGCTTCTTTAAGACGAATCGCTTCTTCAATGGCGATTTCACAAAATGGATTCATCGCCATTTTAACATTTGCGAGATCAACATCTGTTTTATCTGCCTTTACGCGCACCTTTACGTTGTAATCGATAACGCGCTTAATGGGCACTAATACTTTCATATTTGCTCCTACTAGAGTCTCAGGAAATCGTGGCAAATTGGCCTAAGCCTGCGTAATCACTCTGCTACGGCCACAACCTGACGTAAACGTAAACTTAATTATTTTGATGAAATCAGCGTACTTCCTGTTGACGTAAACGTCAACCTAAAATAACCTTGTCACACTATCTTTTGTGTAACGATTAATTTGCATTTCGTAACACTTTACCGTCATCAATAGCAGGGGATTATTATGGTAGAACGTGAGACCATGGAATTTGACGTGGTGATCGTAGGTGCAGGACCTAGCGGTCTTGCCAGCGCCATTAAACTTGCGCAGCTTGCACAAGAAGAACAAAAAGAACTAATGATATGTGTGGTAGAAAAAGGCTCAGAAGTGGGCGCACATATCTTGTCAGGTGCTGTATTTGAGACCAAAGCACTCGATGAACTACTACCGAACTGGAAGGAATTAGGTGCTCCAGTAACAACAGCGGTAACAGAAGACCAAATATTATGGTTCGGTGATGAAAAAAGCGCCAAGACCATTCCACACGTAATGGCGCCTAAAACCTTTAGAAACGATGGTAACTATATTGTTTCTATGGGAAATGTATGTCGCTTTCTAGCAGAACAAGCTGAACAGCTTGGTGTGGAAATTTTCCCAGGCTTTAGCGCTCATTCTGTGATTATCGAAGATGATGTGGTTAAAGGCGTAGTAACAGGTGATATGGGCCTCGATAAAGATGGCAACGAAAAACCTGGTTATATGCCCGGCATGGAATTGCGAGCCAAGTACACAGTATTTGCTGAAGGCTGTCGCGGACACTTGGGTAAACAGTTGATCAACCAGTTTGCACTAGACAAAGACAGCTCTGTACAACATTACGGGATTGGCTTTAAAGAAATTTGGGAAGTCGAGGGAAACAAACATCAACAAGGCAAAGTCGTTCATGGTACCGGTTGGCCTCTAAGTGGTGACACTACAGGTGGTGCATTTATGTATCACAGTGAAAATAACCAAGTCGTTGTCGGACTCATTGTCGATTTGAACTACTCTAACCCGCATTTAAGTCCGTTTGATGAATTCCAGCGCATGAAACATCACCCAGTGTTTGCAGATGTTCTCAATGGCGGCAAACGCTTAGCCTATGGCGCACGCGCTATTGCAAAAGGTGGCCTGCACTCTTTACCTAAGATGCACTTCCCTGGGGGCCTGTTGGTTGGCTGTGATGCTGGAACGTTAAACTTTGCCAAGATTAAAGGTAACCACACTGCCATGAAATCTGGCATGTTAGCCGCCGAGAGTATTTTTGAAGCACTTAAAGACAGTCAAGCAAACACTGATTTAGTCGAGTTTGCAACGCGCTTTAAAGCTTCTTGGGTATACGACGAGTTACATAGCTCACGTAATTTCGGCCCAGCAATGCACAAGTTAGGTAAGTTCCTAGGTGGGGCTTATAACACCTTAGATCAGAATATTTTCGGTGGTAAACTGCCGTTCACTTTTGAAGATAACACGCCAGATTACGCTACCTTGTTACCAGCTGATCAAGCGGCAAAAATTGACTACCCTAAGCCAGATGGAACGCTGAGCTTTGACAAGCTTTCATCGGTATTTTTATCAAACACTAACCACGAAGAATCGCAACCTTGTCATTTACAGTTAAAAGACTCGTCTATTCCGATCGCGGTTAATTTAGCGCGCTTCGATGAACCTGCTCAACGTTACTGTCCAGCGGGTGTCTATGAGGTTGATAACACTGAAGGTGAGCCGAAGTTTGTCATCAACGCGCAGAACTGCGTGCACTGTAAGACCTGTGATATCAAAGACCCCAGCCAGAATATCACGTGGGTTACACCTGAAGGTGCTGGTGGACCAAATTATCCAAACATGTAATGTGCTAACAAGCACATCCTAAATTGCAACTGGGGCGTAAGCCCCTTTTTTGTGCGTAAATTCAGCTGTTTACTATACTCATGTTAGGAATCAATAATGTAAGCAGGAAACGCATATGCCACAAGAAACGGTCACTTTTAGATTTTTAGCCGAACCAACAGATGTCAATTTTGGCGGTAAGGTGCACGGCGGTGTGGTAATGAAATGGATAGACCAAGCAGGCTACGCCTGTGCTGCTGGTTGGAGTGGTCACTATTGTGTCACTGTCTCAGTAGCTGGGGTCAAGTTTCGCCGTCCGGTATTAGTTGGGCAACTCGTTGAAGTACAGGCATCCATTGCGCATACAGGACGCACCAGTATGCAGATTTTTATTCAAGTGCGCTGTGGTGACCCAAAAACCCAGCATATGGTCGAAACAAATCACTGTGTGATCAGCTTTGTGGCCATGGACCAAGCGGGCTACCCAATCGACGTCCCGCCGTTTAAAGCAAAAACAGATGAACAAAAGCGGCTAGAAAAATATGCGATAAGAATGAAGGAAATCGCCATCGAAACAGAAAACTTGCTGCAAGAAACCGCAGACAAAACCTAAGCTCCACTTGTGGCTCCCGTCAATAAAGGCGCTTGTATTTGCCCATAAGCGCCGATACACTTTCGCGCAATTGCAACGTACATCGGCATACAGCACCTTGAATAATCCTATTGAAATAACACCCATTGGTCATATCCGCTCACCTTATAAGCAAAAGTTCGCTATACCGCGTCAACCTCGATTGGTAGATAGTGCTAAAGCGCAATTAATCCTCGATGAGCCGTTCAACAACGAGGAGTTTGTACGCGGCATTGAAGAATTTTCTCATATTTGGGTTTTGTTTAGGTTTCATGAAACCGCCGATAAAGGATATTCAGCGCTGGTGCGCCCACCTCGATTAGGCGGTAATGCTCGCAAAGGGGTTTTCGCCACAAGAGCAACATTTAGACCTAATGCCATTGGTATGAGTGCGGTCGAACTGTTAAAAGTCGAATGTAAAGGCGCCAAGGTGGTATTGCACTTGGGCGGTGTGGACTTGTTAGATGGCACACCAGTTATCGACATTAAGCCGTATTTGCCTTATTCCGATGCCATGCTTGATGCCAGTGCTGGCTTTGCTGATACACGCCCACACACGCAAATGACCGTAGATTTTTCTGAGCAGGCGCTGCAGTTTATTGCTGCCACAGATGCACAGTTAGAGCTTAAAAAGTTTATCACTCAGGTATTACAGCAAGACCCCCGCCCAGCCTATAAAAAGAACAAAGCTGGAATGCAGTCGTATGGCATGACCCTGTACAACTATAATATTCGTTGGCATGTAGACGGCCAGCATAACCATGTTGAGCAAATTACTGCGCTTTAGCGCTTTGCCCTTGCCTTTTGCGCTGCTAAACTAGCAGCCCATATTTATATTTAAACTAATAACAAACGGAACCTTCATGCGTACCAGTCAGTATTTACTTGCGACCCTGAAAGAAACCCCTTCAGATGCCGAGGTAGTGAGCCACCAGCTTATGCTGCGTGCCGGTATGATCCGCAAATTGGCTTCAGGCCTATACACCTGGCTTCCAACCGGTGTAAAAGTACTTAAAAAAGTAGAAAATATTGTTCGCGAAGAGATGAACAAAGCCGGTGCGATTGAAATGTTGATGCCCATCATTCAGCCCGCGGAGCTTTGGCAAGAATCTGGTCGTTGGGAACAATACGGCCCTGAACTTCTGCGCATCGAAGACAGACACAAGCGTCCGTTTGCACTAGGCCCTACTCATGAGGAAGTAATCACAGATTGCATTCGTCGTGAGATCAGCAGTTACAAACAGCTACCGATCACGCTATACCAAATCCAAACCAAGGTGCGTGATGAGATCCGCCCTCGCTTTGGTATCATGCGCTCACGTGAGTTCATGATGAAAGATGCGTATTCATTCCACTTAAACGATGAGTGCTTAGCGCAGACCTATGAAAAGTTGCATCAAGCGTATTGCAATATCTTCGACCGACTCGGCCTAGACTACCGCCCTGTTTTAGCAGACACAGGGTCAATTGGTGGTAGTTTCTCGCACGAATTCCACGTACTTGCTGAATCAGGTGAAGATGCTATTGCATTTAGCGACGGCAGTGACTACGCCGCGAACATTGAAAAAGCTGAAGCTTTAGCCCCCACTGAAGCGCGCCCTGCTCCGAGCAAAGAGCTACAAAAATTCGATACACCGAACGCGAAGACCATTGCTGAGCTAAAAGAGCATTACGGTGTTAAAGCGCACCGCGGTGTTAAAACGCTATTTGTTTATGGCCAAGAGAATGAACAAGGTGAGCGTGGCCTTGTAGCACTCGTTGTGCGCGGAGATCATGAGCTAAATGAACTAAAAGCAGAAAAGCTTGAAGGCGTATTTTCACCACTGGAAATGGCCAAAGAAGAAGACATCGTGGCCACTGTTGGTGCGCGTCCGGGCTCACTAGGTCCTGTTGGACTCAATGTACCAATTATCGTTGATAGAAGCGCAGCGGTGATGGCTGACTTTGTAGCTGGAGCGAATACTGATGATGTTCACTACAGCGGTATTAACTGGGATCGCGACGTAACTAACTATCGTGTTGAAGATATCCGTAACGTTGTAGAAGGTGATCCTAGCCCATGTGGTAAAGGCACTCTAAGCATCAAGCGTGGTATCGAAGTTGGTCATATTTTCCAACTGGGTACCAAGTACTCACAAGCAATGAATGCGGGTGTACTCGGTGAAGATGGTAAAAACCAAACCATGACTATGGGCTGTTACGGTATCGGTGTATCACGCGTTGTTGCTGCCGCTATTGAGCAAAACAATGATAAATACGGCATTATCTGGCCTAAAAACATTGCCCCATTTGAGTTAGCGATTGTGCCTATGAACATGCACAAGTCACATCGTATTCCTGACATCGCTGAGCGCTTTTATAGCGAGTTACAGCAAGCAGGCGTAGATGTGCTCTTTGATGACCGTAAAGAGCGCCCAGGTGTCATGTTTAACGATATGGAACTACTAGGTGTGCCGTTTACGCTGGTCATTGGTGAGCGTAACCTCGATAACAACCAAGTTGAACTTAAAAACCGCCGTACTGGCGAGAAATTTATGCTTGATATTGACCAAGCAGTCAGCTTCATTGTCGAGCAACTCAGTGCAGCGTAATTGCCGCTAACCGATAAAAGCAAAAAGCCAGTCAAAAACGACTGGCTTTTTAGTATCTGTAAATCGTTGTATTGTAACAATTAAATTAAATAAATAACCTTCCTCGCGGGCTAGATAGCATGCTCACTTTGTCTAATACACTTGCTACTAGTTATTGATAATCACGATAGAATTCCCATGCTTCCACTTTGGAACCATTATCAAGTTTGCAAAAGTACATATCCTGCATTTGTTCGTCGACTAACACCTGACCACCTTGATTCACACAAAATGCTAAGGCAGGGTTGGTCATATCAATATCCGATTTAAGTAACACACTTTCATCTTGCTCTTGGCATGCGCTTAACCCAAGTACACACACCAATATAATAATCATACGCATATGCACCTCCTACATATTATTTCGATTACCACTACAAACGGTGACCTGAGGTGTATGCTCGTCACTGCTGTATGCGAAAATGATGCTAATGAGCATTATGTTTCACCACCGATACATCGGGCTTATTATCAGTTATACGAATATAAACCCGATATGGGTGCGTTGTCGATACAGGCGCATCAACATGAAACTCATGAGTCACAAATTGATGGCCGTACTTATAACTTAATTGTATGGGTTGACCATGATAATCGTGGCTGGGAAAGAGCGTTCCGCACGCTGTGTTGGCCTCGATGTGTGTACAACTCACCTGTCCTCCCGACTCCACATCGCGCAGTTTAACATCTTCAACTGCTTGTTCTGTCACGTTTAATAACTCAACACCAACAAAATGATGTGCAGATCCTTGTGTACTTTTGCAAGCGCAAAGAAAATACAACATCGCCATCATGCTTAGCGTCTTCGTCACTTCTATAAACCGCGTTGTTAATATCACTATCACTCCTTCGTTTGGCAAAACACGTTAGGCATCATTTATTAGCGCGTTACTCGCATCTGTTCCCTTTAGCTGCCCACTTTTAAATTTGATATCCAAGTCAGATACAAAGAATGTAACACACCCAAATATTTAGACTCCTAAAACGGCACAAAGTGCAACACGCTAATTTTTAAGGTGGCATTACTTATGAGCACACAGTGACATAGCGCTTCGATGCTTATCGACTGGTGTTTTAATAGTCTTGAACAAATTAAGTCAGCACTCATCACGGTACATACAAAAATATCATTAATCTATAGAGTGAGAAGTCGTAATAAATAAGAGGCAAGCTAAATAATGTGCCGATTGCTAGGTGTACTTAGACATGTATTACGCGCGCACTCAAAGCACCACGGACAGCATGAATACTTCTGTCGGCCATCGACAAATATGCACACTTTACCCCGCAGCGGTTGCAACTAAACAGTAAATCACGTACTAATAATTGTTCACTATAACGACAATAATGGAAGTGAACTATGTCTGACGAGCAAACGTCTTCCAACGCGCAGCCTAGCGCGGCTGGAAAATCTAATTTGGATACCGCATTTTTTGGTCATCCCAAGGGACTATCTACCCTATTCTTTACGGAAATGTGGGAACGTATGAGCTACTATGGCATGCGTGCCATGTTAGTGTTGTTTATGACCGCATCGCTACAAGAGCAAGGTCTCGCTTTCACCGTAGTCTCAGCGGCAGCGATCTATGGCTTATATACGGGTGCCGTATATTTCCTAGGCCTTCCTGGTGGCTGGCTATCAGATCGCCTCTTTGGTGGGCAAAAAACGGTATGGTACGGCGGTATCATTATCATGTGTGGTCACATCATTCTGGCCATTCCTCATCCTAGTTCCTTTTTTATAGGCCTAATTTTTGTAGCTACCGGTACTGGCTTACTCAAGCCAAATATCAGTGCTCTGGTTGGCCAACTATACAGCTCTGAAGATGAGCGCCGTGACAGTGGCTATGCCATTTACTACATGGGCATTAATATCGGCTCTGTAATAGGCTACATGGTGTGTGGCTATTTCATGGAAAATGTGGGTTGGCATTGGGCTTTTGGTGCTGCTGCAGTCGGTATGGCCATAGGTTTGGTGCAATACCGTATGACCCAAAGCAACATCGCGGGCATTAACGACGCACCAGCAAATCCTCTATCAGCAAAAGGTAAGTCAATTACCTGGACGCTCATTGCTGCGTTCATTGCGGGTGTTACCTTAACCGTTATTGGTGCATATCAAGGCTGGTTTGTGATTAACCCAGTGGCACTGGCAGGTTCTGTTGCAGTGGTATTTACCATTACCTTCTTTGTTTATTTTGGCTACATCTATTTCATGGGTGAGCTAAATGATGCAGAGAAAAAACGTATGTGGGCACTATTTTTAGTCTGTGTTGCTTCTGCATGTTTTTGGTCTGGTTTTGAACAAGCAGGCTCATCATTAAACCTATTTGCCCGTGATTATACGGACCGCCTCATTGGAACGTTTGAGATACCCACTGCTTGGTTCCAATCAGCTAACGCATTTTTCATTATCATCCTGTCACCATTTTTTGCGGCGCTGTGGATTAACCTCGCAAAACGTATGATCACGCCATCGTATAGCGTTAAGTGTGCCGTTGGCTTGATCATCATGGCAACAGGCTTTTTGGTCATGTTCTTTGCCGCACAATACGCTGCTGACGGTCTAAAAGTTGCGCCTTACTGGCTCATCACTACCTACTTCTTACATACTGTTGGTGAGCTCTGCCTAAGCCCAGTTGCATTGAGCGCAGTCAGTCGCTTATCGCCAGCACGTTACGTGGGACAAATGATGGGTGTATTCGTATTGACCTACTCTATCGGCAACATCATCTCTGGTTTACTTGCTGGTAGCTTTGATCCTGAGAACGTTCAAGAAATCCCAGGTCTATACATGCAAATTGCCCTATTTAGCATTGGTGTAGGTATTGTGTTGGTGTTGTTTAACTTCAAAGCGAAGTATTGGGAGCGCGAAGGTCGTAAAGACGAAGGCACCGATCATGAAGCAACGCTAAGCGAACAACCAGCAGAACAAAAAGTGTAAGTGTTAATCGCACATAAAAAGGCCGCACATCTGTGCGGCCTTTTTTAGTCCCAAATAGCGTTAGCAGCCATTTCAGGACTAGTTATTACAGTGTTTAACGGAACAATACATCCTCACGATTAAACCAGTAAGTACAAAATGCCAGTAATGCGCCCGCAAGAACCGCTGTGGCAACAAAAATCAACCCAACAAGTCCCAAGTCAACCGTACCCTTGATGATCTCTTTAATCGCCAAACATATGTTCGTGATTGGGATTAACGCCGTTCTCGCGTTCAGTTCCATGTTAGGCATAATCGCCACAATGATAGGAATAAACATCAAAAAGGATAGCGGCGACATGTAGTTCTGCGCTTCTTTAAAGCTACGTGCGTAAATTGAGATGGTCAGTGCAAGCGAGCCAAAAATCGCCGCGACTGGAATAAGTAACAACAGAATTAAGAGTAAATCCGTCGCCATCACAGACCCAAACGCTTCTTTGAGCATATCCAGCTCGATAAACGTGCCGGCTAGGGTTATCCATAAGCCAAAACTCAATACAGTGACCAGCGCACTGGTGATACCACTGCAAAATACCGTTAAAAATTTACCTAACACCACTTGCGTACGTGATAACGGCGTTAACAACAAGGTCTCAAGTGTACCTCGCTCTTTCTCGCCCGCCCCTAAGTCAATCGCAGGATACATAGCACCCGTGAGTACTAGCGGCAGTAACAAATACGGAATATACGCACCGATTTTCTCACCTATATTCTCGCGCTGATCAGCGGTGTTGACCTTCTCAAGGACAATAGGTTGCAACAGCGCCTTTTGCGCCTCAGCGCTCACCCCGAGTTCTACTAACTTTGCGCTTTGGAGCTTTTTAGCATACTTGTCAGCCACTTCCTTTAAGTTAGTGAACAAGAAGTTGATAGCTTGCGCGTCGTTAAAGATGATTTGCCATTGGCTCTGTTCACCTTGATACAGAGCGGATTGTGCGTCACTGGGAATATAGATACCTACATCAATGTCGCCCGCTTCCACAGCCGCTTTTAGATCGTCAACACTTGTGTAGTTATGTTCTTTATCTAACGCCTTGAAACTTTTGTGATAAAACACTTCATCACTAAAAGGCTGTGCATAGTGCGCATTAACGATGGCATAAGTATGCACCTCTTGCTCTGCCTCAATCGCCGCTTTAGATGCTAAAAAGCCAACTAACGCGAAAATGACAGGAAAGATTAACAACGGCAATGCGACGACAAACATCAATGTCTTTCTGTCACGAAGTAGCTCTTTAATTTCCTTTAAAAAAACCTCAAACATTACGATGTCCCTCAAGAATATTCATAAACGCGCGATTTAACTCATCGCTTTGTCCTGTTGCCTTAAACGCATCTAAAGTGCCATCAAAACAGGTGATCCCCTGATCGATAACCGAGACTCGGTCACACAGCAGTGCAACTTCATCTAAATGGTGAGTCGAAAACACCACGGGTGTGCCCTGCTCTTTAAGGCTTTTTATAAAGTTAATTACTGTCTGAGTGGTCATGATGTCCAAACCTGTGGTCGGTTCATCGAGGATCACCACTTTAGGTTGATGTACGACCGCGCGCGCGATATTTGTTTTTTGCTTCATCCCTGTAGACAGATTATCAGCACGCTTATCTAAGAAACTATGCATATCTAGCATGGTAAACAGTTCGTCACAACGCGCCTTTAATGCTGCGCCCTTTAAGCCATGGAGTTTGGCAAAGTATTCAACATTTTCTTTTGCGGTTAAACGGCCATACAGCCCAGTTGAGCCAGATAAAAAGCCAATGGCTTTGCGACCAGCAAGCGGCTTTTTAACAAGGTCTACGCCACCGACTTCAATGCTGCCCTCGTCGGGTTTTAAAGCTGTCGAAAGCATTCGTAACGTGGTCGTTTTACCTGCGCCATTCGGTCCTAATAGCCCGAGCACTTCACCTTGTTCGCAGTGGAAGTGCACATCGCGCACCGAGTGAAAATATTCCTTGTCTTCGCGGGGATCTTGCTGGGCTTGTGACACCTCTTTTTTATGATCCTTAGTGAGCTTGAACTTCTTCTTAAGCCCGTTCACCTTTATCATTATTCTTGTTCCTTCGTTTTGGTCTAAAGTAGTCCGTGTTTGCATAAAACGTTGGGTCTATGTTGGCTTGGTGCCAATATGGCACACCAAGTAATGGTAGCGGTGATAAAGCACGGTTATCAGCTAACACATTATCGGTCGCTATCATCTCATACAGGCGTTCATCTAGGTAGGCATATTGGGCACTTAAATCTTTACAAAATATATCTGCGGCTACCTTAACAAACAACGCTTTACCCGTGAGACCGATAAATGGCTGCGTGAGCATTTCATAATTAGCGTGGCCAAAGGTATAAGCTCGTATTGAACCTTGGGTACCGTCATACCAATCACCACGGCGCTCAACGAACACCTCCTGCCATTGATGATTACGAAATGCATCAGCCCAACTATCATCTGTGACAGCCAGTATTACCGCGCACTCATCGAACAGTGTTAAGGCGTTACGCTTTTTACTGCGCTGAGCACACGGTTGCACTGCCATTTCTTCGATGTGCAGCCTATTAAGTAAGGCTTTCGTCTTTGGAAACAGCCGCCAAATATACGCACCAAATAGGTCGTGCCAGTTTTGCAAGCGCGTCGGAACCTTGCCTGTTTCGTAAATAAAAGTTTCGTAGTAGCGACCATCTTGTTCAAACTCTTCATTAGCAATGAATTCAAGAGGCTTGCCTTGGCTATTCTTTACACTGTGTTGGTTGAGTGACACCAAGGATGGCCACTGTGGGTGCTCACACAAAGCAAACATCACATTCAAATCTGCAAACGCTCCAGATCGTAAACAATCAGTCTGCCAGTGTTCGAAAGGGGTAAAACGTTTCATTATTGTCTGTACTAACCGTAAATTTTGCGTAGTTTAGCGCAAAAACTGGTGAATTTTCATCGCTATCCTTATACTGGGTCACTTCTTTTGAGCAATAAAATGTAGAACTATGAAGCGCTATTTCCCTCTTACGCTTCTCAGCGCAGGCATTCTTGCCGGCTGTGCGAGCACACAAATAACAAATGACGACGTAATGGCAGGATGGAACAGCATCAACGCTGAACAACTTGCAGAGCATGTTAAGACACTTGCATCGGACGAATTCGGTGGCCGTGCTCCTTCAACTAAAGGCGAAGAGCTTACTCTGGCGTACCTTACTGAGCAATTTACCGCACTTGGCTATCAGCCTGGAAATGGTGATAGCTTCCTACAAGAAGTCCCTCTGGTCTCTATCGAAGCAAATCCAGACATGACATTGGACATCGGTGGCAAGCAATACAAGTACAAAACTGACATGGTTATGGGCACAAGCCGCATCAGTGCACATGAGTCTATTAAAGAGTCAGAGCTTGTATTCGTTGGCTACGGTGTCAATGCGCCGGAATACAACTGGAACGACTACGAAGGCTTAGATGTAAAAGGTAAAACAGTGGTTATGCTGGTAAACGATCCGGGTTTTGCAACGAAAAACCCTGATTTATTTACTGGTGATGCCATGACCTATTACGGTCGTTGGACTTACAAGTATGAAGAAGCTAGCCGCCAAGGCGCTGCCGGTGCAATTATCGTTCATGAGACGGCACCTGCTTCTTACCCTTGGTCTGTTGTTGAAAACTCGTGGAGCGGACCTCAGTTTGGTTTCCAAAAAGAAAATAACAACATGGACCGTGTTGCTGTTGAGGGTTGGGTAACCGTTGATGTTGCCAAAGAGCTTTTTGCCAAAGCAGGTTTAGATTTTGATGCAGCCAAAGAGCGTGCGGCGCAAGGCGCATACAACGTTGATATGGGTGATTTAACTGCGAGTGTTGAAGTGCACAGTGAAATCAAAAAGTCTGTGTCTTATAACTTTATCGCAACACTTCCGGGCAGCGAGAAGCCACAAGAACATGTGATTTACTCTGCGCATTGGGATCACTTAGGCACGGATAAAACCCGTAAAGGCGACCAAATATATAATGGTGCCCACGATAATGCGACCGGCACAGGCGGCATGATCGAAGTGGCTGAAGCATTTACTAAATTGCCACGTAACCCTAACCGTTCAATGACCTTCCTTGCGGTAACTGCTGAGGAGCAAGGCCTACTAGGTGCGAAATACTATGCGGCGAACCCAATTATCCCGCAAGACAAAACGGTTGCTAATATCAACATGGATAGCCTGAACTTACTCGGTAAAGTAAAAGACATCAGCGTCGTTGGTATGGGTAAATCTGAGCTAGATAACATGCTAGGTGAAGCTGCCAAACTACAAGACCGCGTAGTATCTGGCGACCCTAAACCAAGCTCTGGCGGTTACTATCGCTCGGATCACTTCGCCTTTGCGAACATGGGTGTGCCAGCAATGTATGCCGGCGGCGGCAGCGAAGCTCGTGACGAAGAAACAGAGCAATACCGTAAGCGTATGAGCTTAGTGTTACGTGGCTGTTATCACCAACCGTGTGATCGCTATCGCGATGAATGGGATTTGTCAGGTGCAGTACAAGACTTACAACTGTTCTACAAAGTAGGTTTTGACGTATCACAACAAGAGCAGTGGCCAGCGTGGTACAGCAGCTCTGAATTCCAGCGTAAATAAGCGCACAAAAAAGCCGGCATTGCCGGCTTTTTTATTCTATATCAAATACACATTAAGCCGCTGCTTCACTCGCTGCTTCTTTTGGGTTTGCACCAAAATCGTTGTCACCAGCTTGAGAGTCTTGCACGAAGAAAATAATCAATACGATAGCACCGATGATAGGCAACAAATACAGTAGCTGCCACCAACCAGAACGGCCAGTGTCGTGCAGACGACGCGCACCAATTGCAAAACTTGGGATAAGTAGAGCCAGTGAATAGACGTTAGTTAATAGCATTGTTTCAAAGCCCAGAACAGCATCTAACACTCCCGCTACAATAGCAAAAATCAGATAGAACAAGATGAACATCCAATAACCTTTGCGGCGTGTACGACCAGAAAAATCAGCATACTGCTTCAGCGCATCCATAAAATATTTCATAGTTTTTCCTAATTTGTTTTTGTTACTTCCGACTCGCACAGAACGCATTGTTCACGCCGAGACCTCATTAACATAAGGCTTACAAATAATATTCTATATTTCCCATAAAAAAAACCAGCCGAAGCTGGTTTTTTTAACAACAAGACTGTGAGTTAATTAACTCATTGCCATCAACATTTTTGTTGGTTGCTCTAGGTATTCCTTCCATAAGTTGTTGAAGCGGGCAATTGTGCCACCGTCAATCACACGGTGGTCGCCTGACCAACTCACTTGCATGATTGAACGCGCCTCTACTTCCCCTTTGGCATTAAAGCGCGGAAGTTGTTGCACCTTGCCTAAAGCAACAATTGCTACTTCTGGTTTGTTGATAATAGGCGTTGCAGTCGTACCACCTATAGCACCAATATTTGAAATTGAGATAGTGCCTGATTTCAAGTCTGCTGGTGACACACGACCTTCACGTGCACTGTCAGTAAGACGAGTCACTTCATTGGCTACATCAACAATTGATTTGTTTTGTACTTGCTTCACATTAGGCACAAGTAAACCTAACTTAGAATCTACCGCCATCCCAATGTTATGGTCATCAAAGTAAGTTAGCTCAGTACATTCTTCGTTTACCTGAGAATTGAGCACTGGGAACTCTTTGATTGCCAATGATAGCGCCTTAATGAAAAACGGCATCATGGTCAACTTAACGCCTTGTTGCTTATACTGCTCTTTTAGCGAGCCTCGCAGAGCAATCAAGTCAGTTAAGTCAATCTCATCGCTATACGTAAAGTGTGGAATAGTAGAAACAGACGCAACCATTTGTTTGGCCATTGCCGCTTTCATGCCTTTAATTGGCTCCACACGCGTTCCACCAGATACCACTGTAGCTGGTGCTGCAGATACATTGGCCGCACCGGTGTCGGTTGTAGCGCCTTTATTAGCAATAAATTTATCGATATCTTCTTTGAACACACGACCATTTTTGCCACTACCTGGCACGGTACTGATATCAATGTCTAATTCACGTGCGCGACGGCGAACAGCAGGAGAAGCTAACGCTTTACCCTGTGCGACAGGCTCACTCGATGGCTTGTTTTCATTAGCCACAACTGGGGTTGAAGCACTGTGCTGTGGCGCACTGTTTTGCGTTGGTGCAGCACCGGAGCCTGAAATTTCCATTTGAAACAGTGGGCTATGCACCTTGGCAATATCCCCTTTTTGATAGTAGAGCTTCATTACTTTACCATCATATTTTGCGGGGATTTGTACGAGTGCCTTGTCGGTCATAACATCACAGACCGGCTGATCTTCTTTGATATCATCGCCTTCACTAACCAGCCACTCGACAATCTCACATTCCACAATACCTTCACCGATATCTGGAAGAATGAAATCTTCAAGAGCTGAGCCACTTTGCGCTGGTTGCACCTGCTGTGGCGCTGATTGCGTTGGCTCAGCGGCCGCAACATCAGCAGTAGATGCTTCACCAGCAACATCCATGGCAAATAAAGGTGCGTGAACTTTCGCTATGTCGCCTTTGGCGTAATAAAGCTCGGTGATAACACCATTGTGCACTGCTGGAATTTGTACTAACGCTTTGTCGGTCATTACATCGCAGATTGGCTGATCTTCTTTCACTTCGTCACCTACAGCAACGAGCCATTCAACCACTTCACACTCAACGATACCTTCACCGATATCGGGTAGAATAAAATCTTTAGCCATGTCAGTGCCCCTTAAAACTCAACTGCGTTCTTGATGGCTTCAAATACTTTCAAAGCATCAGGGATATATTCTTTCTCCAGTGCCAGTGGGTATGGCGTATCAAGACCACACACACGCGCGATTGGCGACTCAAGGTGTAAGAAACACTCTTGTTGAATAGTCGCAACAATCTCAGCACCAAAGCCATTAGTGATAGGTGCTTCGTGACTGACCACTAAACGACCTGTCTTTTTCACTGAATTGGCAACGGTCTCAACGTCCCAAGGTAAAATACTACGCAAGTCAATTACTTCAACACTGATACCATGCTCTTTGGCTTTTTCAGCCGCGGCACTGATGATCTCCATCTGCGCACCCCAAGCAAGTACAGTGACGTCTTTACCTTCTTGTACAACCTCAGCTTTACCCAGTTCAATGGTGTAATCCTCTTCAGGCACTTCACCCACTGATGCACGATATAAACGCTTAGGTTCGAAGAAAATAACCGGGTTATCATCTTTAATCGCTGCACGTAACAGACCTTTTGCTTGATAAGGGTCACGTGGTACTACAATCTTCAAACCTGGCGTGTGCGCAAAGTAGGCTTCCGGTGACTGCGAGTGATACAAACCACCAGCAATACCACCACCATAAGGAGTACGAATCGTTAAGTTGCCTACGTTGAACTCGTTACCACTACGATAACGGAATTTAGCAGACTCGTTCACAATTTGGTCGAACGCAGGGAAGATATAATCAGCAAATTGAATTTCTGCAATTGCCGGCGCGCCAAACGCAGCAAGACCATTGGCAAAACCAGCGATCCCCTGCTCAGTCAGCGGCGTGTTGAATACACGGTGCTTACCATATTTTTCTTGTAAACCCGAGGTAGCACGGAATACACCACCGAAATATCCCACGTCTTCACCGAAGATACACGCGTGATCGTTCTCTGCCATTGTGATGTCAAGGGCAGAGTTAATGGCATGGAGCATGTTCATTGTTTTCATTATTTGATTCTCCCTGCTGTCGTTGGATACGCTTCTGGGTATTTCTTAATGTGCTCTTTAAGTTGCTCGTATTGTGCTTGAAGACTTGGGATTGGCGTGTCGTACACATCACTCACTAATTCTTCAAGTGCTGGCTTAGCTACTTTTTCAGCGACTTTTAGTGCATCAAGAATCTCTTCGCGAATTTTCTCTTTGACTTGCTCGTCTTCTTTTTCATCTAACCAGCCTTTAGCCAACAACCACGTACGAAAACGCTGTACAGGACAGTTTTCACGGAAACTGGCTTCTTCGTCTTTTGAACGATAGCCACTTGGATCATCTGACGTAGAGTGCGCACCTAGGCGATAGGCGATTGATTCAATTAACACAGGCTCGCCGGTCGTTGTTGCATGCTCTCGGGCAGCCTTTGTCGCGGCGTAAACTGCCAGCGCATCCGCACCATCAACACGGATGGTTTTGATACCATAACCAACACCGCGAGAGGCAATACCGTCACCGGCAAATTGCTCTTCGGCAGGTGTTGAAATGGCGTAACCATTGTTTCGAGCAAAGAAAATAACGGGTGATTTATGCACCGCGGCCATGTTCATGCCCGCATGGAAGTCACCTTCAGACGCTGCACCTTCACCAAAATAGCAGATAGTCACATTATCAATCGTGCTTTCTAACTCTTGGGTTTCTTTGTTGATGTGCTTAATCTTCTGACCATACGCATAACCCGTTGCTTGCGGAATTTGCGTACCTAGTGGCGATGAGATGGTCATATAGTTAAGCTCATTAGAGCCATAGTGGATTGGCATTTGACGGCCTTTACCCAGATCCTTTTCGTTTGAGAACATTTGGTTCATAAACTGTTCGAGGGTGAAACCGCGGTAACGCAATGCTGCTTGCTCTCGGTATTGGGCCATGATCATATCTTTATCATCAAGCGCGGCAGCACTGGCTGTCACCGCGGCCTCTTCACCAAGACATTGCATGTAGAAACTTACTCGGCCCTGACGTTGTGCAGCTTGCATACGTTCATCCAAAGCGCGAATAAAACGCATGGTGTCGTAAATTCTCAGTGCAGTTTCTTTGTCAATATCTGGGACTTGAGCACCCTGTGCAACTACGCCTTGTTCATTGAGAACTTGATAAGTTGGAATGCTCAGTGCGTGCGTATCGATAAACGCAAATTCGTGACTAATGTTCAACGAAACGTTATTGGGGTTAGTCATAACCTTCCCTTCTTTTGTTGTCATGTCGCCGGGCGAGTGGTTTTTATTGTTACTGTAGATTCTACCCTAAATAGGTAATAAACAATTCAAGGGTGAATCATATGTAGAATAATATTTCTACACATTTCGCCTAGCGTAAATTATGCTGCCGCCACTTTACGTCAACGTCAACGTATATTCAACTAATGATAGTTGAATAATTGCATCATTGATAAATAGCCTGTGGCAAGTTCAGTGTACGCTCTGTAAGCTACTGAAAATAATAGCAATTACAGAGCGCAGTGGTCAGATCAGATAAAATCTTCAGACAGTTCGGTAGGGATTACTGTAAGTAGCGCACGCTGCCCTAGCGCAACTTTCGCGTTGGGGAAAATAATTGCTTCACCGTCGACTTCGGCGCGTATTTCTTGTTCACCATCAATGCCCAGCAATTCCCCTTTGGCAAAACCAGTGAAATTAGGCACGTTATCGTCAAAAGTAAATGAAAACGTTTCGTGAGTACGATTGATGGTGCGATACACTGCAAACAATTCCACATCTTCCGCTTTAAGGTCAGGATATTGCACAGACTCCTGAGTAATTAATGCTTCGAGTGTACTTTTTGCCTGCTCAAAACGGCTCATGTCATTTTCACCGAATGGGCGTACTTTACCTAATTCGATGGTGAAGGCATCAGCCCCAAAGGTCTTCGATGAAAAGTAACTAAACGTTGATGCCGGCTCAGCCATCAACAATACCGTTTGGACGCCACAGCTAACGAGGAACTGCAATTGTTCACGCTTGTGTGGTTTACCGTGTAAAAATGGATACACAGCAAACTTTTCATTCTTTGAGTCGCGGATCGCCGTGTGCAAATCATAGTGCGCACGATATCGACCTTCACCATGACTCATAAAGAACTGTTCGACGTATTGTTCGAGCTTCTTTGCCCGTTCGCGCTCGGGATTGCTAACCTCACCCACGCTGTGTTTGCCGCAAAACAAGCGATTGAGGTTCTCATCAACAAAGCGCTCACCTATGTTTATTGACTTTGGATTACCAAAGATGAACATAACGCGATGCGCTAGTGTAATTGTGCCGCTGATAATAGCTTTGATCAGTTCATCGCAAATTTCGATAGGCGCAGTTTCGTTGCCATGCACTGCACTGGAGAATACGAAATCTTTATTGCCTGGGTTTTGCGGAGTAAATTCTATAACCCCTGTGTCAAGGACCTTTACAACGGTGCCATCACCAAGCGTGAACTGCTCTGGCGACAAGTTAAATTCATTTTCACGGGTAATTGAGAGAAAATCTCCAGTGTCTTTAAGACGTTGTAAATACATAAAAATCCTTAGTGAGAGTCTGAATTCAGAGTGTGATAATTATGACATATTAAAAAGCCAGTCATGAGACTGGCTTTATCAATAGCTATTGTATTTAAGCAATGGCGTTGTTAACAAGAGCAACAGCTGCCTTCTCAAGTTCATTTAAGTGAGCTTCACCCTTGAACGATTCAAAGTATATTTTATAGATATCTTCGGTCCCTGATGGGCGAGCTGCAAACCAGCCACTCTCTGTTACTACCTTTAAACCACCAATAGCCGCGCCGTTACCCGGAGCATGTGTGAGCTTAGCAATAATAGCGTCACCCGCTAATTCTGTTTCTGTAATATCGTCAGCACTTAAATCTTTTAGCTTCGCTTTTTGTTGTGCATTTGCTGGTGCATCAATACGTTTGTACAGAGGCGATCCAAATTTAGCGACAAGTTCTTGGTAATACTGTGATGGCGATTTACCGGTCACCGCTAAAATTTCTGCTGCTAACAGACCCATGATGAAACCATCTTTGTCTGTGCACCAGGTTGTACCATCTTTACGTAAGAAGGTTGCCCCTGCACTTTCCTCACCACCAAAGCAGATACTGTTATCGGCAAGGCCATCAACAAACCACTTCATACCAACAGGCACTTCCACCAGTTCCTTGTTATGGCTTGCCACAACCTTGTCGATGATGGCACTCGATACAAGCGTTTTGCCAACTTTAACATCACTACCCCAGTTGCGGTGTGTTGTTAAGTAATCAATCGCCACAGCGAGGAAATGGTTAGGATTCATTAATCCATCTTTAGTTACAATGCCATGACGGTCGAAGTCAGGGTCGTTACCAATACCAATATCATAATCATCTTTTAAGCCAATTAAGTTAGTCATGGCAAATGGTGACGAACAATCCATACGGATTTTGCCGTCTTTATCTTGCGGCATGAACGCAAAACGTGGATCGACTATGTCGTTTACAACAGTCAGGTTCAAACCATAATGCTGCGCAATTTGTGGCCAGAAATTAATACCCGAGCCACCAAGTGGATCAATCCCCAAACTGAGGCCAGATTGAGCAATTGCCTGCATATCAACAACATTTTCTAAATCATTGATATAAGGCGTTTTCATATCTACATACTTGATAAAGCCACTGCGCTTTGCTTTCACATATGGAAATAGTTCAACTTCTACCAAGTCTTCAGCAAGTAGCTGGTTTGCTCTATCTTCAATCCACTTTGTAACGTCAGTGTCCGCAGGGCCACCATTAGGTGGATTATATTTAAAACCACCGTCTTCTGGCGGATTGTGTGAAGGCGTCACGACAATCCCGTCTGCAAGCTCATTTGGGTTCGCTAGATTATGGCTTACAACGGCATGACTGATCACAGGTGTTGGCGTGAAATCGCCACCTTCTTGGGTGATCACTTGCACTTCATTCGCTACCAGCACTTCGATTGCTGAATTAAATGCAGCTTCTGATAATGCATGAGTGTCTTTACCCAAGAATAACGGGCCAAAGATATTATTTTGCTTGCGGTAATCACAGATTGCTTGGGTAATCGCAAGTATATGTGATTCATTAAACTGTGTATTTAAGGAGCACCCACGGTGGCCAGATGTACCAAATGCAACACGATGCTCTGGATATTGTTCAACATCAGGCTCGTGTAAATAATATGCACTCATCAACTGGGGAATATTGACTAGTTGTGATTGCGGCGCAGGTTTTCCAGCGTTTGGGTGAACTGCCATGCATGGCTCCTTTTTACTTATAGATAATCGCGAATAATTTCTGCTTGTTCTTTTGAATAGCCCAATTCCAGTGCCACCTCATGCAACATCATTTTCTTGCGTGTTGTATTTGAGTTGGTCATCACCCAGTACGGACTGTCTTCAATGTTCTTTGGATTCAAGCTGCTGCCACTTGCCTGTAGCTCTTCTTTACTCGTGGCAAAGTAACGACGATCACGGCCTTTAATAGATAAGACGCGATCAAAAGTCGCTTTATGGCTACGGTGAAACGCAGCAAGGATAAACAAAAATCGTCCTACCACCCCTTTTTGCATCGCTAATTCTTCTTTATTAAGAATATCGAACACTGAGCGCTGAGATTGGCTCTGCTGTACAGGGGGTTGTTCTTGGGTAATAGCTTCAGTTTCTTGTTTTTGTTCTTCTACTACTGGTTTGTCGGTAGGTTGTGCATCGATAGATTGCAGATTTAATAAACGACGCAATATCGTCGAAGCGCTTTCACCTATACTTTGCGTATTGCTTGCGATGTACTGATAAAGCTCGTCGTCTATCTCTATTTTCTTCATGATTTTCCTGTCACTACTGCCATGTCATTCATACAATGCAGAATTATACCCAACTTACCTTAATAAGCTAGGGCATACAATTATTAGGTACAGATTTTCAAGTATCACAGCGCTTACGTCAATGCCTTGGTTATCAATCACTTTGTCGCTACGGTGCGTTTTAATGTCGCCTAACACGCGCGTACAAAATCCGCCTCCTTAATGCCTTCAACTTACGAGCGTGAAAACAGTGTAATTAGCGCAATTGACGCGCTTTGTGTACACACACAAACACAGGTTGATAATTGCAAAGCGTAATGTCATCGCCCAGAAAATGCATCATGAAGATATTTCAATAAAGCCAATGCATTTGCTAAAGACAGTGCCACAACAAACTTTGTGACGCTAAAGAGTTGCAAAATGAGGGCGCGCTCTGCACAATTTGGGCTTTGACAATCAATCGCTGCTATTTCACATGCTTCTTAATTACCAACGAACAGGACTATCGCCAGAAACTGCCCCAACCGTGATAGTGATTCATGGCTTATTTGGCTCATTAGATAATCTTAAAGTGGTTGCTCGCGCTTTAGCTGAACACTTTGATGTAATTAATGTTGATGTGCGCAATCATGGCTCGTCGTTTCATAGCGATACGATGGACTACAGCGCCATGAGTAGCGACATCGTGGCGCTAATGGATGAGCTCAACGTTTCTCACGCACACCTTGTTGGGCACTCAATGGGTGGGAAAGTTGCAATGCAAGTAGCTCTCAATTGCGCCCAACGCGTCAATAAACTCGTGGTACTGGACATTGCTCCGGTTTCCTATCATCCACGTCATGATGCAATCATTGAGGCGCTCCACGCGGTGGCTAAATCGTCAATCACCTCACGCGCCCAAGCAGACACCATTATGACAGAGTATGTCGACGAAGCTGGCGTACGCCAGTTTTTGGCAAAAAGCTTAACAAAGGTGGATGATGGCACTTTAGCTTGGCAATTTAACTTGCCTGTCATCGCAGCACAATATCCAAATATACTGGCACAACCAGACAGTGAGAGCACATGTTCATGTGATACACTTTTCATCAAAGGTGCTGATTCTGATTACATCCTTAGCGAGCATCGCGAACAAATAATGACGCTTTTCCCCAATGCAAAAGCAAAGGTAATCCAAGGTGCTGGGCATTGGCTGCATGCGCAAAAACCCGCTGCAGTGAATAAATCCATTGTCGATTTTTTAACACGTTAATCTGTATCAAGATTTATATGTTGAATAAAGCCTATAATTAGGCCCGATAAATGCGTAATTATGGCCTAAATTATTCAATTTTTATGTGCTACAATGCGCGCCGTTTTATAGATAGGTAGCAGTAGATGGTCGACCAATTTATCACTGGACTGGATACCCTTGGGTTGTACTTTGGCCTTGCTGGCATCTTTTTTTTCATCGGCATGGCGATTCAAGACGTACTAAAAAAAGGCAACGTGCCTAAATTTGGTCGTTATGTTGTGTGGTTGGTGTTGTTTCTTGGCTGTTCAGGCTTTATTGCTAAAGGCCTTATTCAAGTATTTTGGCAAGGCGCAGGTGTGGGATAACCATGGCGAAGTCGGAGTTAGATAGAACAACACTCGATTTATTCGAGTATGAGCGACGCCCTGGTCGCCCTAAGACCAACCCTCTGCCACGAGAGTTGCAGTTAAAGGTTAATAAGCGTAATCAGCTCAAGCGTGATAAAGCACGTGGGTTGAAACGCGTAGAGTTTAAAGTTTCGTCAGAGCTGTATCAGGCGTTAAATGATATGGCAGATGCGCAAAATATTAGCCGCAGTGCGTTGATTGAAACAATTTTGCAAGAACGATTGGCTATAGATACTTAAAAGGTTATTTATTCATGGCAAGTGTAGGTATATTTTTTGGCAGCGACACAGGCAACACTGAGCACGTCGCAAAGATGATCCAAAAAGAGCTAGGTAAGAATTTAGTTGCTGTACACGACATCGCTAAAAGCTCTAAGGAAGAGATTGCAGAATTCGATTTACTGCTATTCGGTATTCCTACTTGGTACTATGGCGAGGCACAATGCGACTGGGATGACTTTTTCCCTGAGTTAGAAGAAATCGACTTCGACGGTAAATTGTGCGCTATTTTCGGCTGTGGTGACCAAGAAGACTACGCCGAGTACTTCCTAGATGCGATGGGGATGGTCAACGACATCATCACTGAGCGTGGCGCAATTGTAGTGGGCCATTGGTCAACTGAGGGCTATGACTTTGAAGCATCTAAAGGCATGGCTGATGACAATCACTTTGTTGGTCTTGGTATCGACGAAGACAGACAACCAGAGCTAACAGAGCAGCGCGTGAAACAATGGTGCGCACAAATCTTTGAAGAAATGTGCCTCAGTGAGCTTGCTGACTAATATCTCAACGCTTGGGTGTAACTAACCTTTACACCCAAGTGCTAAGCACGTTATTCTTACTCTCTAAATACGCGTCGAAAAGCACAGCTAAATCAGCGAAAAGTGCATAAAAATTAAAATTGAGAACAAGTTGAATGACTGATCATAATTTAGAGCTTAAAAAAGCAGGCCTGAAGGTCACCCTTCCCCGAGTAAAAATTCTCGAAATACTGCAATCACCTGATAATCAACACATCAGTGCTGAAGATGTATACAAAATCCTGCTTGATAACAGTGAAGAGATCGGTCTTGCCACGGTCTACCGTGTACTGAACCAATTTGACGATGCAGGTATTGTTACTCGCCACCACTTCGAAGGTGGAAAGTCGGTTTTTGAACTTGCTGGTTCGACACACCACGATCACCTTGTGTGCTTAAAGTGTGGACGTGTAGTTGAATTTGAAGATGATTTGATTGAGCAACGCCAACTAGAAATTGCACAAACAAATGGTATCAAGTTAACTAACCACTCCTTGTATCTGTACGGCGAGTGCCAAGACACAGAATCATGCAAACAATATGCAATAGAAAATAGCTAAATACCAATTTGCTCTTTTAAAAGCCTGCACCAAGCAGGCTTTTTTGTTTTACAGCACACGCTCTTCCCGCTTCAAACCACAGCGCATTATTTTTACTATACTTAAGGTACAAAAGTTAACTCCAGTCTAAACGTCACGTTCAGCGATGTGGTAATAAGGTCACGATGCATGCAAGAAAATGTGCTCAATTCGGTCATTAATCTTACAAAAACACGAGACGTCAATTCGCTCGAATACTCGCTGGTGACAACGTTACACGAGTTTGTGCAATGCAATGAAGTCGCTGTTTATAAAGACCTGCAAAACTCGGAACAAAGGATCATCGAACGCAGTTTGTCACTCAATTGCTCTACTGATAAAAAATATCACTGGGAAGATAATGTCATAGAGACCGATCCAGACGATGAATTAATTTCCTGTTTGAAATCGGCGTGCATTATCACCGTACAAAATAACCAAGGCATTGAATCACGCTGGTTGCCAATTTCGCTGTTTGATAAGCCGGTTGTGGCGATAAAAATCGTCGGCAAGCCACTGACGTCCAATCAGCAGGTGCTACTCAATGCTTTTTGTCGAATATACGAGAACTACCTCACTATCTTAAATGAAAACGAACGCGATAAGCTCACGGGCCTGCTGAATCGTCAAACTTTCGAAAACAAGTTTAAAAAGCTTTTAGAGAAACAGATAGTTAATCGCAAATTAGCGCGTAAAAGCAAAGATTTAAGCAAGACTCATCCAGAGAGTACTGCGTGGTTGGCTATGGTTGATATAGATCATTTTAAAGATGTAAATGATACCTACGGACATGTATGTGGCGACGAAGTATTGCTTATATTAGCGCAACAAATGCGCGGATTTTTCAGGGCAACCGACCTCATGTTTAGATTTGGCGGTGAAGAATTCGTGATGTTGTTCGAGCCAAGTTTAAAAGAAGATATTCGCACTAAGCTTGAACTGTTTATTGAACACATTCGTACCACCACGTTCCCTTTTATTACCAAACTTACCTTAAGCATAGGCGTTACTAAGGTCAGCCCTTATGACTATCCTATTAACGTTTTAGAAAATGCTGATAAAGCCCTTTATTTTGCTAAGGAGAACGGCAGAGACCAAATGCATTTTTTTGAGGAACTGATGAGCGAAGGGCGTTTAGGACAGCAAGGAATGAAAGAGGCCAACCAAGGTGACATCGACCTCTTTTAACACGGTTTAACTGTTAAGCATATACAGCTGTTTTAAGTATGAACTTGCTGCATCATCCCACGTAAAGCGACTTGCTTTTGCACTTTTACACACGTGTGCCCATTGCTTTGGCTTGCTTTCAAACATCGTGAGCGACTGCTCCAGAGTTGCTAACATCGCCGCAATTTGACCTTCAACAGAGTCACCAGTAAATACAAAGCCGTTATCGTTGAGCTTTACAGTATCTTTCAATCCCCCCACACCATGCACCAAACACGGCGTACCACTGCGCATCGCCAACATTTGACTGATCCCACAGGGCTCAAAAGAGCTCGGCATAAAGAATAACTCGCCGAGTTGATAAATCGCATCACCTAATTGCAGTGCAAAGCCATTAAAGAAGATCAGGTTCGTGTGACGTCCCATGGCCTCATTAAAAACCTTTTCATAATAACCATCGCCCGATCCCAAAATCATGCAGGTTTTACCATGCTTTGCCAGTATGCTCAGAACATGATCAATCACCAACTTGCCCTGATATGTCTGCGCTAACAATGCCACTTTTTGGTCAGTGATCCGCCCAACAGACGTTAACCAAGGGGTGATGCCGTCTCGCTGCCATTGTTGAGCACGTACATGCGCAATGTAATGATTACTCGGCAACAGTGCGTGCTTTGACATCCAGCTTAACAAAGCATTCTCACTCAAAGACCACATATCCTCGGGGGTATATCGAGGCTGTTTCGTCTCGTAATCACAGCCATTAAGAATACCTATCAAACGACCTTGCGTATGCGCTTGTTGGAGGTCATGTTCCAACCCTTCACCACCGATGAAACCGCGACTAGGGTCGCTTGCTTGCATCACTTCATCAACATACGTCGGCGACACCACATGTACGGTATCGCTAAGCTGTAAACCAGCGCGCATCGGGTTATAACAATGCATAAAACGACGGTCGCATATACGTTCGCCATCATAGCCTAACCACGAATACCAATGCTGCAACGAAGAATGATCACCTGAGAATGGACGCGTCCCCTGCAATGCCAAATTATGGACTGTGTAAACAGTGCGAAGTGATTTCAGTTTTTGATATTGAGGCGCGTAAGCACGCAAAACAGCTAAAGATGCCGCATGCCAGTCGTGTAGGTGTAGCACATCTAAATGACCAAACGCATCGTGATTAATCGCCTCAGCCACCGCCAATGAAAATAACGCAAATTTACTTGCATCAGCGGCAAAAGGACGGCCATCTGCATCGTCATGATAGATGTGCTCGCTATTTAGCCAAGGGTGACTCACTACATAATGGGTCACCCCATCGCGTTGTGCGACGCGATATAAGTTTATTTGTAAATACTCTGAGGCAAAATTAACGGTAAACTCCATACAGTGTTCACGTTGCTCAAGCTCTAAGCATTGATACTCGGGTAACACTACATGTACCGTCAGTCCCTGATTTGCTAAGGCTTTTGATACATCGCCTACGACATCGGCAACGCCACCAACCTTACCACCTTTAAGACTACTACTCTCGGCACTAACAAATAATACTGCACTCATTGGCTTCTTACGCTCTTGATTATATTGGAATTACTTTTGCGCTAATGCGTTTAGCATATCACGCGTTACCAAAACGATGCCATTTTTCGACACTCTAAATCCATTGTGCACATCTTGCTCATGGTCGATACCGATTTGCATACCTTCTGGGATTTCGCAGCTGCGGTCGATGATCGCGCGCTTAATTTGACAGTTTCGGTGAATAACCGCACCTGGCAAAATAACAGATTCCTCAATTTCACAGAATGAATGTACGTAAACATTTGAGAACAATAAGGATTTGCGCACTGTTGAACCGGAGATGATACACCCACCAGAAACCGTTGAGTCCACAGCCATACCACGACGGTCATCGTCATCGAAAATGAATTTCGCAGGTGGAAGTTGTTCTTGGTATGTCCAAATTGGCCACGTTGGGTCGTATAAATCCAATTTAGGCTCAGGAGAGACCAATTCCATATTTGCCTCCCAGAATGAATCGAGCGTACCTACATCACGCCAGTAAGGCTGTTCAGATTCATCTGATGGCGCGCCAGCATGACCTGGCTCGCTAAATGGAAACGCAAACACCTGATGCTTATCGATAATTGCTGGGATAATATCGTGACCAAAATCACGGCCCGACCCATCAGTTTGTGCATCACGGCGCAATTGCTCGAACAAGAACTCAGTATTGAATACATAGTTACCCATTGACGCCAAACAACGTCCAGGCTTGCCCGGAATTTCATTTGGTTCAGCGGGTTTCTCATCAAAACGACGTACACGGTTTTGTTCATCAACCGTCATGACCCCAAACGCACCTGCTGCTACATCGGTATCCACTTCGATGCAACACACTGTCATGTCAGCGCCATTTTCAACGTGTTTCGCAAGTAATTGGCCATAGTCCATACGATATACGTGATCTCCTGATAGGATCATCACGTAGCTTGGCAACTCGTGGCGGATAATATCCATATTTTGAAATACCGCATCGGCTGTACCGTTATACCAATCATCACCATAACGTTGTGATGCTGGCAGGATCTCAACTGACTCACCCAATTCTTTCTTAAAGTGACCCCACGCACGGTTAACGTGACGAATTAACGAGTGCGACTTGTATTGTGTTGCCACACCAACACGGCGGATCCCTGAATTGATGCAGTTTGATAGCGGGAAGTCGATGATTCGGTGTTTTCCGCCAAAATAAACAGCTGGCTTCGCTCGCCAATCCGTCAGTTCATGTAATCGTGAGCCACGGCCACCGGCGAGAATTAGCGCATACGTATCTCGCGTTAGTGTACTGATGTAGCGGCTTCTAGAACTAGACATATTATTCTCCTTCGCTGTTGCTAGTGTGTTGTAACTGCCATATTTCTTGGCTGTATTGGGCGATGGTTCTATCGCTTGAGAACGTGCCAGATGCGGCGGTGTTTAATACACTCATTTGCGTCCAACGCGCTTTGTTTTGATATGCTGCACTTACTTGTTCTTGTGCCTGCACATACGAAGCAAAGTCGTAACAGGTTAACCAAGGATCTGAGTCTGATTTCAATACATACAAAATTGAATTGAAGATACCCGGTTCGCATAAATTAAAATGACCACTCTCAAGTAGCGCAATGACTGCGCTTAAGTTTTTGTCATTATTAATAATTTCTTGGGCATTGTAGTTCGCACGAATGGCGTCAACTTCTTCAACTTGTGCACCAAACACAAAGAAGTCTTCACCACCTAGTGCTTCTAGCATTTCCACATTCGCGCCATCAAGCGTGCCTATGGTTAGTGCACCATTCATCATGAACTTCATGTTACCTGTGCCTGATGCTTCTTTACCTGCTGTAGAGATTTGCTCTGACAAATCTGCCGCTGGGCAAATCGTTTCCATTGCCGTGACGTTGTAATTAGGTAAAAACGCGACTCTGAGCCATGGCTGCGCGCGAGGGTCATCATTAACCGTTTTAGCCACGTTACAAATAAGCTTAATTATTTGCTTCGCCATGTCATAACCCGGTGCCGCTTTACCACCGATGAGCACACAGCGCGGTACCATCCCCTGCGTATCACCATCACAAATGCGACGATAGAGATGGATAACGTGGAGAATGTTCAACAACTGACGTTTGTATTCATGAATTCGTTTTACTTGCACATCAAACATCATGTCGGCGTCAAACTCGACACCACAGTGCTTTTGTACCAGTTCACATAACTTTAATTTGTTATCACGCTTAACCTTTGCCCACTGCGCCGTGAACTTACTGTCATTAACGTAATCTTTAATTTTGCTGATCTGTGAAAAGTCTTTAACCCATGTTTGACCAATATTCTCTGTCAATAACTGGGCCAGCTGCGGGTTACAATGGGCCAACCAACGACGAGGCGTAACACCGTTCGTTTTATTGTTGAACTTATGTGGCCACAGCTCATAAAAATCTTTAAATAGCCGCTCCACCAGCAGTTTACTGTGCAGTGCTGCAACCCCATTGACGGAGAAGCTGCCGACAATCGCTAAATAAGCCATACGCACTTGTGGGTATGGGCCTTCTTCAATCAAAGAAAGTGCGCGCTGTTTATCACTGCAACCGGGCCACTTCTTCGCAACTTCTGTCAAGAATCGCGCGTTGATTTCATAAATAATTTCCATCAAACGCGGCAGCAAACGTTGGAATAACGCCACAGACCACTTTTCCAACGCTTCAGGAAGCAAGGTATGGTTAGTGTATGCCATCGTTTTAGTGGTGATGTCCCACGCTTGTTGCCAATCTAATTTGTGCTCATCAATAAGCAAACGCATTAGTTCAGCTACCGCAATACTCGGGTGAGTGTCGTTAAGCTGGAATACGTGATAATCAGCGAACTCAGTGAAATCCTCGCCATTAAGCTCAATCCAACGATTAATACGGTCTTGTAGTGATGCACTGCATAAGAAATATTGCTGGCGAAGACGCAGCTCTTTGCCGTTTTCAGACGCGTCATTTGGATACAACACCATAGAAATTTGCTCGGCGAGGTTCTTTTTCGCCACGGCTTCTGCGTAGCCACCCGCATTGAACTCACTTAAATCGAATTCATCCGTCGCTTCACTTTTCCACAGGCGCAAAGTGTTAACCACATCATTACCACACCCTGGTACGGGTACGTCATAAGGCACAGCATACACATCATGAGTATCCACCCACTCGCGGTGCAAACGCCCCTGCTCGTCTTTGTGCACAGCAACATGACCAAAGAACTTCACGCGCACGGTTTTATCTGGTGCAGGTAATTCCCAAGGATGGCCTTCACGTAACCAGTGATCGGGCTGCTCTATCTGATAGCCGTTATCGATACGCTGATTAAACATGCCGTATTCATAACGAATACCATAGCCTGTAACCGGTAACGCCATGGCTGCACAGCTATCTAAGAAACATGCAGCTAGCCGTCCAAGGCCACCATTACCTAAGCCTGCGTCATGCTCTGCTTCGCCAACACGCTCTAGTTCTGCGCAATAATTTGCCAGTGCTTGTTTTACCTCTTGTTCCATTTCAAGATTCAAAATAGCGTTGTTAAGACTGCGACCAATTAAGAATTCGAGAGATAAGTACGCGACCGAACGTTTCTTACTGTTGTCCTCACGAGTTTGACGCATTCGCGATACCAAGCGGTCACGAATCGTCAATGCCAGCGCTTGGTATAAATAATGTTGCGACTCCCCGACTTTGTCGCGGCCCAAGGTATAGTGAAAATGGCGCGCTAAATCGTCAGCTAACGTCTCGGTGTCCAGTGTTGGCGCATCTTGCCAATCTACTGGATGGCATACATTGCCTGATGTTGTCATTGTGTTTACCCTGTCATTTCGTGCCATTGAACATTACTAAATACCCAACTACTGCAAGGGGTCAGTAATAATTCAGATGTGCTACTGTGTTGTAACTGCGCACTGAGTTCTTGTATCTGAGCTTTGTCTTCACTACTACACAGCAAGTGCCAAGGTTGGCCTTCTTGCTCAGGTAGTATAGGTAAAGCCATGGACAATGGTGATTGACCACGATGCATAACTAAACAGATTCTATCCGAGGTCAACGTATCGATGACTGTATGAACCAATGTGTGTAGTTGCTTATCATGCCAATCAGCACTTTGCATTAACGTCCCGTCTGGTCGATACCAACCTAATTCAAATCGCGTATCAGTGTCATGAACGTATTCATCGTGCTTGAAAAACGCGAAGGTATTGCGAACTCGCTGTAAATCACTGATAAACAAAGAAAGAGGATGGTACTTACTGAGATGATTCCACGATAACCAACTGATGTTATTGTCCTGACAATAGGCATTGTTATTACCACCTTGCGAGTGGCCCATCTCGCAGCCTGCGCTGAGCATGGGAACGCCTTTTGAAAGCAACAAACTCAACAGCAAGTTCTTTTGTGCTTTAAGTCGTAATGCTTTTATTTTTGGGTCTTGACTCATTCCCTCAACACCATAATTACGGCTGTAATTGGCGTTGTGGCCATCACGGTTGTGTTCACCGTTCGCCTCGTTGTGCTTTTGTTCGTAGCTGACTAAATCAGCTAAGGTATAGCCATCGTGACTTACAATGAAGTTAACCGAGCTGCTTGGGGCACGATTAGCGAAAATGTCTGCCGACCCGTGCAGACGTCGCGCTAATTCTCCAAGCATGTCGTTATCGCCTCGCCAAAAACGGCGTACAACATCGCGATATTGATCATTCCATTGGCGCCAAGGCGGCGCAAATCCACCCAATTGATAGCCACCGGGGCCAATATCCCACGGTTCTGCAATCAATTTGGCGTTTCGTAAAATAGGATCTTGTTCTATTGCCTGAAAGAAGGCGTGACGGGCATTAAAGCCGTGCTCATCGCGACCCAAGATGGTCCCCAAGTCGAAGCGAAAGCCATCAACACCTAACACCTGATACCAGTAGCGCAAACTATCCATGATAAGTCGCAGTACCTGCGGATGCTCAGAAGCAACCGTATTGCCACAGCCCGTATCATTGATGTAATGACCCTGTGCATCAAGACGATAATAGCTGGCATTATCAATGGCGCGCAGGTGACAACAAGGCCCCTGCAAGCCACCTTCACTGGTGTGGTTGTAAACCACATCAACAATGACTTCCAAGTCATGTTGGTGCAACACACTCACCATGTGTTTAAATTCTGAAATGGGGTCACTGAGGGCGTAACCATTGTGAACAGCGAAATAACTCAGGGTGTTATAGCCCCAGTAGTTACTCAATTCTAATGGCTCAAGAAACGGCTCACTGATAAATTGCTGCACCGGCATGAGTTCTACCGCCGTTACCCCAAGAGACTTTACGTGGTCAATAAATGTGGGGGTTGCGAGTGCACCATAGGTACCACGCAAATGTGGGGCAATTTCTTCATTACGAGCCGACCATCCTTTTGGGTGACACTCATAAATCACCGTGTCTGCCCATGCTCGCTTAGGGCGCGGTGCATCAAAGAGTGAACTTTGCACAACCACACTCTTGGGCATTAAATGGGCGTTATCAAAGCTACATAGCTTGCCCATTTCATCCATGACTTGATGACGAGCGCTTTGTGTAAACTCCCCGTGTATCGCATAGCTATATGGGTCTAACACGAGTTTATTGCTGTTATGCAAATGCCCTTGTGCTGGAGCAAAAGGACCGGCAACACGGTAACCATATAACTGCCCTTGCGTGATTCCGTCTATTTGCACATGCCAAAGCCCGGCTTCTGCCTTCGTTAAGCCAATGCGAGCCACTTCCGTATGACCAGATTCGTCAAACAAACATACATAAACAGCATCAGCGTGTTGCGCGAACAAGCAAAAATTGACACCTTGCTCATTCACTGTGGCGCCCATGACGTCTGTATGTCCTTTGCGAAAGGTCAAACTAGTCACATTCTCTCTCCCACAGCAAATACACAGTAGATAGCGGTGGAATGCTCAACGTTATCGAATATTCTTGACCGTGCCATGGCTGTGCAACAGCCTCAATTGGTGTGCTTTCATCGGCAATCACGTGCACATCACTGCCACCAAATTGAGCATGATCACTGTTCAGTAGCACCCGATACTTGCCAGCATCGGGCACTCCCAAACGGTATTCATGGCGTACTTGAGGGGTGAAGTTAACAACTGTGATGACTTTTTGCGTGGCCTCTTTAGCCACTCTGACAAAACTATAAATACTGTGCGCGCTATTATCACCGTCAAGCCACATGAAACCGCTGTGATCATTGTCATTATCATGCAGTGCACGGTGCGCAGTGTATACGTGATTGAGAGCTTTAACCCATTGCTGTACACCTTGGTGATTGTCTTGCTCAAGTAAATGCCAATCCAAAGATTGGTCGTGGTTCCACTCTTTGACTTGTGCAAATTCGCCGCCCATAAACAGCAGTTTCTTCCCCGGATGCGCCCACATGAAGCCAAAATAAGCGCGCAAATTTGCGCATTTTTGCCACATGTCGCCCGGCATTTTATTCACCAACGAGCCTTTACCATGCACAACCTCGTCATGACTCAATGGCAATACATAATTCTCGCTAAACGCATACACGATAGAAAAGGTCATTTCATGGTGATGATGTTGACGATAAATCGGGTCTAACGCCATATAGCGCAGGCTGTCATTCATCCAGCCCATGTTCCATTTATAACCGAAGCCTAAACCGCCTGTATCTACTGGGCGGGTAACCCCCGGCCAGGCAGTAGACTCTTCAGCCACCATCATCACGCCTTGATTGCGTGCATAACACACACTGTTTGCTTGCTGTAGACAGGCAATGGCTCCGAGGTTTTCTCGACCACCATGTTCGTTGGGCAACCACTCACCAGCTTGGCGGCTGTAATCGAGATATAACATGGACGCCACCGCATCAACTCGAAGACCATCCACGGCATATTGTTCTAACCAGTAGTTTGCGTTAGACACTAAAAAACTGCGCACTTCTTGGCGGTCATAGTTGTAAATATAGGTATGCCAATCAGGATGATATCCTTGACGTTTATCAGCGTGCTCATACAAATGCGTGCCATCGAAACGAGCTAAACCATGTGCGTCACTTGGAAAGTGCCCCGGCACCCAATCGATCAGTAAACCTAAATCATTTTCCCGACATTGGGCACAAAAGTAGGCAAAATCGTCAGGGTCGCCAAAGCGCGAAGTGGGTGCGAATAAGCCTACACACTGATATCCCCATGAGCCATCAAATGGAAACTCACTTATTGGCATCACTTGAATATGGGTAAAGCCCATCTCTTTGACATAGGGGATCAATTGCTCTGCTAAATCGCGATAGCTTAAGTATTCGTTCTCTAACGTGCGACGCCACGAACCTAGATGCACCTCGTAAATGCTAATCGGTGCATCCACGGCATTACGACGCTCTCTGGCTTGATAAAACTCGGCGTCAAGCTCAATGCTATGCTCAGGTGCACAGACAATTGAGGCTGTTGCCGGTGGTTTTTCCATGGCGCGCGCATATGGGTCTGATTTTTCTAAACGCTCACCAGTGGCACTGTGAATATGGTATTTGTAATGGGCTCCAACTTGCACATGAGGAATAAAAATAGCCCACACACCGCTGTCTTCAACACGGGCCATTGGGTACTGTCGCGCATCCCACTCATTAAAATCACCAATAACGCTCAGTGCTTTGGCATTGGGTGCCCATACGCTAAAGCGCACACCTGTGACCCCATCAATGTCCATAACATGCGCGCCAAAGTGACGCTGAGCCTGCTGTTCTTGCCCTTGGCGATAGTAAAATAAATCCGCAGCACTGATGCCCAGTGGCAGCGAGAAGGGATCTTTACTCTGTTCTTTAGTGCCGGGGTACGTAATACACAACTCATAGGGTTTAAATACTTCTGTCGTCGCAGCCAGGAACAATGCCGTGTCTTTGTAGCGCTGTGCACTGACACTTTGGTCGTCAAACACCACCTCAAGCTCCAGCGCTCCTGGTTTGAACGCAACGATATACCAGTTACCATCAATACATTGGTGACCTAAAACACTTCTTGGCTCACCCACTTCTGCACGCTCAAGTGCATCAACAGCAGCATTTAAGTCGAGTAACGATATTTCACAAATTCTAGATTCAGCCATTTCTTTGCCTATTTAATTCTTTTAATAATGCGTCATTGTTGGCCAGTATTTGCCACCCATGTTTACTCAACAAACGGCGCCAATTAGGGTATTGCGTGTCTGTACCTGGTACATTCAACGCTATATTTTGTCCATCTAAATCATCAAGTTGTAGCGTTAGTAATTGGCAGTTTGATTTTGCCAGCACAGTGCAAAGCGCATTGTATATCGCAATTGGCTCACTGCCTAAAGACACTGCATAATCTCGACTTTGCAACAGCTTCAACATACGCTGACGCACAATTTCGCGCTCATTTTGCAGCCGTTGTGCCAGCTCATCATTGATTAAGGCAAGTTTTTGAGCTTGCTCAATATCACCACCTCGCCACCAACTGGCAAATGGCGGTAAGTCGTGATTGCTGATCATCAATAAGGTTAGTTGTTTTAATTGCTCCGGCGGGATAAACGCATCGTGCTCTTGTTCAAAGTAATACACGGTGTTTGAAGCTATTTTCGCGTTTGCTAGTGCCTCACCCACCTCTTGAGGCACAACCCCAAGATCTTCACCGATGACACTGCACTGATATTGGTGACTTAATATTTTGACCGCTGATAACAAGTGCTCAAACGGGTAATACACATAACAGCCACTTTGCTGCGATAAACACCACCACACCCGTCGAAGCGCCATAACATGATCGATACGCAGTGCGCCAACATCTTTCATATTGGCCGCAAGCAAGCTTCTAAAATAATTAAATTGATTGTCTGCCATGCGCTTTGGATGCAGTGCTGGCATACCCCAATTTTGACCATGACGAGCAAACGCATCCGGTGGTGCACCAATTTCAGCACCTTGGGTAAATTGTTCAGCGAAATTGTCGTATTCACCGCTACTTTTAGTGACGCCTACCGCTAAGTCATTCACCAACCCAATTTGCATGCCATAGTGCTTGGCCACGTTCTGGCACTGCTGACGTTGCGTCCACGCTTGCCATTGCAAATAGTGTTCAAACTCACCGCTGCCTTTGGGTAGTGTTGCTAGTGCAACCTGATTCGTTTTTTTGAATTGCGTGAACTGCGCCCGTCTCTCGGTACTGGCGTGTGCTTTGAAATGACAAAATAACTGCTCAAGTAGTGGCCACTTGAGTTCATACACTCTTTTGTAGTTCAACCATTGTGTATCTGAGTCACGCAGGTAATCCGCGTGCGCCTTTGCCACTTTTGTTGCCAATTGCGCGTCGCAATCTTCGCTGCGCACAATGCTGATATATAAAGGATGAAGTAATAATCGGCTCAACGGACTATAAGGACTAGCCGCATCTGGCTTTTGGGTATCGAGTAGATGCAGCGGGTTTAATAGCACGTAATCTATGCCCACTGTCGCTGCACTTACTAATAACTTTTCTAAGTCATCAAAATCACCAATACCAACGCCTGTTTGTGTAGGTAAAGTGTACAGGCCACACGACAGACCAACTTGACGCTTGGTACTAAGGGATTGGTTGTACGCGTGCTCGGGCGTTAACCAAACTTGGGTATGCTCTAATTGGTCGGCGCAGCGCACCACCGCATCATAAAAGCCACAGGTAATGTCGATATGTGGTAGTGAAAAACTCAGCTTTACGTAGCGGCTATCAGCAATCACATAATCACCAATAACTCGCCCGTCGCTGATATTAAATTGCCAGCGCGTTTGTTGGTCGTTTTTGAGTAACACACTGACCATGGCAATGCCCTGGTGATACTGCGCCTCACTCACATTAATTGTAAAACTCGGGGTGTTGAGCTCAACCAAAGTAATGGGTTCGACCAAACGCGTCCACGGCTTTGCATCAAGTTCAAAATTAAGTGCGTGCAACGCCTCAGTGTTGTCAGCTTCAACGCCCATAGCCGTTAAAGCACTTTTGCGTACAGCATCGTCAAAGCGCGTTAATTGGCCGTCAAAACTGATAAATTCATAGCCCACCCCCATGAGGTAGCAGGCTTGAGAAAATGCATCCATAAATGCCTTTACACCGCGTGAGTTGAAACAACGCTGTTATCACTACCAAAGCCATTTGCCACATAGGCATCGGCTTCATAGTCGTTGTCCCAAGTTTGCTCATTTACGCGATAACGAAAATGAAACTCACTGTTTTTGGGTAGACGTAATTTTGCTCTAAACACTTGGTATTTTTTCGAAAACGTCATGGTGACAGGTTGCCACTGAGTAAAATCAGCTACAAGTTCCACTTCTTTTGCATCTGGGTGCATGTATTCAAATGTAACTTCGGCTTCTTCTTTCGTTTTGAAAAATTTCTTTTTTAACATAGCTGGGCTCCAAACAAAGTTGTGTATTTGATCGCCACATCAAAATGCTTCTGATACTGCTTTTAGCAAATCGGTGTGTAATGAGAGGCTAACAACAGTTTGTGGATGCAATATTACAGTGCAACCACGCACCACAAAGGTGCAATCAATAAAGAAAATGCTTAGTTTTCAATATCAATTTTAGACTCTCAATCTAACAGAGCACGAACAATGCCAACTCTGTACCTAATTCGAAGAAATATATTAGAAAGTTGATCTCTTCTCAACCTATTAAGACACGATAATTTTTCAATTGCAATCGTTTGCAACTCATGCACAAAAATGTTTAAAATTAACGCTTGAGTTCACCAACTTGGTGCTTGGTGTAAACCTCTCATAGTCATAAAATCATTTAACAAGCTGATTTATATACACATATCACTGTTGGCATAGTTTTTCCTTGGCATAACCCATATCAGCTAGGGGAACGAACTATGAAAACCATTTTCGAAACTGTTTATCTACTTTGGCACATTGACGTAAGCGTGTGGGACGTCGATGGCAGACAATAGCCTGCCACAACAACTTAACAAAAGACACCTTCTATTAACACCATTGCAGTGAAATAGGCTTTGCGTCCGCGTTTGGAGTTTTAGTACCCAATACAACCACTAAAAGGATTAGCATGAATTATCAGGAAGTTAATTTCGATGGCCTTGTAGGCCCAACGCACAACTATGCAGGCTTGTCTTTTGGCAATGTTGCCTCTGCAAAATCAGCGAGTCAGCCTTCAAACCCTAAACAAGCTGCGTTGCAAGGCCTCGCTAAGATGAAGATGCTCAGTGATATGGGGCTATCCCAAGGTGTACTAGCACCACACAACCGCCCTGCACTGACCCACCTTAAACAGCTCGGCTTTACGGGTAGTGACGCGCAAATCGTCGAAAAAGCCTATCAATATAATCCGATTTTACTTGCTAGCTGTTACTCATCTTCTGCTATGTGGACAGCGAATGCAGCAACCGTTAGCCCCTCTTCAGATACGTCAGACGCCAAAGTACATTTCACTGCGGCAAACCTGAGCAACAAGTTGCATCGGTCGATTGAAGCTGTGCTTACCCACAAAATACTGCAACGAACCTTTGCTAATGACCAGTACTTTGCGCACCATCAGGCACTACCAATGCATGACCATTTTGGCGATGAAGGAGCGGCTAATCACACCCGTCTAGCGCAAACCCATGGTGATGTGGGTTTGCACATGTTTGTATATGGCAAAGAAGCGTTTAATGCCCATGCGCCAGCTCCCACAAAATTCCCTGCGCGTCAGACTAAAGAGGCATTTGAGGCAATTGCGAGACTGCATAACTTGCCAACCGAACAAGTCATTTATATCCAACAAAACCCGGATGTTATTAACCAAGGTGTGTTTCATAATGATGTCATCGCGGTGGGCAACGAGAACATGCTGTTATGCCATGAGCAAGCCTATCTTGACCAAGGTAAAGCGCTTGATACTTTACAAACACAGTATTCGCAATTAAATGACGGTGCGATGTTAAACATTGTGGAAGTACCTACAAGCCGAGTGCCCATTGACGATGCAGTATCGAGTTATTTATTTAATAGCCAGCTGATCACCTTGCCAAATCAAGAAACGCTCTTGCTGGCACCATGTGAGTGTGAGCGAAATCCGCGTGTACGGGCTTATCTAGAGTCATTACTGGCAAACAACACCTTGCACAATGTGTACTTTGCCGAGCTTAAACAAAGTATGCAAAACGGTGGTGGTCCGGCGTGTTTACGTTTACGTGTTCCCCTTAGTGATGAAGAGATACAACATGTAAACCCAAAAACAGTCATGAACGATAACTTATACACGCAATTGTGTACGTGGGTTAATAAGCATTACCGTGATTCTTTGACACAAAACGACTTGCGTGATCCCTCGCTGATAACGCAAAGTCATCAGGCATTAGATGAATTAACACAAATTATGAATTTAGGATCGCTTTACGACTTCCAAATTGATTAACTGCGCTGCTTTGTAAAGCAAATAGACACGATAAAACCACGGCTGATTTTTATAATTTCTCATCCTAAGTAATGAGCATGTGCTAGGCTTTACTGTACTTATGCGAAAGAGTATTCGCCATGGATAGAGCAACAAAAATAAGCATTAGACCACTGATCTTTATAGTGTTTATTTGCAACATCGCAGTATTTTCACAGGTTAACGCGCAAACCACTGTCTATCATTATTACAATGATAAAGGCGTTGCCGTGTTCACCGACGCTAAGCCCAAAGTGAGTGGTTTTGAAGTTGTTCACCTTAAGTGTGAGCGCTGTGAAAATAAGCTGGAGCAATGGCATCACACGCCTCTGTACACCAGTAAATACCATGAATATTTAGATGCCGCGGCAAAGCAAAGCAATGTTGAACTTGCCTTACTCAAAGCCATTGTCCACGCCGAATCTTCGTTCAACCCCAAAGCACAATCGGATAAAGGGGCCAAAGGGCTTATGCAATTGATGCCGCTATTGGTGAAGCAATTTGCTATTGATGATCCCTTCGATCCAAAACAAAACATTAACGCCGGCAGCGCCTATTTTGCGACCTTGCTTAAGCGCTTTGGTGGTAATAGCAAACTTGCCGCAGCAGCGTACAATGCGGGCCCGAGTAATGTTGTACACTACGGTGGCGTTCCTCCCTTTGCGCAAACCCAAGCATTTGTGCAACGTGTTGATATATTGCGTAAACGTTATCGTCAATATGAAGCTGAGCAGATTCTCAAGCGCTCGCAATTTGCGTCCAACAATGACAAACTGAGCGAACAACAAACGGGTCGATAAGCCAATTTATGATGTTCAATTTTGTGCGCTGGTGTCGTAATTATCTGCGTCTGAGTGTGTTTTTTATTGCCGCATTAGTCGGGCTACAAGTGCCCGGCTTCAAAGATGATTATGGTCATGCACTGCGAAGTGGCGCGCATGAAATCAGCAGTGCAATGCAGCCCTTCGTAGATGACGCTAACCGCTTTTTTTCTGGTTCCCTGCAACAACTATTAGCGCATTATAAAAAAAGTGACGACCCTGTGTATGCCAAAGGCGGAGATAATCTTGAGTCACTCATAGCGCATGAGCAATTTTTGATGCAGGCACTCAAAGACTTTGAAGAACATCCATACTTACATTTACTCACAGCCCCAGTGGTAAACATAGGTGAGCAAGTATGGCGCAATTACACACCGCAAATACAACTAAGTACCGAAGCGCTAGCCAGTTCTTTAGTTTTTGCATTGTTAGTGAGTTGGACGGTAGAGGCCAGTTTTTTACTTGTGTTATTGCTCATTACAAGGCTTTTTAGGCGCTTTGTACCTAGAAGAACTAGCGATAATACAAGCGCCTAACACCATTATAAATACTGCTGTAAGTCGGTTTTACTTACCTTGTTAAAAGTTGATTTACGGTGTAGTCGTGCCAGTTCTTTATTAATCTCATCAATTGCATTAGCGCCCAATTGCTCTGCTTGTTGCTCGAGTTTTTTACAATTTGGGTGCCCTGCGATGGCTTCCAAACGCGCATCGAGCTGTTTAGCCCCTGCAATAATAATGTCTGATTGAAGACGCTGATACTCTGCCAATGTTGGATACCACTGTGACCACACACTTTTAACCTGCTCATCATCACTCTCAAGCTTAGGTAAGGTATAGGTCAAGGCCAATTCTGTTGTCATACGTTTCACTTCACACACACGAGAACGCGCATTAAATCTAAAATCCCAATCCAATGTGTATTGGGTGTCTGAATAAGCTGGCTCTGCATCGCGGCGCAGTGGCGTAGCCGAATCTAATTCATGCTGCAACGTTTCAATGCTCTGTACATTGACCGCGTAGTTAGCAGTAGAGTGTGAAATAGAAAGCTCAGCCAGAGCGTGACTAGAACATAACGACAACATCAGTAGTGTAAAACGCATGGGCATTCCTCCCTTAATGAACCCTTATGGGGTATTTTATTATTTGACACTTTCTTGCACCAGTAACAAACCTGTTTTTGTACAAATAGTTACAGTGAATACTTATTTCTTGTTTTTACTTTCAATCATTAATAATAGTCACTTTTATATAAACTACCGCCCTTTGCACCGCAGCGCTTTGTCAGTGCTTTTAGCTGTGTAATAATGCCTGTGATAATAATAAATCGAGTTAGGCGAAAGGATAAACAATGGCGCATAACGGTGATGACCAGCCCACAATCTACTGGCACGACTATGAAACGTGGGGAGCTAATCCACAAAAAGATCGACCCAGTCAGTTTGCTGGCATTCGTACGGATCTAGATTTAAACATCATCGGTGAACCGCTGATTGAATACTGTCGCCCTGCACCGGATTATCTGCCACATCCGCAAGCCTGCTTAGTCACAGGCATCACCCCGCAGCATGCGCTACGACATGGTTTGTGTGAAGCGGAATTTATGGCCAAAATTCATGAGCAGTTTAGCCAACCCAATACCTGCGTGGCAGGTTACAACAGCATTCGTTTTGATGACGAAGTCAGCCGCTATAGTTTCTATCGTAATTTTTACGACCCTTATGCCCGAGAGTGGCAAAACGGCAACAGTCGTTGGGACATTATTGACCTTGTACGCGCCTGTTATGCGCTGCGTCCTGAAGGCATTAATTGGCCACAAAAAGAAGATGGCAGTGTCAGCTTTCGTTTAGAGGATTTAACCAAAGCCAATGGCATTGCACACGAAGATGCACACGATGCATTGAGCGATGTTAAAGCAACCATTGCCCTTGCGAAAATAATCAAAGAGCGCCAGCCTAAGCTGTACCAGTTCTTTTTTGGCCTAAGAAACAAAAAAGCACTGTTAGATTTAGTTGATGTGTTCAACATGACACCATTGGTGCATACCTCATCGCGTATCCCTGCAACTCAAGGGTGCACAACCTGGATTGCCCCCATGAGCTTCCACCCAAGCAATAAAAATGCAGTGGTGTGTTTTAACCTCACTCATGATCCCAAGCCTTTGTTGTCTCTTTCTGTAGCGCAGATCAGAGAATATTTGTACACCCGTCGCGATGAATTACCCGAAGGGCAACAACCTATTGGCTTAAAATTGGTACACGTAAACAAGTGCCCTATTCTTGCGCCAGCAAAAACCTTGTTGCCTGAAAATGCCGAACGCTTGGGTATAGACAGAGCACAGTGTTTGGAACATTTGAAGTTCTTACAAGCACACCCTGAATTGAGGGAAAAAGTGGCGCAGGTGTTTAACGGTGAACGAGAATTTGCACCTATTACTAATCCAGATTATATGCTCTACAGTGGCTTCACCAGTAACAGTGACAAAGCCAAGTTTGACATTATCCGCAGTGCATCACCGCTGGAATTGAGTGCGTTAGAACTTGATTTTGAAGACCCAAAGTTTACCAGCATGTTATTTCGTTATCGCGCTCGTAACTGGCCTGAAACACTTAGCCCTAATGAACTTGATTCATGGCGTAAATACTGTCAAAACAAGCTTATGCATGGTGAAGATAGCCCATCTATCAATGCGCAAGACTTCATGCTGAACCTAGAGAACCTAGTACATGAAAATGAAGGTAATGAGCGCAATATGGGTATTCTAAAAGCGCTCTATCATTACGCCCAAAGCCTATAACTTTGGGCGCAATGAGCTGTATTAGTTAAAGGCTTAGCCTATTTACTAGGGTTAAGCTTTTCTAACCGCGCGAGTAAGCTCGAGGTATCGTAACGATTACCGCCTATTGCTTGAACATCCGCATAATACTGATCAACCAACGCCGTTAACGCCAAGGTAGCACCGTTGTTGCGACCTTCATGTAAAGCAATACCCAAGTCTTTACGCATCCAGTCTACCGCGAAACCAAACTCATACTCACCTTGCCACATTGTTTTATAGCGATTTTCCATTTGCCACGAGCCAGCAGCACCTTTGGAGATGGTTTCAATGACCTTCTCACCGTCTAACCCTGCCTTTTTGGCAAAATGTAACCCCTCAGCTAGGCCTTGGACCACACCCGCAATACAAATTTGGTTCACCATTTTGCATAATTGACCACTTCCAATTGGCCCTAGTAATTCACTAAAACGGCTAAATGCATCCATTACTGGCTGCACTGTTGCAAATGCGTGCTCATCACCACCACACATAACCGTTAGTACGCCATTTTCAGCACCCGCTTGACCACCCGATACCGGCGCATCAATAAATGCGATGCCCTTATCAGATGCTACGCTACCGAGTTCACGCGCAAGATCTGCTGAGGTGGTTGTATGATCGACCAAATAAGTACCTGCGCTCATACCCGCTAACGCACCATCATCACCGTAAATAACGCTGCGCACATCATCATCGTTGCCCACGCACACAAAAACAAATTCTGCGTCTTTGGCTGCCAATGCTGGTGTCGCTGCACTGCGACCCCCATACTGTTCCACCCACTGCTGGGCTTTGGCTTGTGTGCGGTTATAAACACACACGTCAAAGCCCGCATTTTGTAAGTGCCCTGCCATTGGGTAACCCATCACACCTAATCCGATAAAGGTACATTTCTTTGTCATTGTTCGACCTATTCGTTAGCTAACCTCAAAAAAGGACTCAAAATATACCACACTCACCGCTCATATTTATGTTGAATTTTAGTTTTGCCTGAACACGTACTAAGCGAACTATGATTATGGGCAGAGCGCGTTACACAACTTTTTAAAGTGCTATTTTGCTGCTATTTTTTCTATAAATAACAACCATTTTAATGCGCTGCATCAAGCCAGACAAAGACCTTACTTGCTATCATTGGTAATAGCATAGGCAAGTAATACAACAAGTGTAACGCTGAGCATAAATAACAACCATCATGAGCCCAAAAGATGAAACTAGCCCTATACAGTGCCCAAAAATATGAACGCGCCGCTTTTAGCGCCCACTGCCCAAGCAATGTTCACATTAGTTACTTTGAAGCGCCGTTAAACGCCCACTCTGCGCCATCTTGCCAAGGTTTTGATGCGGTGTGTGTATTTGTGAATGACTGCCTCGATACACACACTATCGACACATTGGCACAACAAGGCATTGGGCTTATCTTGCTGCGCTGCGCAGGGTTTAACAATGTCGATTTAGCCGCGGCGAAATTACATGGAGTCAAAGTTGCTCGGGTTCCTGCTTACAGTCCCGAAGCCGTTGCCGAGCACTGCATTGCCCTGATGCTGACACTGTCGCGAAAAACCCACAAGGCATACAATCGCGTGCGCGAAGATAACTTTGATCTCAATGGATTGCTTGGCTTCAACTTACACCAAAAAACCGTCGGACTTATTGGGTGTGGCAAAATTGGTTCTGCCCTTGTGCGTATTCTCAATGGTTTTGGCGCCAAGGTGTTAGTATGCGACCCTGCGTCACCGCATGGTAATTTTGAGTTGGTAGACCAGCAAACACTCCTAGCCCGAAGTGACATTATTTCTTTGCACTGTCCACTTAACGATCAAACCTATCACATCATAGATGAGGCGGCTCTGTGTGCAATGAAACCTGGCGTGATGATAATCAACACCGGTCGAGGCGCGTTACTTGATAGCAAAGCCTGTATTAATGCTCTAAAAACAGGACACCTAGGTTACCTGGGGTTAGACGTGTACGAGCAAGAATCGGAATTGTTCTTTAAAGACAGATCAGAAGAAATCTTACAAGATGACGTTTTTGCTCGCCTACTGACGTTCAAAAATGTACTCATTACCGGACATCAGGGGTTCTTTACTCAAGAAGCGCTCTCTCAAATTGTGCAAACAACCTATCTCAATCTCGAGCAATTCGCCAAAGGCGAAGCACTAGAGAATGAAGTTAAGGCATAAACTTCGTGTGTGAATAGCCGTTTTTGAACACCGCACTAGCGTGTTAGATAAACTACACTTGAAGCACATTAAAATACAACGTTGTGCTTAGTATCGGTTTAGTGAGGGATTCAATGCGACATGCTATCGGTTTTTTCATTATTATATTTTTACACTCTCTATTGCCATATCAAGCACTGGCCAAAGGCTCTCAATCAGCCTTAGTTCCTTTACCTTCAATTGATGACTTTAGCAAAGGGGATGATGGCTGGGGCTTCGGATTAGGGCTGGGTGTTGAGTACGAGTCAGCCTATGAGGGTTCCGATGAGTATGGTTTTGAAGCTGACCCTGCAGGTGGCGTGCAATGGCGCAGCGGTGAAAACGTCTTTTTTTGGGCTGGTGAAACACTTGGCTGGCGAGGCCTTCGCTCAGAACACTGGCTGTTTGAGGTCGCGGTGGGTTTTGATGAAGGCCGAGAGCAAGGTGATTCCGATGAAGGTCATTTAAATGGCCTCGGCGATAATGACGAAAGCACAGAGTTAATATTGCAAGTGCGCCGTGATTTGAGCGCACATTGGCGCTATTGGTTAGACGGACGGCTAGTCGCTACGGATGAGGGGAGCCTTGCGCTTTTTGGTGTTGGACACCGATTCGGCGAGCAAAACGATGGCAGCGGCCATGAACTTTCCGCAGCCTTGGTATGGCACGACGGCGACTATGCCAACAAAGAGTTTGGTATAAACCAACAACAATCAGTAGCATCTGGCCTAGAGCCAACCAATTTGAGTGGCGGGTTTCGCTCTGTTGGATTTAACTACCACTATCGAATGTTTATGAACGAAGATTGGCAGATTTTTGCAGAAGCCCTGTATGAGCAATACTTCGGTGATATTAAAGACAGTCCAATCGCGCGTAACAGTTATGAAGCCGAAGTGGGCATTGGGTTTATTTATGTATTTTAACGCGCAAAAAAAAAGCTTCGATGTTTCGAAGCTTTTGACACCTGTTAGTTATCAATAATCACAATTGAGATTACTTAATCGCAACGTTTACAAACACCGCGGTCATCAGTACAGGGCAAACAAGACGGATATACCACAGTAATGCCCTAACGCCTTTGTGTGATGATTCCGCGAGTGCATTACCTCGATGCCATACCCATCCCAAAGTAAGGAAGTAGAACAGCCCCATCAATGGCAACTGATACTGAGTAAACACTTGAATAACCAAAGAGAATAACCATTCAAAATTGGCAATAATAGTCATTGACGCCACAGCAACCACCAAGGTCACTAACCAGGTTGATAGGCTTCTACTCAAACCGTGGTTTTCAACTAAAAACGCCACCGGAATTTCCGTTGAAGAAATAGTTGAAGTGACTGACGCAATCGACATGAGCACAAAAAACGCCAGCGCAACTACGAGTCCTATGGTGCCCATAGCTTCAAACAGTTGTGGTAATACGGCAAATATTAACTGTCCTTCACCAATCAATTTACCATTGGCAAATACTTGTACACCGTTATGATTGGCCACAAAAATCGCAGGAACAATGAGTAAACCAGCGAGAAATGCCACAGAGGTATCGAGTGCTGCGACACTTAAGGTCAACTTACCAAGATTGGCACCGGGTTTTAGGTATGAGCCGTAAATCATCATGCAGCCAACACCAAGCGACAACGAGAAGAATGCTTGCCCCATTGCTGCAATGATTAAATCAGCATCCCACACCTTTGAAAAATCGGGTTTTAAATAATGGCTAAAGCCCTCACTTGCCCCATCTAACGTGCCAATATAAAAAATGAGCGCAATCAATAGCACCAATAACAGAGGCATCAAACGGCGCGACCACGTTTCGATACCCGATTTGACGCCCTTGAGAATAATACTGGCAGTCAATAACAGCATTAGCGGTGTAAATACGAGATTTCGTGCTAATGAATCATTACTTAAAAACTGCTCAACCTCGGACAGCCCAATGAGCTTTGCTAACGGCGCTAATGCATGAGAGAGCATCCAGCCAGCAACAATAGAGTAAAAACTGAGCATAACAACCGCGCCAGCAAGGCCAACATAACCGGCACCGGCACCGAGTTTTGGAGACTTGTCTTGCCACGCACGTTGCAGAGCTTGCACCGGGTTGGCTTGCGCACTGTAGCCAATGTACAACTCAGTGAATAGCGCGGGTAACGCCAAGGCAAAGATCACAATAAAGTAAACAAGAAGAAAGGCACCACCACCGTGGTTCGCCGCTTGTGTAGGAAAACCCCAGATATTACCAAGGCCTACTGCTGCGCCGGCAGCAGCCAGCACAAAACCAATACGACTTTGAAAGCCGTCACGTGTATTCGTCATTCGAAGGGATTTCTGTTATTGTTTTGCAACTATTAAACCATACTTAGTTGCAACAGAGTAGTCGCCTCGGGCGATATCGGATTTCTTCACGCATGTCCCATCCTGATTATTGTTTTAAATCCCTTACACACACACCGCGTGGTAATGTGCAAAGTGCGACACTGGTGACTTTATGCTCTGCGCATACACTGGCGCACACACACCTTCATCACAGTGAACGTGTCATTCTTGCAAGAAGAAAGCAGCCTAAGGCCAAAGCAGAGTACCTCACTAGCCGTTGGTGCATAAAGCAACTGATCAAACAGGCGCACCCTGAGTTAATTGATATACCAATGGCGCGTTTTAACACAGTATTTAACGAAGTGAGCAAATCGCTAGATGTATATGTTGATGAGCAACTACTTGATGTGAATGTGGTTATTAGTCACTCCCATGGCCATGTTGCTGTCGCTCTGGTGATGGGAAAAAACACACTTCTTGGGCTCGATATTGAGAAAATAGATGCCAAGCGGCCTTTCATGAAGCTTGCGGCACACTACTATCCTGATGATGAAGTACACGTAATTGGCGACAATGTAGAGAATTTTTTTAGAGTTTGGACGCTTAAAGAGGCGTATGCAAAAGCAGCTAAGCAAAATATCTCTACCCTGCTTAGCCAAGCTATTTTGCCGCTAATCGCGCAATTAGATGGGCATATCTACACCACGCAGTGGCAAGCGTTTGATGTCTCGCTTATCACTGCAGTGCAGGATGTCGCGATTATTGACCTTGCTCCAGCAGTTGCTGGTGAATCGCTTTAACCACCTCATCTGATTGCGATTGGTCAACCAAGAAACACAGATTGTGCTTAGATGCACCATGGCAAATAAGGCGGATATCAAAATTAGATAATACCTGCATCAGGTTTAACTCACTTTGACGTAGTTGAATTTCAGAGCCAATCAGTGCAACGAGCGCTAAGTTGTTTTCCACAGTAACGTGACAAAACTCACCTAGCCTATCCAGTGCCTCTTGATCTAGTTCAGGACGACTCGCATTCGGAGCGTTATCCAAAGTAACCGCCACTGAAATTTCCGAAGTTGTCACCAAATCAACAGATATCTTGTATTCACTCAAAATGGTAAATACACGAGCCAAGAAGCCACTTGCCAATAGCATTTCTGGGCTTTTGAGCGTTAATAAAATCTGATTTTTACGCTGAGTAACAGCACGAACACCGGCAATAAGCTCACCGCTTGGTACCTTCTCAATCCAAGTACCGCCGCCTTGAGGGTCTTTACTCGAGCCAACAAATACACCGATGCTACTGCGCGCAGCAGGCAATATGGTCGCAGGGTGTAACACTTTAGCGCCAAACGTTGCCATTTCTGCTGCTTCATCAAATGTGAGATGTGCAATGGGTGCCGCTTTTTCACATACCCGAGGATCGGTGCTGAAAATGCCAACAACATCAGTCCATATATACACACTCTTGGCGCCAATCGCTTCCGCAATTAACGCTGCACTATAATCTGAACCACCACGACCCAGTGTGGTTGTGTCACCGTATTCATCGCTACCAATAAAGCCCTGAGTCACAACCACTTGGTCACTTAGCAAGGGCACCAGTTCAGCTTGGGCACGTGTGCGTGTTTGCGCGATGTCAGGCTGTGCTTTTGAGAATTGACTGTCTGTTTTTAGCACTGAGCGCACATCAAAACGCGCTGTGCTAACCCCTTGGTCACGCATAACTTGAGTAAAAAGATAAGAAGACAAACGCTCGCCAAAACTCAACAGTTCATCTCGTTGTGCGTTCGTTTGCACGGCCTTGAGTGCCGCTGCACGAAATTCATTGAGGGTATTTTCAAAGCCAATGGCCAAATCGGCATCTAAGCTTAAATATTCTAGGATATTCAGTTGGATAGCAATAACACCATCAACATGTTGTTGACGTGTTTCATCGTCTAAAGATGACTGACAAAGCGCCACTAGATGGTTTGTTACACCTGCGCTGGCGCTGACGACAACAACGCGTACCTGAGGATCGTTTGCGATAATGTGCGCGCAGCGTGTCATTGCTTGATGATCTGCAACTGAAGTGCCGCCAAACTTAGCGACGGAAAATTCCTGATTCATTGTCTCTCCGAGATGAAAAATGTTTTATTTTTCAAATACAATCAGGAGAACTTGGCAAGACTAAAAAAGAAGTGTGTCCATTGCCAGAAGCCCTCCACCCAAACAGGTGACAGTTCCGAGGATTCAGCCTCAAGAACCGAGAGCCACGTTGACGATACATGGACTCCCTCGGCGATAGTCTCCCTCATAGATGATCATGAGCGTTCGTCCGCTTCACATCTACTACCTAGCTATCGCACCTCTTCTGCTATCACTCCAACAAGCATGTGTTAGAGCGAGGTTGCAATGTAACGTTTGGATGGCTGGATGTCAATTGCCATTAACCCTATATTGACACTTTATTTTCCCTTTCCAGCGCCAAGGTGATGGCTAAATACGTTCTCAATATCGACCTTCTTCCCTTGCTCTAATTCAGCGATTGCCTGCACGATTGCATCATTAACGGGGGTTGGGACACCCACCTGCCGAGCGAGACTGCTGACGGCACCATTGAGGTACTCGATTTCGGTTTTACGTCCTGCTTGAATGTCTTCCCACATGGACGAACGGGCTTTGGGGTCAATATCCAGCATCGCCGAAGCTAGCCGTGTAAAAAGCCAGTTTGGTAGATTCAAAATAAGCGGCAACCATTTGGGTTTAACCTTAGTAAATTGCGCAACATCACACTGGGTCTTGTTGCATACACTCAGCCACTCACTCATGGTACTTGCCAACACTTTGCGAAATACGCGCTGGCTTAATTGCTCTTTTATGGGCAAATCAGCAATTGCATTGACGGCATTGTTTAGGTTAAGCAACAACTTACCGTAAATAATAGGCTGCATGTCTTTATGTAACTGGCAAGGCATAGACACATTACCTAGCGCCGTTGCGATATGTTCGGTACGCGCAGTGTGCGCCAATATAAACTCCCCCTCTGTACCTTTGTGAAAGTGCGCACCATTTTGTAACACGTTAAACGCAGTAATACCTGCCAAGCACTTGCGCTCATGTAACTGCGCTTTAACAGCATCAAAACTACCGAGACCATTTTGCATAAACAGTAATTCCGACTCGCTGTTGGTCATCTTTAACAAATCATCAATGGCTGCGCTCAGCTGATGGCATTTGAGCGTGACAAACACCACATCAAACACGTCATCATTGATTTGTGTGAGCATAGCGTTTGGCATAACGGTAGTATTCATACCTTGGTAGTCGGTAATATGAATACCACCATTGTCTTGTATCACCTTTTTGATTCTTGGGCGGCAAATGATAGTCGTGTCTAACCCTGCTAAACACAGCAAAGCGCTAAGGTAACATCCAGTTGAACCAGCACCAAAAACAGCAACTCGCATAGCAATACACCGTATTATTTTCAATACCTTAGATAATGTATCAGCGGGTTATCAAGTGCAAATATTGGCGTTAATTAGGTGGGAATCTAATTGGGTATCAGGTGATATCATCGGCCAAGAAGATGCGAGTGAAAGCCTGTTTCACTCGCATTGACGTCTTGGAGGGTTAAATAAAGGTACCCATGAAAAAGGCACCTACGTAGCCGACTGAGTACGCAATTAACAGGTAAAAGGTGTTGCGTAAATAGCTACCAAATGTCAAATCGTGAACTTTACTCATGGCAATAATACCCGCCGCAGAGCCAATCACTAACATCGAGCCGCCCACCCCAGTGGCATAAGTAAAGGCCAGCCAATTTTGCGTATCCATATGAATATCTGCTTTGAGTAGCGCAGCGGTCAATGGCACGTTATCAATCGCGGCTGAGAGTAACCCCATGAGGTAGTTGGCTTCACGCGGTGATAACACTTCATATAAATGGGAAACTTGTGCAAGTACCCCCACCTCTTTGAGTGCACCCACCAGCATTAGCACACCAACAAAGAATAATAACGTGTCGTACTCAATCTCACGTATGTAATCGATTATTTGCTTATTCACATCTTTCTTACGCATTAGGAACTGTGCAGTGAGAAACATCAAAGACAAACCGAACAAGAAAGTAAGTAACGGCGGGATTTCATAGAGCACGCTCAGCGTTAACGTCGCGACTACGGTAGATAAGAAGATGACCGAAATAGTGATATCTGTTTTTTCTATTTTCTTGCGCTCACCTAAATCAAAGGTGACACGTCCTCTCATCTTCATCGATAACAAGGTCGCCAACACAATCACGCTTATTGCAGCAGGCGCAATTAACAGCAACAAATTACCAATTGTTACCTTATCTGCAAGAAAGATCATCAGGGTCGTGACGTCCCCGGTGATCAGCGATACACCACCGGAGTTTACGGCAAAGATAATTAAGGTCGCGTATTTAACCAGCTTTCTGCCATCGAGGTTTAATGACATTACTACCGCAAGGGATACCAAGGTCGCGGTGATATTGTCGGAAATCGATGAGAATAAAAACGCAAATCCAGCAACTAGGAACATCAACTTACGTTCACTGATGGATTTTGGCAAAACCCGCTGCACCAAATTTTGAATAAATCCCTTTGAGTTAAGGTATGCAACGAACGTCATCGCTGCCATTAGGAATAGCCACAAGGTCGCAATTTCTAATATATTTTCATTCAATTCATGTTTGATGTGGTCAACAGAATGACCGTGTAGCGGAGAGATAAAGAGGATTATCCAGCACAATGTACCGAAAAACAGCGTGGTTTTAGCTTTATTAACGTGAATGACATCTTCCACGACAATAAGCACAAAGGCCACGGCAATGAGCGTCAATATGAGCGCACCGACCATTTTAGGTAATATTCCTTGCTAATAACGACAAAAAAGCACAACCAAGTAAAGGGGTCAAAATCACGACCAATTTGTTAAAAATAACAAACTTAGCAATACCATGAGTTTTTAACAGACCGTTAAAGCCTGCAAGCGGCGCGAATTCTATCACTAGATGGTCGTTGGGGCTATCAGCGAAACAGATTTAATGACAATTTTTTTACATTTTCTTTGTAAACCTCAAGCAACAACTGAAAAGCTATTTTACCACCCCCCTGCATTGGTTATAATCTTCATCTATTGCCAAGCACTTAGAACTAACATAATGATAATTGCCAAACGTGTACTCAATACCCTGAACGAGTTATGGCCAGTGCTAGAAACCCTAATGAAACGTTTCAAAATGGGAGATTTCAGCGTAAAGGAAGTGCAAAGCGTTATAAAGCAGCATTTTCCCCATTATTCTGGCGCGCAAATTTATAAAGAAACGAACCGGCTACTTAGCCAAGACATATTAGTACCTCTTGCAAAATCATCACAACTTGAGATCAATCGCGCTGTTAGTGATTTTGCAGCGTATTTGCTACAAGATGAGAGTTTAGGGCTGGCGGGCGAAATCCACGTTTTGGTCGAAGACCTAGAACGGGTGAGTAACAAGCTCGAACAAGCGGTTAATGACAATGATTACGGCGACATTAGCCGTTACACCCGCATAATGGATGAACGGGTACGTAAAATAATTAAGCTGTACCAACACAATGAAAACGCCATATATAACTTGGTAGAGCAAGCCAAATCCAATAGTTCAACCTTGTCTTTAGCGAAACGCTATAAAGCGGTGATTGAAGCATTTGATGAATACATTGAGCCCATGCTTGAAATGCTCGATATCAATGGTGCGTTTCAAGTGTGCTTTGACGCTATCGAGCACAACCTTACCGAGCACCTATTGATACTCAAACAAACTGGCCGCAGCAGTGTCACCATACGCATGTTAGAGCAGCTGCGTACCCGCATTCTAGATATGCATTCAATCGGTCGCCAAAGCCTAACCCAAAGCGCAGATATGCTGATGCCGCTTCGCGAAGAGTTACGCCAAAACACCTTGATCACGCGCCAAGCGGCGAAGGTGCTTAGTCTCATTCGTAAGCGCGGATTGGACAATGTCATGAGCGCCCACCAGCCGTTTTTCGCCTCAGAGACACAACATCATCAACTCGGTAGCAATGCACAGCTGGTGTCGTATATGGCCGGACTGACTGAGTTTGAAGAACACGAATATGAAATGCCTGATGCAAGTACCGTTTCAGCCTATCAGCCACCACACATTCCAAGCTTTAAGGATGTACGCGCGCTATTTAAACCGGCTAAGCGTTCAAGCTCCAAGGGCAAACAACAAGTCATTGATGTGTTAAACCAGCACTACCCTGAACTCGAATCAGATGAGCTGTTATATCTCTATCAAAAGCTTATCAATGACCCAACAATGACCTTGTCACAAAGTGACACACCACAATACAAAACACTGGCTGGACAACGCTTCTCCTTGTACCCCTTCGTTGATGCCAGTGAACAAGAACAATCAAAGAGTAAAACCACCCTATGAGCACCTTAGATTTAAGCCAGCTTACCCAGCTGCAATACATTAATAAAAAGCTTGTGAGCGGCTATCACATTAGCGAACAAGATAACCTTGCTTGGCAAGAGTTAGACCAGCATCAACAGCAATATGATGCGCTGTTCACAGCCTTAGGACACAACCTAGTGCATGATGCCAGGGGCTTTTTCTATTTCGCCAGCGACGAAGGCACCGCGAATATGGGGAAGATCTCACGCGCTATTGCATTGTTTATTTATACCCTTATTGAACAATACGCCAACAAGGGCCAAGACCCGATGCGGGCTTTGTTCGACAAAGATGTCGACTTGGAAGTATGCCAAGAATTGGTGTTAAACAACAAAGCCTTATTTGATCAGCTGGAGATTTTCTCTGGCACAGATTTACGCAAAGATGTGTTGATGCGCATGGTGCGCCTGGGCATGGCCAAAGCAAAAGACAAAGAAACCCTATTTCGTATATTAGCTCCTATTCATCGCTACCTAGATGCATTATTGGAAGTCAATGACGATGCGTTTGAAAGTGCGGAGGAAGTATAAATGCAGCAATTACACGGACTAAGTAAACTCGCCCTTTTAAACACTGCGGGCTACGCAAAATGTGTTATCCCATTGGACAAAAGTAGCTCGATTTGCGCGCCCAACAATACCGGCAAGAGCTCGGTTATTAATGCCCTACAGTTCCCGTTAATAAACGATTTACGCCTAACCGAGTGGGATGGCCACGATTTAGAGGAAACGCGTAAGTTTTATTTCAATTCGGATCAATCCTACATTTTACTTGAGGCGGACTTGCCGCACGGCAAAGTGGTCATTGGCGTAGCAGGGCTTGGGAAAATAGCGGGCTTTGGGCATCAGTATTTTTGCTACAACGGCGCACTTAATCTTGACGATTACATGGACAACAAACGCATCGTGAAATACACACGTTTGTTTAACCATTTAAAAGATAAGGGGTTGGGCCCTATTGAACTAAAAGCGCAGGAGCTAAATGCCCTACTCATTGGCGGTGCTACGCCATTTGATGGCGATATTAATTTGCGCATGATCCCTCTGAACAACGTCAGCGATGCCCCGACCTATAAAGAAATCTTTCGTCGCATGCTCAATTTACACAAACTCGGTGCAAGCGATGTAAAACGCTTTATGTTACGTGTGTTTGAGCGCCACATGTCAAACGCCAATGTCGACTTTTATGAAGTATGGCAACGCGCTTTTGACAAAGTTAATCGCGCCCGCCGTGAGCTTAACGCGCTTGAAACCATGCAAGAGCCCATTAGTGCGCTTGAAAGTATGTTGGAGCATCAAAGTGCACTCAAAGGTAAACTGGGTGCCTTCGCGCCCAAAATTGATCTCGCCCTTGCTGAATTTGACGCCTACTACGACGACCAAAATGCCACGTTGAACGAACAGCTAGAAGAAATCGTGAGCGAGAAGGACGAGTTTGAGCAAAAGCAACGCTTGTACGTGCAACAATCTCGTGACATTGAACGCAAACTCACTGAGCTCAATGCGTGGTTTAATGACTATGACGCACTGCATCATGAGTTTGAATTGGCTGACAGCGCCACCTTACAAAGTGAGCTTAAAGCACTCAAGCAAGAGTATGAAACACTCTCACACTCGCTCAAAAGTGCCGAGGGCCAAAGCCTGCATACACTTGATTTTCGTATTAAAGAAACGCAAAAGCAGATCAAAAGCCTCAAACTGCAGCTTAAAAACCTTGAGTACAACTTGTTTACTCGCATGCGTGAAGACCTTTCACTCAAAGAAGTGGAAGAGATTTCGCGAATTCTCAACCCGGATTTATTGTCTTTTGCGACCACCAGCGGTGGCGAGATCACGATTGAAGATGAAGACGCGTTTGGCGATTTCCTCACGTTACTGAGTCAAGCGGTTCGCGGCGCTGAATTAGTGCTACCGGGAGCAACAATCTCATTAAAGAAACTGCCTGTTGTGCAAATGCAAAGTGGTGCGGATAAAGCGCAACTCACAGAGCAATTGCAATCACTTGAGCGCTCACTAAGCGATTTAAAAGCACAACGCGACGTGGCGGCCGATGTGGCGGGTAAGCAAGCAGAACGCGATGCGCTTTATGAGCAGTTGATGAGCCAAGAAGCGGCGTTGAAACGCTTCGAACAATACCAAGTGATGTTGCGCTCCATTGATGCGCAACAAGCATTGCAAGAAAGCATGTGTGCAGAGCAAGAAGAGGTGGATGCGCACCTAAGCGAAGTACAACAAAATGCTGCTGGCATCGCCGATAGACGGGCAATCATTAACGCTAAAAAAGAGGCTTTGGAGCGTCAAAAAGCGCGCTTGCAGCAAGTGAAGAGCGAACGATTAGACCACACCTTGGATTTTATCTCAGGGAAAGTCACGCCTTATCTTATCGACGTCAATGTCGATTTAGATGCACTGGCCGATACCATTCACAGCTTTAACAAAGATTGCCAAGAACTACGTAACTTTGACATTAACGTACGCAATACTTACTTGCATATCTACAATGCCGGTATCACAAAATTTGATAACGAAAGTGATGAATTGAGTAAATACCAAAAGCTCATCAGCGCCTATCACAATATCGATAACGAACGTGAAGCGGTTGAGCGCCAAGCACGTGTGGCACTCACCGATGTGGCGGCGACTATCAAGGGGCTGCGTCAGGACTTGAATCGCTTAACATCTGAAATGCGGCTATTTAACAAGGGCATCGGTGAGCATAAGATCTCAAACCTTCAGGGCTTCAAAATAGAAGTTATGCCACGCGCCATGTTGGTAAAGAGCATCGACACTATTTTGGCAACGTCTGACTTGTACGAGCAAGGCGATAGTCTTGACTTACTTAGCGACCAAGATGTGCGAGAAAGTGAAGTGAACGACGCCAAAGATCAGCTCATCAAGCTTGCCTCTGAAAAAGCGGGCCTCACGCTGAGCGACTTGTTTGATATTCGCTTTGAGGTAATTAACCGCGCCGGCGAGACTGAGTACTTCGATAAAATTGATTCTGCAGGCTCCAATGGCACGCGTATAACCATCAAACTACTGTGTGGCATGTTGTTTATCCGCCACCTGTTGTCTGATAAAGAAAAGAGCCAATACCGCGTGCCGCTTTATATCGATGAGGCCGCAGACATCGACCCTCAGAACCAGCAGGCAATCATTGAAACCGCATTGAGTTTCGGTTTTGTGCCCATTTTCGCCTCAGTTAAACCGCAAATTAGCTGTGATTATATTGTTCCCATCCGCACCTTGGGCGATGGCAAACAAAACTGGGTGGATGAAAAAGACTGGATCCGCGTGGAAAAAGAAGACGTGGCGTAACAGTCTCATCATTATTAAAAAGGAGCCAATGGCTCCTTTTTTAACGCGCATACACATTTCAAAGACCTAAATTCACCGTAACGTCAATTAACAGCCTATCCTTTAGCAATACAACAACCCTTTCATTGCGTTAAACAAAAATAGCAACAAAGTGAACCGTTCTTTGGGTCATTTCGTTAGCTTGAATAACATTAAACAAGGAGGACTGATGAGCGACTCAGTATTTGACGACGCAGTAGCACGACTAACGAGAATAGGCGAGATGACTGGCTGCTCCTCGCAGGTAATTAATGCCCTAAGCCACCCTAACGCCATGATGCATGTGAACGTAGAAGTACGTATGGATGATGGCCACATCCATTATTTCCCAGGTTATCGCTGTCAACACAACCATGTGCTTGGCCCAACCAAAGGCGGTATTCGCTTTCACCCTGACGTTGATGCCGCTGAGGTTCAAGCTTTGGCGCTGTGGATGACACTCAAGTGTGCCGTAGTCAATTTACCTTTTGGCGGTGCCAAAGGTGGCGTCAGTGTCGACCCCAAAGCCCTTTCTCCTATGGAACTCGAGAGACTATCCCGCGCATATGTGCGTGCCATGGCAGATTTCATAGGGCCCGAGCGCGATATACCCGCTCCAGATGTATACACCAACGCCCTGATCATGGGGTGGATGATGGATGAATATGAAAAAATCACCCGCGTTAAAAACCCTGCGGTGATCACAGGCAAGCCCATTGCACTCGGTGGTAGTCTTGGCCGTGATGACGCAACTGGTCGAGGGGCCTATCTGTGTATCAAAGAATTGCAAAAGCGCGACTGCCTAACACCTGAAGAAACGACTGTGGCGGTTCAAGGGTTTGGTAATGGCGGCTATCATGTTGCACGATTACTCGCAGAAGATGGCTATAAAGTGGTGGCCGTAAGCGACTCCCAAGGTGGGATCTATCGCTCTGAAGGCTTGGATATAAAAAGCGTCTACCAGCAAAAGCAAGAACATAAAGAGCTAAAAGCTATCTATTGTGATGGCTCAGTATGTGAGACCCGTGAACACGACACCCTGAGTAACGACGAGCTGCTGACCCTTGATGTCGACATTCTAATCCCCGCCGCACTGGACAGTGTGATCACCACTGACAATGCCAATGGCATCAAGGCGCGTTATCTCGTTGAGATTGCCAATGGCCCGGTCACCAGTGATGCAGACGCAATACTCAAAGACAAAGGCATCATCGTCATACCCGATATTCTCGCCAATGCCGGTGGCGTGACGGTAAGCTACTTTGAGTGGGTGCAAAATCGCACAGGCTACCGGTGGGATAAAGATAAAGTTCGTGATGAGCTACATACGGTGATGAGTAACGCATTCAACCAAGCCAATGAGCTGGTGCAAAATAAGGGGCTCGATTTTCGCGATGCTGTCTATGCTGTCGCCCTCACCCGCTTGAGCGAAGGCATTGAAGCTCATGGCACCCCTGACTATTTTAACGGTGGTTGAGTAAATAAACGACTGGTTGCGGCAACGACTTCATCCAATTTTTCTTTTTCAATGGGTTGTTGCCACTTAATTAGCTGGTCCCAATACGCCACTTTTTTCAAGCTGCCCAAAAACACGGTCATAGCCACATCAGCAGAGATTCCGTTTAACACCCCTTCGCTGTGTGCTTGGTCAAACCAAGTGCACGCGCCTTGCTCACAACTTTTTAATCGCTCTTCGAGCTTGGCTGCACGTTTTTTTGAGCGCAAAGATTCAATGATAATGATGCGAGACAGTGTGAGGTAATCCTTGTCCTGTGTGAGACTAAAAAACAGTTCAGCAACAGCCTGTAACTGCTCTTGCACTGGGGTATGTGGGCAATAAGGGCGCTGCTGCAAAGGCCTGATACGCTCAACCAGTAAGTCAACAACACCATCGAATAACTGCTCTTTACCGCCGTAATATTTATACAGGGTACGTTTTGACACTTTCGCCTTAGTCGCGACAGCTTCCATTGTGGTGCCGGCAAGACCTCGCTGTGCAAATAGTGCAATAGCGGCTGCCATAACGGCTTGTTGTTTGGAACTACTCATTGATTGCCTCTTCGTTAACAAACCGAAGTATAACGAATCCAGAAGAAAATGACACAAGGTAAACGCAAAAGTATACCTTGACGAAAAAAAGGTATACACTAGCGTTTACTCATTGGCCGTGTTTTGCACTCTTTTCTCTCACCACACACGCGAATGAGACCTGTACTCTATACTCGATGAAATAGTGTTAGTTGTGTGGCAAATACAACCAACATGAATGCTATTAATGACACACTTAGCAAAGGAAACGCTGATATTATGCGCCGTAATTTTTTTACACATACTGTTCGTCCAACATTACTGACCCTTGTCAGTGCAATGGCAATCAGTGCATGTTCCGAACAGGCACCACAACAAGGTGGCGGTTCAATGCCTCCTGCACAAGTACAAACGCTTAGTGCGCAACCGCTTGATGCACCATTTATTATTACTGTTCCTGCCACGGTATCAGGCTCAAAAGAAGTTGAAATTCGTGCCCGCGTAAGCGGTGTTTTAGAATCACGAAACTTTTCAGAGGGTCAAAAGGTCACAGCCGGAGAATCGCTGTTTACCATTGACTTAGGGCCGTATCAACTTGCCTACGAACAAGCACAAGCTGCGGTTGAAGCTGCCAAAGCGCGATTAGAGCAAGCTCAACGTGAAAGTAAACGTCTAGCAAAGCTTCGCGAAGATAAGTCAGTATCCCAACGCGATTACGACAACGCACTATCAAGCGTTGAAATTGCTAAAGCCGATCTCAGTGCTACTGAGTCACATTTGCGCGAAGCGAAATTAAACCTCGATTATGCGCAAGTGAAAGCGCCTGTAAGTGGCATTATGGGGCGTGAACAGGTGTCTGAAGGAACCTACGTGTCAGGCCCAGAAGTTCTGCTTACACAAATGACCGCCATGGACCCTGTACGTGTAAGATTTGGGCTCTCAGAGCGCGAGCAATTGACGATGCGTCAAGAACAAAAACGCGGCCAACTGAGCCTGCCGCAAGACGGTCGCTGGACTACGAAATTACGCCTGCAAGATGGTTCATCCTATGAGCATATCGGCGAGGTTAACTTTACCGATGTGCGCATTAATGCCAACACGGGCACCTCTGAGTTCCAAGCGATCGTGCCAAACCCGGATTTTAGCCTTCGTCCGGGGCAATTTGTGCAAGTTGAATTAATCGGCGCGGTGCGTAAAGGTACATTTGCAGTACCTCAGCGTGCTGTTTTAGACAACGGCACAGGTAAATTTGTGTATGTTGTGGGCCAAAATGAGCAAGGTATGACGATTGCCCGTCCAGCTCCAGTAGAGGTTGGCGAATGGTATCGTAAACAAGACGGCGACAATGTTGAAAATCTCTGGATTATTCGCAGCGGTCTAAAACAAGGTGACGAAGTCATTGTCGAAGGTATGGCGCGAATTTTCTTCCCAGGCATGCCTGTTTCTGTAAACAACGACAAAGGATAAGGTCTGTATGTTTTCGCGTTATTTTATAGATAGGCCCATATTCGCCTTCGTTATTTCGATAGTTATTGTGCTTGCAGGTCTGGCCGCCATGCGCGCCCTCCCCATTGCTCAATATCCAGAAATTGCGCCGCCAGTGGTGCAAGTAACTGCTACTTACCCAGGTGCCTCCGCAGAAGTGCTTGAACAAACCGTGGCTGCGCCACTAGAAAATGCCATCACGGGTGTTGAAGGCATGATGTATATGTCATCAACCTCAAGCAGTGCAGGTGCAACAACCATTGAAGTAACCTTTGAAATAGGCACCGATGCCGATCAAGCTGCGGTAAACGTAAACAACCGCGTGAAACAGGTTGAAGCGCGTTTACCTGAAGAAACTCGCCGCCAAGGTGTGGTGGTACAAAAAGGTTCATCAAGCTTTTTACAGGTTCATGCCTTCTATTCACCTGATGGCACCCGTTCATCGCTTTGGACTTCAAACTACGTCACCTTGAATATTCTCGACCGCATCAAGCGTATTCCGGGCACCACTAACGTACAAATCTTTGGTGCCAAAGACTATGCGATGCGCATTTGGCTACGTCCCGATGTAATGAGCCAACTGGGTGTGACAGTTAATGAAATCACCAATGCCATACGTGAGCAAAACTCACAGTATGCAGCCGGTAAAATTGGCGCATCGCCAACAACAATGTCACCGCAATCACTGGTATACAGTGTCACTGCTCGTGGTCGTATGTCCGAACCCCAAGAGTTTGAAAATATTATTATCCGTGCCAACGCCGATGGCAGCTCGTTACGTTTGAAAGATGTTGCGCGCGTAGAGCTGGGTTCACAAAACCATGATTTTGATGGCAGCTTTAATGGTAATGAGGCTGTGCTTCTGGGTATTTTCTTACAACCGGGTGCCAATGCTTTGGAAGTAGCTGAGCAAGTTGCTGTTGTTGTTGATGAGCTAAAGCCGCAATTCCCTTCAGGACTTGAACATGTTGTCTCCTACGACACAACGCGTTTTGTTAAAGTCTCGATTCGTGAAGTGCTTATCACCCTTGGCGAAGCCATGGTATTGGTGTTTCTTGTTGTTTACCTGTTTTTGCAAAACTGGCGCGCAACACTTATTCCAACACTTGCTGTTCCAGTATCCTTACTAGGCACCTTCGCGGGCATGTACATGCTTGGCTACTCAATCAATACGCTTACTTTATTTGGTATGGTGTTGTCCATCGGGATTGTGGTTGATGACGCCATCGTTGTCCTAGAAAACGTTGAGCGCATCATGCATGAAGAGCATGTCAGTGCAAGAGATGCGGCTATCAAGGCCATGCAAGAGGTATCCGGCCCCGTAGTCGCTATTGTACTGGTATTGTGCTCAGTATTTGTGCCAATTGCCTTTTTAGGTGGCCTAACGGGCGAGTTATTCCGCCAATTTGCCATCACTATCTCTATTGCTGTGAGCTTATCAGGTGTTGTTGCACTGACGATGACACCTGCCTTGTGTGTGTTAATCCTAAAACAAGAGCACAAGCAAACTGCACGCTTCTTTGTGTGGTTTAACAACTTCTTCGCAAAGATCACCAACAAATATGTCGGTGCTGTAGGTTTTATGGTTCGCCGCGGCGCTCTAGGATTAGTCTTAATGATTGCCATGGTCAGTGCCACCGTTGGCATTTGGCAAAAAACACCAAGCTCTTTGGTGCCAGATGAAGACCAAGGCTTTTATATTTCAGCGATTTTCTTACCCGATGGCGCGTCATTGGAGCGCACTGCCGAGGTTGTTGATGAAGTGGTAGCGGCGGTAAAATCAAACCCTGCGAACGAAGCGGTCGCTGCATTCACTGGCTTTGACTTTATTGGCGGCGGCTTTAAAAACAATGCAGCCACGTTGTTTGTAACCCAAAAACACTGGGATGAGCGTGAGGTAGATACGCAGTCACTTGTCGGTGAGTTATTTGCAAAAACAGCGCACATTAACGAAGCCTTGGTTCTTGCCTTCAACCCCCCTGCTATCTTCGGTCTAGGCACCACTGGCGGATTTGAGTTTTACATTCAGAACAAAGGCGCTGGTGGGCCAGAAAAACTGCAACAAGCCATGCAGCTGTTTATGGCCGAAGCACAAAAGAGCCCAATTATCGGCAGTGTACAAACGCTGTGGCGTCCAGATGCACCGCAATTAAAAGTCGATATAGACCGTGAACAGGCGCGTGCTATGGGTGTGAATATCAATGACGCATTCAATACCCTAGCTGGCACACTTGGAACTTATTATGTGAATGATTTCAATAAGTTTGGTCGTGCTTGGCAGGTACTTATGTCGGCAGATGCACAGTATCGTATGCAACCACAAGACATTGGCCGTATTTACGTAAAAAGTAACACTGGCGAAATGGTACCCATGTCAGCGTTTACCTCTATCGAATTCACTCGTGGCCCAGATAGTATGTCGCGCTACAACAACTTACCCGCCGTTAAGTTGCTAGGTTCAGCAGCACCTGGTTACAGCTCTGGACAAGCCATTGCTGAAGTGGAGCGTATTGCAAAACAAGTACTGCCCGCAGATATGACTTACGACTGGACGGGATCGGCATTCCAAGAAAAACGCAGCTCTGGTACTACAGGCTTAGCATTAGGACTTGCTGTGATTATGGTGTTCTTGATCCTCGCAGCCTTGTATGAGCGCTGGTCATTACCACTATCAGTCATGTTAGCACTGCCGTTTGGCACCTTTGGCGCGCTTATCTCGATTTGGATTGCGGGGCTCACCAATGATGTGTATTTCCAAATAGGTCTAGTGACCCTTCTGGGACTCGCTGGTAAAAACGCAATATTGATTGTTGAGTATGCGCTGATGAAGCACCAGCAAGGTTGGAGCGCTGCTACTGCGGCATTGGAAGCGGCAAGGCTACGTTTTCGCCCAATCATTATGACCTCATTGGCCTTTATCCTAGGTGTCGTGCCATTAGTGCTTAGTTCTGGCGCTGGAGCCGGTGCTCGCCACAGTGTTGGTACAGGGGTGATGGGCGGTATGATGGCTGCCACCTTCTTGGCGGTATTCTTTGTGCCTCTGTTCTTTTTCTGGTTAACACAACGCCGTTTAGGCGAGAAGCGTTCGCGCAAAGAGTTAGCCGATGAAATTGCAGAGCATCACAAAAAAGAAAACGTTGATTGCCCAGAAGGCATTGTGTAACGCTCAACGTAGACTAAGTAGTTCAAAAGGGGCGCATTTTGCGCCTCTTTTGTGTTGTGCACAGTCCCCACCCCTTTTAAATTTAGCTAATGACAGCTAGTATTGAAAAATCAGCAGCTTAAGAGATATGTATGGCACGCACTAAGGGCGAGTTATTCGCCGAGTTTTTTCAAATTCAAGAACCCGTTAGTATCGTCGTAGAACCTGTTCGCGAAGATGAAGTTCCCGGTACAGTCGCACTATTAGAGCGCGATATTCCGCCTTTGTTTAAGCTTGCTAATGAAGTCAATACACTAGAGCAAAGCGCCCTTCGCCCATTACGATTACTTGGTGAAACTGCTAATGAGCTTGCTCATTATTTGCAGCTACAATCGCGCAAAATAGATCTCATTCTCAGCCACATACTGATGCAACAAAACACCGAAAAGCCCACTGAAAAAGCAAAAAGCTATGGCGGCTCTGGGTTTGTGGTAGTTAGAGACACCGCTTTGGATCAAGGCCAATTTGCCCGCTGCAAGTTGTTTTTAGACCATGAAGCTGCAGCTATCTATTGCTATGGTGAGGTGATTGAAGTGTCCCAGTGCAAGGATGGTTTTGAGCACAAGTTGCTGTTTTGCACCATCCGAGAACAAGACCAAGAATTATTGGTGCGAGCCAGCTTGCACGCGCAAACGCGTCAACTCAAAAAGCGCCATGAAGAGAAACAAGATTCTGAACAACAGGACGAAGAGCAAGACTAACGGTTTGCTCGCGTTAAAACGAGCAACCTATACTGATCACAATTTCCTATCTTGAGCACATTTAAGCACCTTATTTAGCTGACAATTAGGCCATTAATGCTAAACTAGCGGCTTGTTTTTCTGTGATTGATTGCAATGACTTTTAGATTACTTCCTGAGTGGCATCGTCAAGATGCCGTAATGCTGACGTGGCCTCATGAAAACACCGATTGGGCGCCTAATTTATCTGCTGTTGAGCATGTCTATTTCGAACTAAGTAAGCATATTAGCCAACGCCAAAAGTTGCTGCTTGTGATGGACAACAGTGAACTAAAAGAGTCGGTTAAAAACCAGCTTCCCGAGCACGGGGTGAACATGGACCATGTTATTTTTGTTGATGCACCGTGCAATGACACATGGGCACGCGATCACGGCCCTCTTACTTTAAGCGACGGCAAGCAACTCAAAGTGCTCGATTGTCAATTTACTGCCTGGGGTGGTAAGTACGAAGCTGACAAAGACAACGCCATCAATGCACACGTATTCACTCAAGCATTGAATAAAAACGCGACCACTGAGCAATCAAACTTCATCCTTGAAGGCGGCGCAATTGAAATCAATGAACATGGTGTGCTGTTGAGCACACGCGCGTGTGTACACAACAAAAACCGTAATGCGCAAATGACCAGTGAGCAAATCGACAACAGTCTCAAATCACTACTTGGTGCTGAGCATATCCTGTGGCTCAATCATGGTTACCTTGCTGGCGATGATACAGACTCGCACATAGACACTCTGGTGCGTTTTGCGCCAAATAACACCCTTGTTTATGTCCGCTGTGATGATCCACAAGATGAGCACTATCAAGAACTTGGCAAAATGGCAGACGAGCTTGTAGCACTGCGTGGCCTTCAAGGCGAAGCGTACGAGCTCATCGCGCTGCCATGGCCAAAAGCCGCGTTTAATGAAGACGGCGAGCGCCTTCCAGCTACCTACGCCAATTACCTTATTATCAACAACGCAGTTTTAGTGCCAACCTACAATGACCCTCACGACGAGGTCGCGCTGAGTCAAATAGGCAAAGCCTATCCTGATCGCGATATTATTGGCGTAGATTGCCGCGCACTGATTGAACAATTTGGCAGCCTGCATTGTGTCACTATGCAGCTCCCATATGGTTTTTTGGAGAACAAATAATGACTGCTGTTAACAACACACTGGCTGTTGCTCTTGTGCAACAGAAAAACACTGATGACAGAGAGTTTAACCTTAACAATTCCATAGAAGGTATTCGTGAAGCGGCCGCTAATGGGGCCAAATTAGTTGTGCTTCAAGAACTACACACAGGTTTGTACTTTTGCCAAAGTGAAGATGTTAATCAGTTTGATTTAGCAGAGACGATTCCAGGCCCAAGCACGGACACCCTTGGTGCCCTTGCCAAAGAACTGAATATTGTGATCGTGGCATCATTATTCGAGCGTCGTGCAGCTGGGCTCTATCACAACACCGCTGTAGTACTAGAAAGTGATGGTACGATTGCTGGAAAATACCGCAAGATGCACATCCCAGATGACCCTGGTTTCTACGAAAAGTTTTACTTTACTCCGGGCGATCTCGGTTTCGAGCCTATTAAAACATCTGTTGGTACATTGGGTGTATTGGTGTGCTGGGACCAATGGTTCCCTGAAGCAGCGCGCTTGATGGCAACCAAAGGTGCTGAAATATTAATTTATCCAACAGCGATCGGTTGGGATCCTAACGATGATGCCGAGGAACAAGCACGTCAACAAGATGCATGGGTGATCTCTCAGCGCGCGCACGCCGTAGCTAATGGGGTTTATGTTATCAGTGCCAACCGCACCGGTTTTGAAGCCGATCCGACAGGTCACAGTGCCGGTATCGAATTTTGGGGGCATTCGTTTATCGCAGGTCCTCAGGGTGAGTTCCTTGCCACTGCAAGTAACGATCAAGCACAAGTATTGAGCGCCACACTTGATCTTGCTCGCGGTGAAAGTGTACGCCGAATTTGGCCTTACCTAAGAGACCGCCGTATCGATCACTACGGTGACCTCACTAAACTCTATCGCGACTAAAACGGAGATTTCCATGCAGTTAGCGCAGTTCCTTGAATTGCCTTGGGTAAAAACGCAACAAGATAAAATCAAATGGGGTCAACTTAGCGGCAGTGCTTTAACACTCGCTGTTGGCGAGGCAGTGAACCAACATCAGCAACTCGTTGTGTTGGTTACGCCAGACACCCCAAGCGCTCTCAAGTTAGAACATGAACTTCATGCGCTACTGCCACGCGATAATGTGATGGTGTTTCCTGACTGGGAAACACTTCCTTACGATCATTTTTCGCCGCACCAAGACATTATATCGACACGCTTAAGTACGCTTAGTCGTTTAAAAGACGCCAGCCATGGTGTGCTTATCGTGCCTGTATCTACCTTGATGTTACGCGCCGCTCCCAAACAGTTTATTTATGGCAATGCCATTGTTTACAAAGTCGGTGATACGCTCAATATAGATAAACTGCGCAAACAGTTGTCAGACGCAGGATATATTCACACTCAACAAGTCATGGCGCATGGTGAATACGCAGTGCGTGGCTCTGTTGTCGACCTGTTTGCGATGGGGCAAAATGCGCCCGTACGATTTGATTTATTTGACGATGAAATCGAGGGCATGAGCCTGTTTGACGTTGACACTCAGCGTTCAAGCGAACAAATCACATCGATTAATTTACTACCTGCGCATGAGTTCGGTACCACAGACTCAGACATAGAGCGATTTCGTATTCAATACCGAGAAGCATTTGGTGCCTCAAGCGAAAAAGATTCTGTATATATGCAGGTCAGCAAAGGCTCCTTACCGCCGGGTATCGAGTACTATTTACCACTGTTTTTTGATGGCCTAGACACACTGTTTGATTACTTGCCACAAAACGCAGTGATCATGCACATGGGCGATATACAACACGGTGCACAGCGCTTTTTGGACGACGTTCATGCTCGCTATGAAAATCGTAAAGTAGATCCCCTGCGCCCGTTACTTGAACCCAGTAAGTTATATTTACCAATCGAAGAGCTCAATAGTTGTTTTAAAGACTATCCTCGCATTGAACTATCACAAGCAACCTTGCCGTTAAAAGCGGGGCATCACAACCTAGGCTGCGAGCCGCTCCCTGACGTGCGCATTGATCATGCCAAGCAACCTCCTTTTGATAAGTTTCTCGCCTATGCGCTGGAACAAAAACAGCAACACAATCGCATTGTGTTAAGCGTTGAGTCTGATGGTCGTCGTGAAGCTTTATTAACCTTGCTTAAGCCAAGTGGCTTGAAAATTACCTTATTTGATTCGTTGGCTCATGCGCTTGAAGGCGATGCCGATATTGCCCTCATCGTAGCGCCCTTTGAGCAAAGTGTGGTGCTTACTCACAATGGCAGAGTGAGCCTCATTACCGAGCAAGAACTACTTGGTATTCGGGTATCACAACGCAGGCGCAGAAAGCATAAACACCAAGCCAGCAGCGATGCCCTCATTCGCAATTTGGCAGAACTCAAAGAAGGCCAGCCTATTGTCCACCTTGATCATGGTGTGGGTCGTTACATTGGTTTGGAAACACTGGACGCTGCGGGTATTGCCACTGAATTTGTGACCATCATGTATGCCAATGATGCCAAACTCTATGTTCCTGTCGCCGCGTTGCATATGCTTAGTCGCTACTCTGGCGGTGAAGAAGCCAGTGCCCCGTTGCACAAGCTTGGCTCAGATGCATGGGAGAAAGCCAAAAAACGTGCGGCTGAAAAGGTGCGCGATGTCGCTGCTGAATTGCTCGATATTTATGCTAAGCGCCAAGCGAAACCGGGGTATAAATTCGCACTCGATGAAGCCGGTTATCGTCAGTTTAGCGATCACTTCGTATTCGAAGAAACAGACGATCAACAAAACGCCATCAACGCGGTGCTTCACGATATGCAAAGCAAAAACGCCATGGACCGTTTAGTGTGTGGTGACGTTGGCTTTGGGAAAACGGAAGTGGCAATGCGCGCAGCATATATTGCCGTAGCAGACGGTAAACAGGTAGCGGTGCTTGTACCAACCACCCTTTTGGCGCAACAGCACTTCGAGAATTTCCGCGACCGTTTTGCTGATTTCCCAGTGACAGTTGATGTGTTATCGCGATTTAAGTCAACAAAAGAGCAAAACCACACCCTCGCGCAAATTAAAGAAGGTAAAGTTGATATCGTTATTGGCACCCATAAGTTGCTACAAGAGAATATCGAGTTTGCTGATTTAGGCTTGTTAGTTGTTGATGAAGAGCACCGCTTTGGCGTGCGCCAAAAAGAAAAGATAAAAGCACTGCGTGCCGATGTAGATATTTTGACTCTCACAGCAACACCTATTCCGCGCACGTTGAATATGGCGATGAGTGGTATGCGCGATTTATCCATTATTGCTACCCCTCCGGCTAAGCGATTAGCGGTTAAAACCTTTGTACGTCAACGTGATGACGACATGATCCGTGAAGCAGTGCTGCGTGAAATTAAGCGCGGTGGTCAGGTTTATTTCTTGCACAATAACGTTGAAACCATCGAGCGTACTGCCGAAGAGATCCGCACCATTGTGCCAGAAGCAACGGTGGCCGTTGCCCACGGACAAATGCGTGAACGAGAACTCGAAAGCCTGATGAGCGACTTTTACCATCAACGCTTTAACGTGTTGGTGTGTACGACCATCATTGAAACCGGAATCGATATCCCCAGTGCTAACACCATCATTATGGACAGAGCTGATAGATTAGGACTGGCGCAGTTGCACCAATTACGTGGCCGCGTTGGCCGCAGTCATCACCAAGCCTATGCCTATTTGTTAACTCCACCACCAAAAGCGATGTCCAAAGACGCGCTAAAACGTCTTGAAGCGATTGAGTCTTTAGAAGATTTAGGCGCGGGCTTTAACCTTGCAACCCATGACTTAGAAATTCGTGGCGCGGGCGAGTTACTCGGGGATGAGCAAAGCGGGCAAATTCAAACAATCGGTTTTAGTATGTATATGGACATGCTAGAACAAGCGGTTGATGCGTTAAAAAATGGCCAAGAGCCAACCCTTGATAAGCTGATAAAGTCACACACCGAAGTAGACTTGAAACTCCCAGCGCTATTGCCTAACGATTATATCGGTGATGTAAACCTGCGCTTAGGCTTGTACAAGCGTATTGCCAGTGCCAATGATTTTGACACGCTTGATGAGCTGCAAGTGGAGTTAATTGACCGATTTGGTTTACTACCTGACGCGACAAAAAATTTATTTGCACTGCAGCAGCTGAAAATCAGAGCCGGTTCATTAGAGATCACTAAAATCGAAGCAAATCCAAAAGGTGGTTACTTTGAATTTAGTGAACATACCAAGGTGAGCCCTACGTTTATCATTGGATTAATTCAAGCAGACTCAAAACACTATAGAATGGAAGGCGCGAATCGGTTACGCTTTATGATCAGTGAGGCTAACAACAAAGAACGCCTAAAACTCATTACAGCCATGATTGCTGAGTTCGAAAACAAGGTAGGAAGTTGAAGTTAATGACAAGAATAATAGCTGTTTTGTTGGCGTCAGTGCTAAGCACTGCAAGTTATGCCCAAGATGGACGCTGGTTTGAAATTGAGGTGATGATTTTCACCCAGCCAAATGGCCAAATTACAGAAACACTGCGCAATGAAGACATTGACGTAAGCAAATACGCATTCGATCAAGATTTACTCACGAGTGCCTACCAGCGAACACTGTCGCAACTGTGCTTGGAGGGTAAAATATCCCCCCCTGTTACACCAACCCCTACAGTTGATTTTTTTGCGCAGGAACAGCCACATTCAGCCATATGTGATTACAGCCAAGCAGACTTCGGTGGTCAACAGCAGCTACCAACTGTACTGCGCTTACCAGAATTTGAACACACCGACGCACCATACCTGTTGGCCACAAGCCAACTGCAATTTAGCGACAAAATTGCTGAGTTAAAACGCCAAGGCCGCCACACGATTCTCCATACAGGTTGGCGCTTCCCTGGCCAATCAAAACGTAAGGCACCCCGCTATCGCTTGTTTGCAGGCGATGCGGTTGTTATTAAACCGCAGAATGTTAATACGCCATTGGCGGGCGCCCTGCCTCTACCAAGCACTGCGCATGCTGATGCCGCCGTGCCACTGTGGCAATTAGATGGCTTTTTAAAAGTTCATCTAAATCATTATTTGTACATCACTTCGAATTTATTGGTACGAGAGTCTGTTGATACAGACACAGACGTCAGCGCTGAATTTTCACAATTTCGACGCGTAATTTCAGGTGAGATCCATTACTTCGACCACCCGCATATTGGTATGTTGGTGCAAATTAGACGCTTTAATCACTAACACGTGACAAGGAAAACAACGATGAAAAAATCACTTTTTATTGCTATGGCAGCTGCGCTAACACTGACTGCATGTTCAAAAGTAACGCTTGAAAACTATGAACAAATCAAAGTAGGCATGGACCGCGCTGAGGTAGAAGCATTGCTTGGTAGCCCATCAGCATGTGAAGAAAAAACACTGCACACTAACTGTGTGTGGGGCTCTGACAGCAAGAACATTCAAGTAACCTTGGTATCAGACAAGGTTACTCTGTTCTCTGAAAAAGGCCTTTAAGACCCGCACTAGCAGTGCTGGATAGCCCTAGCACTGCTTACTTATCTTCAATCGCTTCAAGCGCGACGATTTTAGAACGATTGACCGTAACTTTGTAACGTTGTAAATGGCGCTCTGAGCTGTTTTTAATCGATACCAAAACCAGATTCACTTGATAACGACGCTCGACACTGTGCTTACGTATATTCTTGCCTGTAAACTCGTAGAGCTTCCCTGCACCTTTTTTCAAATACCGCACCATAGGAGCAAAGCTGATACTCATGGTATGGTTCAGTGCGTCATATCCAGGCAGGAAACCATCAACCAGCACATCCGAATCAAATTTTAGATGCAACCAATGCGCCGCCTGCTTATTTTGTTGTCGACGCTTCGAAAATATTGCATCAACATCTTCGGGAATGTCTTTTACATTGATGTATTCTAACCACACTTTTTCTTTCACTATGCGTTTTTGCGTAGTGGTGTTTAAGTAGGAATGTAACCATTTAGCCCGCCCTCGGATAATGCGCCGCCAGACAAAGTGTGTCACATCCTCTTTGAATATTTCCCGTAACCCATAAATCACGGCAAGCATGGTCACTAGACTCACGGTGATCTGGGTGAAATTAGTGCGGGCATTGAGAACAATAACCATAACCACTGACATGATAGCGGCGGTAACAAGGCCTTTAACCATGCGCTTTAGCACCGTGTTCAAATGCGTCGTTTCGCGCTTTAACACGACCCCATATTCAATGAGCCTTTGCAGCAATAACATCTTGTTAGATAGGCGATTAGGGTCATCTAACGTTGTTGTCGCATTGTAGTTTTCATTGTTACGGTGTTCGCTCTCTTCTTGGCAAAATTGCAACAGCTCGCTGCGTTGCTCTGTGTACGCGGAAGACTTTGTCATGCTGTCTAACAGCTTTAGGATCCCTTGCTCAATATGCCAACTCAGGAAGTTGTCTGCGTTGGCGTAAAAAGACATCAACTTATTGTCTTTTGGCTGGTAGCGTCGCAAACGCTTGAGTAAACGTTTCGCTTCGTCTTTGAGGGCTAACGCCCGCTCGTAAAATTGCGCCTCATCATCAATTAACACCACTTCAGCTAGATCAGTTTCCATCGCTAAACGCACTTGGTAACAATACAAGTTCAGATTCTGGCGATATTCTTGCTCATCCCCCCTCACCTTGCTCACATAACGACTGCGCACTAAGGGTAAATGGATGCCACTGGCGTTATACGCTAAACGGCTGCGAATGTGGTTATAGTAAAAATGCTCTTCAGTGAGGGTATTGGGATTGATCCCCATCTCATTAGGGATACAAAAATACAATTCGGTGCGGGTCTTGGATTTGGGTAACAAAGACTGGCTTATGAGTAAGCGCAGACCTTCGTCTAGTTTGAGCGAGGCGGTATCGTGCAAGCAGCAAGTCCCTTATTTTATTGATAAATTAAGTATAACCTAAATTTTAGAATAAAAAAAAAGCCTACCACATAGTGGTAGGCTTTTTACTCAATGTGCTAAAGCAAACAATGATTAGAACTTAACATTTACAGTCGCGAAGAAGCGACGACCTAGTACATCGTACGTGTACGGGTCAGTGTTAGAGTCATTGTTACCTGTGTAGTATGGAGGCTGCTTGTCAAACAAGTTGTTCACACCACCAGAAAGCGTTACTGCATCGCTAACGATGTAAGAGCCGCTTAGGTCATGGTACACAACGCTTGGCGTTGTAGGAGCAAGGCAGCTTGTTTTACCGATACAGTTGTAGCTATCCATACCTGCGATGTAGCGCGCCTTGTACTGCGCATCCCAGCTATCGCCAGCAACACTTAGCGTGAAGTTTGACTTAATGTCAGCATAACCACCGATACCTGCAGTAATAAGGCCTGCGTAATCAGTTGTATCGTCAAGTACAGTTACTACGTACTCGTCTAGGTAAGTTGTATCAAGAGCCGCTTTCCAGTTAAGGTCAGCTGCTTCAAATGTGTAAACTAGGTTGATGTCTACACCTGAAGTCTTCTCAGCACCAATGTTTTGTAGTTGGTTGTTGAACTTGATACGACCTGTTGTGTCCATGCTGATGTTAGCTGATTGACACAAAACGGTGTTCGCGTTTGCAGAAGTAGCAAGACACTGATCAACAATGTATTGCTCGTTTACAGACGCAATAGCATTTTCAATTTCGATATCGTAGTAGTCAACAGTCATGCTGAAGCCTTCGAACCATTGTGGCTCATATACGATACCAGCAGTGAACGTATCAGCTTGCTCAGGAGTTAGAAGCTGGTTACCACCTACAGTTACTTCTGCTTGGTCTTGTGCACCAGGGAAAGTAACTTGTTCGAATGAAGGTGAGTTACCTGAGTAAAGCTCATCAACAGTTGGCGCACGGAACGCAGTTGATACTACGCTACGCATCATCAGCTCGCTGTTTACTTTCCAAGTAAGACCTAGCTTCCACGTTTCGTCTGAACCGAATGTGCTGTAGTCAAACGCACGAATAGCAGCGCTTAAATCTACCATTTCTGCAAATGGTGCATCCGCGATTAGTGGCAATGCAAATTCAACGTATGCTTCGTTTACATCGAAGCCACCTGACGTTGGCTCAACTTTAGGATCGTTAGCAAGACCCTGAGCAGTCAGTGAATCAGGGATGTACCATGCTTTTTCTTGACGACGCTCGATACCTGCTGCGAATGCTGCATAACCTGCTGGCATTTCGAACATTTCACCTGAAAGTGACGCCGCGATTAGGAATAACTGGCTACCACCTGAGTTTTGCTCAGTGTATAGGAACTCTTGCATGTTATCGTACTGCCAAGAGCTTTGTGCGATTGGGTCGAATGTACCCGCTGTAATAGCGTCTTGGATTGAACCCATGTTGTGTAGGTTCTCAAGGCGGTCTACTGAGTCGTTACGACCAAAGTTTGCAGAGAAGTCCCATGCGTAATCACCGATGATACCTTCAGCACCGATAACTGCACGCACTGTATCTACAGTTTGTGAGAAGTTACGCGTACCTGTGTCTGTCATACGACGACCGTAGAAGATGTCGTCGCCGTATTGGTAGTTAACAACTTCTGTTTGCACGAAATCACCGTCAGCGTCTAGGTCATAGTAACCGTCGCCATCGATGTCTACACCGCGCTCATAAGTTTGGCTAAGTAGAGACTCGTCCATACCTTCAGCATAAGTGAAACCAAACCATACTGGTTGTGGTGCCATTTGTTGCTCTGACCAACGCTTAGTGTAAGTGAATTCAGAGAACAACATTGTGTCGTCGTTTAACTCGAAGTTCGCAACACCTGTTAGGTTCAGACGCTCCATCGGCGTGTACAGGTAACTTGTCGCTGAGTAGTTGTAACGGTCAGCGTTAGTGAACGGGTGGTACTCGCCACCACGACCTGAAATGCCAGAATCTACAGCTAGACCTGTTGTCGACTCTTCGCCGTCTACAAGCACAGTACCTGTATTGTCATTCCAGATGTGGCCGCCTGCAGAGTATACAGAACCTGCACAGTAAAGACCGTTTGCACCTTCTGCTAGTGGGCATTTAGAAAATGCACGATCAGCTTGTGATGCGTCGCCACGGTCAGTGTACTGAAGACCGATTACTACGTTACCGCGGTCAAAAGAACCACCTAATGTGATATCGAATGAGCTCTCTTCAGCATCACCTTCGCCAGACATAGCCGTGTTAACGTTCATGTCTAGACCTTCGAAATCATCTTTAAGGATGATGTTCACAACACCAGCAACAGCGTCAGTACCGTATACTGCAGATGCGCCGTCTTTAAGTACTTCTACCTGCTTGATCATAGAAACAGGGATAGTGTTAAGGTCAACAGTTGCAGCAGCACCTGTGCCTGAGTTGATCATACGACGACCGTTCACAAGAACAAGCGTACGCTGAGCACCAAGACCACGAAGGTCGATACGTGCGTTACCGCCTGAACCGTTGTTGATGCCTGGGTTGGTCATCGCACCGCCAGTAGCGGTCATTTTTTGAAGAACGCTATCGATGCTTGTTGCGCCCATCGCTTTGATGTCGTCTGCACCGATAAGTGTAACTGGGCTAGCGGTTTCCATATCTGAACGCTTAATGCGAGAACCCGTTACTTGAATTTTCTCAATCGCTTCAGCTGAAGAATCTGCTGCGATTGCTTGAACACTTGAGAACATAGGCAGTGCTGCTAATACAGCTAGCCCTAGTTGTGTCTTTTTCATAATAAACCCTACTTGTTGAAGTTTTACCTAATTTAGGTAGGTATGCAGTTCATTTTTATATGAATCTCCTGCATAGCGGGCAGCAACTTAGGCGGATTTAACTGAACAATAACTGAATGAACGAACACCATACAACCAAACCAATGAAACTCAAATTTTTGTGATGGCGCATGTAAAGAAATGTAATAAATGTATCCGCTAAGCCGTGTTGTTTTTAAGGCTTTTAGCATTTCTAAGTTATCGTAAATTTGATACTTGAAACTGAAGTGTCGATCTTTGTAATCAAATGTAATCATCCATGATTACAACTACTCGGACGAATATTTACAACTTGTACACAAGCGGTTATTCATACGTTTAAAATAAGGGATGGAAATTAATAGCTTAACGATCAGCTTATATATGGTCGGATGTGCAACATCGATGAGGATAAGAACAAAACTAAACTCTTACAGACGATAACAGCGCCCTGCTGTACGTAATTATTACAGGTCTAAGCATCAAATGACGGTAATAAAGTGGCTGAACCCTTATGCTCGTTAAAATTGAGAGACGGTAATGGGATAAAAAACAGAGCGCGCTTGCCCTTGGTACTGAATATCGACGTTGAGATGCCACACCATGCGAGGCTCTGAGCAGCTACCTACCATGATCCTTGCTACCCATTTGTGCGTATCGACTTGAGTAAACTGAACTGGAATGGTGCCCATATACATTGTCACCCCTGTCATGGCTGCGCTTTTTACAGCGCCCTGTTTATTTAGAGTCAGTGACACCTCAAATGGTGTCTCTGGTGACACGGAGTCTTCGCTAATAGCAAAGGTGCCGATTTCAGTAGTGTGCGGGTGGAATGTACAACATTCAGACGTACGCTCATTATCGTCTATACTCATGGCTGCGTCGTCACAACCACTTAGCATAAAAACCAATGTTAAACATGCGATGAAATTAATGACTACGGATGTAGGTTGAGTGGGCCACATGATTGATTATTGAGCGTTTAGTTACTGCCGATTTTATCGGATGACAAGATAGCTGGCTAGGCATTAGTTAAAAAATCCACAACTTCGGGTGATTATTTGATTGAAGTCATTATTTTAGCCATTTACGCTATCTTTTTAAGATCAAAAAATTTATCATTTCGACCGCAAATAATAAGAGTGTACCGAGTTTGCTTTCTGAAACGCTTAGCTTAATGAGAGTTTTAGGTAGCCGGCTTGTACACCATTCGTAGGCCCTATTCGAGAGAATAGGTATTTCATTTCTAATCGCATAAATAATGCAGCGGAAACCTGACAATGAGCCAAACAGTAGCATCACAAACTGAGTACAACTATAAAGTTGTTCGCCAATTCGCTATTATGACAGTGATTTGGGGCATCGTTGGCATGAGTGTTGGTGTACTTATTGCTGCCCAGCTAGCCTGGCCAGCATTAAACTTCGACACCCCATGGCTAACTTACTCTCGACTACGTCCGTTACACACGAACGCAGTTATCTTCGCATTCGGTACTAGTGCCCTATTTGCAACATCTTACTATGTTGTACAGCGCACCTGCCAAACGCGCCTTTTCTCCGACAAACTTGCAGCATTCACCTTCTGGGGCTGGCAACTTGTTATCGTATTAGCAGCTATCACTCTGCCTATGGGTATCACTACCTCTAAAGAATATGCAGAGCTTGAGTGGCCAATCGATATCTTAATCGCCGTCGTATGGGTTTCTTACGCTGTTGTCTTCTTTGGCACACTGATCAAGCGTAAAGTGTCACATATCTACGTAGCCAACTGGTTCTACGCAGGCTTCATTATTACCGTTGCTATCTTACACATCGTAAACAGCATGGCAGTACCTGTGTCTATGACTAAGTCATACTCAATCTATGCTGGTGCAGTTGATGCGATGGTACAGTGGTGGTACGGCCACAACGCGGTAGGTTTCCTACTGACTGCTGGTTTCCTTGGTATGATGTACTACTTCGTACCTAAGCAAGCAGGTCGCCCTGTTTATTCATACCGTCTATCGGTTGTTCACTTCTGGGCACTTGTATCTCTATACATCTGGGCTGGTCCACACCACCTACACTATACTGCCCTACCTGACTGGACTCAGTCGCTAGGTATGGTGATGTCAGTGATTCTATTCGTTCCTTCTTGGGGTGGTATGATCAACGGTATCATGACGCTTTCTGGCGCATGGCATAAACTACGTACGGATCCTGTACTACGTTTCCTTGTTGTTTCACTGTCTTTCTACGGTATGTCTACGTTTGAAGGTCCGATGATGGCAATTAAGTCAGTAAACGCACTTTCTCACTACACTGACTGGACTGTAGGTCACGTACACTCAGGTGCCCTAGGTTGGGTTGCAATGATTTCAATCGGTGCAACATATCACCTGATCCCTGCATTGTTCGGCCACAGCCGTATGTACAGTGTGAAACTCGTTAACACGCACTTCTGGCTACACACTGTTGGTGTTGTTCTATACATCGTAGCAATGTGGATTTCAGGTGTAATGCAAGGTCTTATGTGGCGTGCAGTAAACGAAGACGGCACATTGATGTACAGCTTCGTACAATCTCTTGAAGCCTCTTACCCGTTCTACATCATGCGTTTCCTAGGCGGTGTATTCATCGTGGCAGGTATGCTTGTGATGGCTTACAACAGCTACCGTACAATTGCAGCTAAAAAAGGCTCAATTGCAGACGATACGCAAGCACAAGTAGCTTAAGGGGTAAGGTAATGAGCAACAAAAACTCTAACAACAAACACGAAATTGTTGAAAAGAACGTTGGCCTAATGGCTATCCTAACAGTGTTCGCTATTAGCTTCGGTGCACTTGTGGAAATCACACCGTTGATGTTCCAAAAAGACACCACTGAGCCTGTAGACGGCTTACGCCCTCTTACAGCGCTAGAGCTTGAAGGCCGCGACATCTATGTGCGTGAAGGTTGTTACAACTGTCACTCACAAATGATCCGTCCTTTCCGCGACGAAGTTGAGCGTTATGGTCACTACTCAGTAGCGGGTGAAAGCGTTTGGGACCACCCATTCCAGTGGGGCTCTAAGCGTACCGGTCCAGATTTGGCTCGTGTTGGTGAACGTTATTCTGACGATTGGCACTACGCGCACTTAATGGATCCACGTGCAGTGGTTCCAGAGTCAAACATGCCAGCTTTTCCTTGGTTGGATGAAAACGTACTTGATGGCGAGTTAACTGCTAAGAAAATGGAAGTCTTCCGCGACTTCGGCGTACCTTACACGGATGAGCAAATCCAAGGTGCCCAAGAGTCGGTTAAAGGCAAGACTGAAATGGAAGCGCTTATCGCTTACTTGCAGCAACTTGGTACACACTTGAAGTAATTATTATGGATTACGGCACATTCAGAGGCATTTTAACTCTGGTAATAATGGTACTTTTTATCGTGATTGTGATTTGGGCGTTTAGCAAACGAAGCAAAAAACGTTTTGACGACGCCGCTAACGCAGTGTTTGAAGACGAAAATAAACACCAAAGCACAATCACTAATGAGGAAAAGGAGTCTGAGAAATGACTAGCTTTTGGAGTATTTGGGTCATCGTCTTAACTTTGGCCTGTCTCGTTCTTATCTTCGGCCTACTTATTTGGAACTTGAAGAACTACGTAGGTGTTGAAGAAGGCGAGAGCTGCGGCCATGAATTTGATGGCATTGAAGAAGTAAACAACCCATTGCCAAAGTGGTGGACATACATGTTCCTAGCGACCTTCGTTTGGGCAGTATACTACCTAGCAATGTACCCTGGTCTGGGTAACTTTGAGGGTTTCTTGAAGTGGAAGAGCTCTAACCAAGGTGTTACATCGATTGAAGAGTCTAAAAAGGCTGTTGAAGAGATGCACGCTAACGGTTACCGCATCCAGTTAGACGGCGAATACCGTGCAGCAGAAGAAAGATTCGGCCCAATTTTTGAGTCGTTCGCAAAGCGTGACGTGCTAGACCTAGCCTCTGATGAGCAAGCTCTAGAGATTGGTCAGCGCCTATTCTTACAAAACTGTGCACAGTGTCACGGCTCTGATGCGCGCGGTGGTGACGGCTTCCCTAACCTAACTGACAAAGATTGGTTATATGGTGGCACACCAGACAAGATCAAAGAGACCTTACTACAAGGCCGCATCGCAGCGATGCCTAGCTGGGAAGCTGCACTTGGCGACCAAGGTATCAAAGAAATGACAGCGTACGTGCTGAGCTTGTCAGGTCGTACAGTTAACCAACGTGACGCAGAAGCAGGTAAAGCGAAATTCGCAATGTGTGCTGCGTGTCACGGTGCTGATGGTAAAGGTTCACTGGCTCACAACCTACCATTTGGTGCTCCTAACTTAACTGACAACGTATGGCTATACGGCGGCGGCTCTGCTCGCTCTGTTGAAGAAACGTTACGTAACGGCCGTGCAGGTGTGATGCCAGCATGGAAAGACATTCTAGGTGAAGACAAAGTTCACCTTCTGACTGCGTACGTTTACAGTCTTTCTCAGGATAAGTAATCGCTCGATATTAATCGAAATCAAAAAAGCCTCCTATTTGGAGGCTTTTTTTTAGGTTTTTACCCGCTTATGCCGTAAAATATGCGCCACTTAATGGCAAGAATTTCAGTATTATGAACACAACTCCCTGGTATAAGCAGTTTTGGCCTTGGTTCCTTCTTTTCTTCCCTCTGGTGACCATCATCGCCTGTGTAGGCTTAATCACTCTAGCCGTTGGCAATGGCCCTGACATGGTCGTTGATGACTACTACAAAAAAGGCAAAGCCATTAATTTAGAACTGACTAAGTTTAACAAAGCTAAAGCGCTGTACTTACATGGCGATTTAGATATCTCAGACGAGCGTATTACTTTCACCTTTACCAAAGGCGATGCCTCAGCGGTAGCTGCGCTCAATGTAGGCTTGTACCACCGCACCATCAGTGACAAAGACGTTACTTTCAAATTAACGAAGAATGCACTGGGTCAATATACAACACTCCTTGACTCCCCTATTGCTCAAGGTGCTTATACGGTCTTTTTGACACCTTTTGATGATTCTTGGAAATTAAAAGAAAACGTTCAACTGCCTCTAAAATCTATCGTTAAAGTGAGTCCTGAGTACAAATAAATGAGTCACAAACAGTGCTTTCATTGTTTGGAGCCTGTGCCAGCAGGCTTCGACGCAACGGTAGAAATTAACGCCAATCATCAACCTGTATGCTGTATTGGCTGTCAGGCTGTTGCCGAAACGATTATTGCTCAGGGAATGAGTGATTATTATAAGTATCGTACCGTCTCAGCAGGCAAGGTGCAGCAGCTTGTTCCAGAGCAACTCGCGCTTATTAAAAGTTACGACAATGAGAGCATCCAACAAGAGTTCATTTCTACCCATGGTGATGATAAAGAAGTGTTGCTCAGTGTTGAGGGGATCAGCTGCGCTGCATGCGCATGGCTCATAGAGAAACAGTTACTCGCACACCAAGGCGTAAAGCGCGTTGATGTAAACACTTCCACGCACCGCGCGATGATTGTCTGGGACGACACTCTTGTGAAACTCAGTGCGCTAATCAAAAGCCTTGCCGAAATAGGCTACAAAAGTTATCCATTCCAAGCCGACAACGAAGCCGCGCAGAAACAGGCCCAAGCACAAAGCTTTGTTCGCCGTTTAGGTGTAGCAGGCTTGATGACCATGCAGGTAATGATGTTTGCCTTTGCCATGTACTTTGGCATGTTCTCGGGCATGGAAGAAGGATTCGAGCAATATTTCCGTTGGATCAGTCTCACCCTTGCGACCCCTGTCATTTTTTACTCTGCACTGCCGTTTTTAACTAATGCCATAACGGGACTCAAAGCCAAGCAGCTGAACATGGATGTCCCCGTGTCTTTAGCCATTTTCGGCGCCTATTTTGCAAGTTGTTATGCGACATTAACAGGCACCGGAGAGGTATATTTTGAGTCTATCTGCATGTTTACCTTCTTACTGCTACTAGGTAAATATCTTGAATTCAGAGCGCGACTCAAAGCCAGTGAATTCACTGCAAATTTACAACAACTGCTGCCATTAACCGCACGAGTTGTCACTGACTCACAAGAGCAATTGATCAGTGCCAAACTATTAAAGCTTGGCGATATCGTGCGCATCAAAGCCGGAGAAACAATTGCTGCTGATGGTGAAGTTGTTGATGGGCGCTCAAGTGTTGATGAGTCGATGATGACAGGTGAACACCACCCTGTGAGTAAACGTGTTGGTTCACAAGTTCATGCAGGCACAGTCAATCATGATGGCGTACTCACTATCAAAGTGAATAAAGTGGGTCAAAACACGCTGGTAAATCAAATAATTCGCCTACAACACAACGCCTTGAGTAAGCGCCCTCGCATTGCGCAAATCACCGACAAGGTGGCGCAATGGTTTGTCGCCTGTCTGTTAGTTTTTGCCTCAATAACGGCCTTTTCGTGGTACCAAATTGACCCAGAGCATGCGTTTTGGATAACCATCGCCGTTTTAGTAGCTACTTGCCCGTGTGCGTTGAGCTTGGCAATCCCCACCGCCCTTACCTGTGCAGTCGCGAATCTCACTAAGCGTGGTGTATTAATCAAAGAGGCTCACGTTTTGGAGACGGCCACCAAACTCACCACTGTGGGCTTTGACAAAACAGGCACGCTAACGCTCGGGCGTTTCGCCATAACGCGTACGCACATGCTTAGCGACGAATACGAGCAAGCTCAGATGATGTCACTCGCTGCCAGTTTAGAGTCGTATTCAGAGCACCCTATTGCCAAGGCATTTATAGATATAACCCCTATTCACCCGTTACCTGAACAAGTAGAAATTGTTACTGGGTTTGGTATCAGTGGGCGCTGGCAGAACAGACATGTTCATTTGGGTAAAGCCTCGTGGTTTAACACTGATCACAGTATTAATGCACAGGTCGTATTATTTATCGAGCAACAACCTGTGTGCGCCTTTTACTTGCAAGATCAGGTTCGTGACCACGCTCACGCGCTACAAACAGCGCTGCAAAGCCAAGGCATTAAGCGCATTATGCTCACTGGCGACTCATCGGATGAAGGTGAGAAACTCGCTAAACAACTGGACATGGACGCATACCACTGCGCACTTTTACCACAAGACAAACTTGCGCTAATGCAACAGTGGCACAACAAAGGTGAAATTTGTGCCATGATTGGAGATGGTGTCAATGATAGCCCAGTCTTCAACGCCGCTCATTTGTCTATTGCTATGGACAGTGGTGCAGATATATCTAAAAACACTGCAGACGTGGTGCTGTTAAATAGCGATTTGCGCTCGGTATCGCAACTCGTGCGCGTAGCTAAACAAACGCGTCGTATCATTCGACAAAACTTAGCGTTATCATTGTGTTATAACGGTGCAATTCTTCCATTGGCGGCAATGGGCTGGGTTGCGCCTTGGATGGCGGTGATTGGTATGTCAGCCAGTTCGATCATCGTGATAACAAACTCTCTAAGGTTACTGCGTCTATGAGCATCATCTTTGTCCTGATCCCCATTGCAATATTGTTTGTGCTTATCGCCATTGGCATATTTTTTTGGGCTGTGCGCAGTGAACAATTCTCCGATTTAGAGAAACAAGGCCACAGCATCCTCTTTGAAGATGACAAAGAGGAGCACGAAAAGAGTAATGAACGAGATTAATTTTGTAGCCGCCCTACTTATGGGCCTCGCTGGCAGTGGCCATTGTGTTGCCATGTGTGGGGGCATCGCGGGCAGCTTTCAAATGGCAGCTAAAGGCTTGCCCGCTATAGGCAGTGCGATTGCTTATAATCTTGGCAGGTTACTCAGTTACACGCTTGCTGGAGCCCTAGTCGGTGGTTTTAGCGCTATATTCGCTAAACAAAGTACGATTTTCAGCCAATTTCTAAGTATCTTAAGTGCCGTGTTTATGATGCTCGTGGGTATTTATGTAATGCGCTTATTCAATACCCTAGCTGTCGTTGAGAAATTCGGTAATTGGGCGATTTGGCGCCACCTCGTTAAGCTTAATAAACATTTGATGCCCGTCGACACATACCCTAAAGCGCTACTATACGGGGCATTATGGGGCTGGTTACCTTGTGGGTTGGTGTACAGCGCACTTACTTGGGCAATTTTTAGTCAAAGCACTGCCCATGGCGCCTTATTTATGGCATTATTTGCACTTGGCACCTTACCTGCTTTACTAGCACTAGGACTGGGTGTTCACGCCGTTAAGCGCGTTCTGAACACGCCTTGGGTAAGACTCGTGTTAGGCAATCTATTACTTTGGTATGGGTTGTATAGTTTGTTTGTTGCAAGTTTTGCACTTAACACGTAGATTTTAGTTTCACTCTTGATCTCTGGAATGAAAAATGGATGTAAAAACAAAACTTTCTGGCAAATTAGCCGGAAAATCAAATTGTACTATCAGCTGTAATAACTGCTCTATCTCACAGTTATGCTTGCCGTACAGTTTAAATGGTGAAGAGATGGAACGTCTTGATGAGATCATTGAACGCAAGAAACCTTTGCACAAAGGCGATTACTTGTTTGAGTCTGGGAATAAACTCAAATCAATTTTTGCGGTGCGCAGCGGTTCGTTTAAATCATTCACCTTATCAGAGCAAGGCGAAGAGCAGATCACTGGCTTTCATTTAGCTGGCGACTTAGTGGGTTTTGACGGTATTCAGAATTTTCAGCATCAAAGTTTCTCACAAGCGTTAGAAACCTCAATGGTGTGTGAAATCCCATTTGAAACCTTGGATGAACTAGCCGGAAAACTCCCTAAATTACGTCAACAAATCATGCGTTTGATGAGTAATGAGATCAACTACGATCAAGAAATGCTGCTGTTGCTGAATAAAAAAACCGCAGAGCAACGCCTAGCCTCTTTCCTGTTTTCGTTATCTCGACGCTTTAGTGAGCGCGGTTTTTCTGCACGAGAGTTTCGATTGACCATGACTCGAGGTGAGATTGGTAACTATTTGGGTCTTACTGTTGAAACAATCAGTCGTCTATTGAGTCGCTTTCAAAAAGCGGGCTTTATCAGCGTAGACGGTAAGTTCATCACCATCAATGACCGTGATGAGCTAGCTAAAGCGGCGGCAATGTCTATTCCAAGCTCTTGATCTAAAACAAAACTTAACCGAATGCGCCTTTAAATACCAAAGATATAGGTTACACTCAAATGAGTAATCTATACTCATATACTACAGGTATCACGGAGGCGCATCATGGACAAAATAAAACGCATTCTCGCAGTCATCGACCCTACATCAGACGAGCAACAAAGTTTATCGCGAGCTGTTGAAATAGCTGATCGAACAGGTGCACAGATCACCGCGTTTATGTCGATTTACGATTTTTCCTACGAAATGACCACTATGCTCAGCGCAGACGAGCGTGAAGTCATGCGCAAAGCGGTCATTACAGATAAAGAGCAATGGTTGTCATCGCTGGCCTCTAAACATGAAGGCAATCAGTTCGACACCAAAGTTGTGTGGCATAACCGTCCATTTGAGGCAATTATCCGTGAAGTGCTCAATGAAAACTACGATATTGTCATCAAAGGCACGCACCAGCACGACACCCTTAAATCAGTTATTTTTACCCCCACCGATTGGCACCTTATTCGCAAATGTCCAACGCCCGTTTTATTAGTTAAAGACCACAAATGGCAAGTTAACGGTGCCATTATCGCGGCAGTAAACGCATCCACAGACGATGATCAGCACCAAGCGCTCAGCGAGCGGATCATTAAAGACGCGCAATTTATTGCCAAAATGGCACAAGGCGATTTACACATCGTCAATGCCTACCCTGCAACGCCAGTCAACATTGCTATTGAGATACCTGAGTTTAATCCAACCCAGTACAATGAAACCGTAAAAAATCATCATGAAGAGTCCACACTCGCGTTAGGCAATAAATTTGATATTGCCCCAGATCATCAACATGTTGAGGAAGGCTTGCCCGAGGATGTGCTGCCACGCATTGCCAAAAAACTTGATAGCGAATTGGTAGTCATTGGTACAGTCGGGCGCACAGGCTTTAGCGCAGCGCTCATCGGCAACACTGCAGAGCACGTGATTGACAGGCTTGATTGTGACGTACTCGCTTTAAAACCCGATGGTTATAAAAGCCCACTCGAAGGCTAATTCTCTTTAACCCATTACATAAAGGCAGCCTCGCTGCCTTTTTCTTGATGCTAGGCCCATGTAAGCCTATAATACGCGCCTTTGTTTTTAGCCATCATGAGGGTGCATAGGTGTCGCATTCAGTTCAAGCCAAAGCACAATATAACTTCAACAAATTGCAGAAGCGTTTACGCCGCAATACTGGTCAAGCCATCGCCGACTTTAATATGATTGAAGAAGGTGATCGCATTATGGTGTGCCTCTCAGGTGGTAAAGACAGCTACACCCTGCTCGATATTTTGCAAAACCTACAGCGCTCTGCGCCAGTGAACTTTGAATTGTTTGCGGTTAACCTTGACCAAAAACAACCTGGATTCCCTGAGCACATTTTGCCTGAGTATTTAGATTCATTAGGGATTGAATACAAAATTGTAGAGGAAGATACCTACTCTATTGTTAAAGACAAAATCCCTGAAGGGAAAACAACCTGCTCTTTGTGTTCACGCCTGCGTCGCGGTATTTTATATCGCACTGCAAAAGAAATGGGTGCAACAAAAATTGCGCTGGGTCATCACCGAGATGACATGATTGAAACCATGTTTTTAAACATGTTTCACGGTGGAAAGCTCAAAGGCATGCCTGCAAAATTAATGAGCGATGACGGTCAACATATGGTTATTCGTCCTTTGGCATACTGTAAAGAAGTCGATATTGCCGCCTATGCTGAGCAAAAAGAATTCCCAATCATCCCATGTAACTTATGTGGCTCTCAGGAGAATTTGCAGCGTCAGAACGTCAAAGCTATGTTGCAGCAATGGCACAAACAACATCCTGGTCGTATTGAGAGCATATTCACCGCGATGCAAAATGTGGTGCCATCACACTTAGCCGATACGCAATTGTTCAATTTTGCTGACCTCGAAACGGGCGATGTGATTGATGGTGGCGACATTGCCATGGATAAGCCCGAGTTCAATGACGCCCAGCAAAACGACACGCCAAGTGACAATGTAGTGAGTATTCAGCCAATAGAACTGAATTAAACGAATAAGACATTAAAAAAGCCGCTCACCAGCGGCTTTTTTATCATTTGGCGCTTACTTAGCTATCCAAGGCGTGATACGTTGCAGTTTTGCACCCTCTACCAACACTTTCCTGGTGTCATCCTGCCAGCTCTCATCTGTTTTCACCTTGCAGCGCATTTGCGTGCACTGCCAATTAGAAGGTATATCCAAAGGCACAGCATCTTTGAAGTGCAATTGAATGCCTTGTTGTTCTGGCAACAAAAAAGACATCAGGGTACCAACAAAGAACCCAGATAAATCAACAAGCAATTCCTCAAACTCTTCATGTACTTGATACAGCTGCGCTGCAGTGATCCCTTGCTGCGGCATTTTTGCTTCGATTTGCATACTTAATTGACACCCACCAGCATCTTTTGGCGTTGCAACGACAACCGCCTTGTGCGTGTCTAGCTGCTTGTCATAAGGCAAAAATAGCTGTCCATGCTCGTTGTAAGTGAGTGGATAAGTCTGTTTTTCGGTCATGATTTTGCCTTCGCTCAGGGCACATTCCTTGGCACCTTCAAAGGTCTTCAAATAGAAACCAACGCGCGCGTATTGGTACTCTCCCTCGCTCACCACTTCCATGCGGTCGTAGAATCCATCGTAAGACATAACAACTGGTTTAGCTACGGCGGTTAATGGTAGTGCCAGTAGCAAACCAATAAGTCCTTTATTCATCAAAGTAAGCCTCATTGTGGTCAATCATCGCATGTAATTCTTCGATATATTCCTCACCACGCTCAGAGTACGACATAAGACCATAGGCAAGATCTTTTGCTGCCAAGGGTTTTTGTTGCTCTCTCAGTGACGCACGAATATCACGAAGTTCACGATATGCATTATGGGTATTTATATTGTAAAAATACGCATCAACCGCTTCTTGAACCGATTGATACACTGCAACTTCATGTTTAGCGCCATCGTTTCGGCGCTTAGGCACCATGCCACATCCTTCACTAAAGCACCATTGGCCGAAAAAGTTCAGACCGATTCGGGCAAAGCGCGACGTGCCCCAAGCGGACTCATTTGCTGCTTGCATCATCACTAACTCTTTAGGAATGAGATCGACTCGGCGCAGTGCTTGAGCGACTGATAATGCGCTGACTTCTTCATCTTCCATACGATACAGCGAGAAAATTTCGGTAATATCTTCAAGCTGAGACTCGCTCAAAGCTTGTTCTTCATCAAGCATCATCGCGGCTATTTCTAATGTCGCTCGCTGCGCTTTAACACGCTTGTTAGCGCGCTCCACTGGCACTCTAATAAAATCGAAAAATGCTGATTTCTTCTGTTTCACATCCGCTATGTTAGCAAAATCAGGTAACGTCACATTGTGCAGAGGCTTTTCTACAACAATCGCTTTTTTCTTAATTTTAGGCACATCTTGTGTGCTCACCACCGGTTGCTTGTCACCCCAAATAAACGGGTAAACCAGTGCAGTTAACGATAAACAGATAAGTATAAGCAGCGTTAACTTCTTAATCATAACTTCTCCTAAATACATCAATTCGGTTCCATCAGCCGCGTATTATATCGCGATCAATATCAAATAATAAGCAGGTGCCTCTTATTTCGGTCCAGTTCACCTGTAACATCGACTGTAACGCGGCTTTGATAGCAAGAATCTGTAGCGTATTTCTACGTAGCACGGCGACTTCACGCTCACTTTAAAACAACCGCTATGTGGACAAGACAATGATTTATTTATTGTTTACACTGATGAGTAGCACCCACAGATAACGAGCGATTTATGTCTGATATTTGGCAACAACGACGCATTAGTGAAGATAAATATAGACCCAACGACAATCGCTCAGCATGGCAAATTGATCGTTCTCGTATCATACATGCTGCGGCATTTAGACGTTTACAAGCGAAGACCCAAATTATGGGAATTGGTCTCAATGACTTTCACCGCACTCGCCTCACCCATTCATTAGAAGTATCTCAAATAGGCAGCGGTTTATTGCGTCACCTCTCGCGCCAACACCCTGAAGTTAATTGTTTGCCAGATGACTCATTACTCGAGACATTGTGCTTAGCCCACGATATTGGTCATCCTCCTTTTGGACATGGTGGCGAAATTGCGCTCAATTATATGATGCGCGAACACGGTGGCTTTGAAGGAAATGCACAAACTTTACGAATTGTTGCCAAACTTGAGCCTTATACCGAGGGGTTCGGCATGAACCTCACTCGCCGTACCCTACTTGGCTTTATTAAGTATCCCGCATTGATTGATACCCTGTGGCTCGATAAACCCCAAATAATGAGTGAATCGCGCTACATCAAAGCCAATGATTGGCGTCCTGCAAAGGGCCTCTACAGCGATGATAGCGATCTTGTTGATTGGATATTTACACCATTAAGTGAGCATGACCGTACTGCATTTCAACGCTATAAGCGCTACGACGAATATCGCGCAAAGACCCAATTTAAATCTCTCGATGCGTCAATTATGGAGCTTGCCGATGACATTGCCTATGCTGTTCATGATCTTGAAGATGCCATTGCCACTGAGCAAATCACCATCCACGACTGGCAATCTCATGCCGAGCCTATGCTAAGTGAACTCGACTGTGATTGGCTGAAAAGTGCAAATATGGCCCAGCGCTTATTCTTTCAAAGTGAAGCTGAACGTAAAGACATCATAGGTGAGTTAGTAAATCTCTTTATAACGCAATCAACCCTCATACAAAGTGATGGTCAATTTGAGTGTGACATTTTGAAGTATGCGGTCGAACTCCCACCAGCCTACCAAGCGCTACTCGATTCTCTTAAACACTTTATCTATGCACGATTGATTCGCTCCCCACACATGCAACAGATCGAGTTTAACGGTCAAAAGTTGATTATTGAGCTATTCGAAGCATTTGCCAGCGATCCATTACGACTGCTACCAGAGACCACCGCAGAAGCATATAAACAGGCACACAATAACGGCTTGAGTACCTATCGTGTCTTGTGTGATTACCTCAGTGGTATGACCGATGAATATGCATATAAAACACATCAGCGCTTATTTAGCAGCAGTGCATATTAGAGATTTTGGGATATAAAAAGAAGGTGCAAGGATAAGACATGGAAGGAAGTGCAGCTCACAACAGTGTGTGAGCTGCTGGTAATTACTTATTTTGCAGTTTGGCCAAACTGTTCAACAAATTTTTCTACCGGCTGACCATTACAAGTAAGGCCGTTGATGCGCTTGCCTTTGAATTCCATAGTCGCAAGACCTTTCTCAGCCGCTTCAATGCATAGCTTAGTTGCGCTTTCATTGTTTTTTGCATAAAGATTCAAAGCTGGCGCTTTCTTTGCTGGAGCAACTACTTCTACTTTCTTTGCGATATCACGGATGTCCTGACCATTACAGTAAAGGCTCGACGCGATACGAGTGATACGAATACCGTGCTTAGCACCTTGCTCTTTTGCAGCAACTAGACCTTGGTTAGCAGCGACGGCACATAGTTGTGACTCAACTGTGTCGTTTTTAGCAAAGTATTGCGCAGTACCTGCAACAGTAGATGATGCAAATACGCAAGATAGCAAAGTAAGTGTAAGTTTAGTCATAGTTGTGACTCCAAAGTTGAACGGATGCTTAAAATTTGAACTGCATTCTATATGCGTTTTGGCCGGAGTCAATTAAATTTTTTATGCATTACAAAATAAATATTTGATTTAACAATTCAAAAAACAGCACATTCACAAATTTACACTCGATTAATTTTTTTACCCAAATGTACACCATTTAACCAGTGATAGATGGCGCATCGTTTTTGCTCAACGATACACACGAGTGTCCAAGTTTAAATGATACCCTCAGCGCTTTTACTTTAGCGCTGTGTTGATATACTTGCGCTTCTAACTTTGTGGTGACGAGAAGTCGGGACTTTAGTAATGAAAATCATCTCTTTTAATATCAATGGCATTCGTGCCCGTTTGCATCAACTTCAGGCTCTTATCGATAAACATCAACCTGATGTCATCGGCCTTCAAGAAATTAAAGTCCACGACGAAATGTTTCCTATTGCTGACGTAGAGGCGATGGGCTATCACGTCTACTTCCATGGCCAAAAAGCACATTATGGTGTCGCTATGCTCACCAAAAAAGCAGCCAAAAGCGTTAAGAAAGGTTTCAGCACAGACACGGACGAGCATCAAAAGCGCATGATTGCCGTTACTGTTGAAAACGACAACGGCGAAGATGTTACTGTGCTAAATGGTTATTTCCCGCAAGGAGATAACATTAACCACGAAACCAAATTCCCTTATAAGCGTCAATTCTATGCTGATTTGATGACAGAGCTTAACGCTCACTACGACGCCAACAGTAAACTTGTTGTTATGGGTGATATTAATATCTCTCCACTAGATGCAGATATCGGTATTGGCGAAGCGAATATGAAGCGCTGGCTTAAAACAGGTAAATGCTCGTTTCAGCCCGAAGAGCGTCAATGGTTAGCTACTTTGTTAGATTGGGGCTTCGTGGACACCTTCAGACAGGCTCACCCTGACACCGACGACCAGTATTCATGGTTTGATTATCGCTCAAAAGGCTTTGATGATAATCGTGGCCTGCGCATTGATGTTATTTTAGCGACAGACTCTTTGGCGCAAACACTCAGTGATAGCGGTATTGATTACGAACTCAGAGGCATAGACAAACCTTCTGATCATGCACCTGTATGGAGCGCGTTCGAAAGCTAACAGCCATGGTACTTAGCTATGCATTACTTGTTGGCCTATTGATAGTAAGCGTCAACAAAGAAACCCTCATTGGTTTGTGGTCTCGACCCGCAAGACAAACTGGTTTATTTGCGTGCACTGTCGTTTTAGCCATTCTTTGGCGCATTAAGGCCGGTATCCTGCCCGGCCTTGATATCCATATTCTCGCAGTGACTGCTGTCACCTTGATTTTAGGTTGGCGCTTGGCATCAATGGCAAGCGTATTAGCAACAGCTTTGCTGGCATGTTTTAACGTCGTAAATTTCACTGATGCGGCAACTTACGTCATTATCAGCGCTCTTATCCCCATCTATTTCAGCTATGCTGTGTTCGTGCTGGTGTATCACCTATTACCTCGGCACTTATTTATTTATCTGTTCATATGCAGCTTCTTGTGTGCTGGCTTTGCAGGATGCTTAAAAATCATCACAGGTGCGTTGTACTTTTGGGCAATGGGTTCATTCGATTGGTCTACTTTGGTAGATAATTACGTTATCATGTGTGCGCTAATTTGGTTCCCTGAAGCCATGCTCAGTGGCATGGCGATGACCATTTTAGTGATTTATAAACCCCATTGGGTGCGCACCTTTTACGATAAGGAATACCTTGCACAATGAGTGCTTATATTTGTCCTCTTTGCCAAAAAACACTTCACAAACAAAACCACAGCTTACACTGTGAGGATGGCCACCAATTTGACTATGCCAAAGAAGGTTATATCAACCTCTTACCGGTGCAGTATAAAAAATCAAAACAACCTGGCGATAATCAGGAGATGGTGCAAGCGAGGCGACGTTTCTTAGGCACACAGAGCTACCGTTTTATGCGTGACGCGCTCGCTCAAAAAGTCGCATCCTTACATCATGCCAACACAGCGGTAGTAGATATGGGCTGTGGTGAAGGCTATTACACCAGTGAACTTAGCAATCAACTTAATGATGCAGGCACTGTGTATGGTATCGATATTGCAAAACCGGCCATTCGCTACGCAGCCAAACGATACCCTGATTGTCAGTTTGCTGTTGCCTCTAGTAAGCAAATCCCACTAGCACCGGCAAGTGCATCTGTTGTTACTTCGGTCTTTGCACCTATATTTGCTCAAGAAAGTGCGCGCTTATTACACGATGAAGGCTTCCTTGTTGTTGTTTCTCCGGGCCCTAAGCACCTATTGCAACTTAAAGAAATCATCTATCAAGATGTGCGTGAACATGAAAAAGTTGAAACACCCGAGGGGTTTGAACGTGTCGCTGATGAGCTATTAGAGCAACAACTGGTACTCAGTGGCAGTGACGCCAAAGATCTCAGTTTGATGACGCCATTTGCGTGGAAGTTTAGCGAGAAGCAACTCATTGACCTTGAACAACAAGCGGCATTTGAAGTGCAGGCGCAATTCTACATTTCTGTGTTTCAGAAGAATTCTTGACGAAACGCTTTATCCATTTTCTCAAACATGTCTTTAAGCAACTGGGCAAGCTCAACATATCTGGGCTTGGCTTTTGCTGGCGCGCCATCGTACCCTTTGGCCACCATTTTACTGTAGAGCTCTTTGTACCACACTGCCATTGAAGGAGGTAATGGTGAAGTCGCACGCTTTCCAAGCCACAGTAAGCCTTGTGCTGGCAAAGACAAAATCAATAACGCAAATGCCAAAGCGGGACCCGCGTAATCAGGGCCGAGCAACTGCAGCTGCACAACTAAACTGGTGATCGCTGCGGCCGGCATCACCTTAGCTGCAAACAGCGTCGCACTGGTAACGCGGTTTTCTGGAAATATTGGAGCGAGCTCTCGTCTGGCAGGCCAAAGCTTCGCATAGCTATACCCTTGCTGCATTTGTAAGATAAGACTTTTAAGCATTTACGCCCCTTACAACTAACGTTATGTCGAAATTTGAGGTAAAATATACAGTCCCACTGTTAATTTAACCTTAGTCTATTTTCGTATGTCGTTCAGCTCTTTAGTACACTTTAAAACGACGCTTCGATACAGGTAAACGTGGGGCCATTATTGTCGATAATCAACCGCAGGTCTACCAAATGTCTGAACAACACGTCCTTGTTTTAAATTGTGGCAGCTCAAGCCTAAAATTTGCCGTTATTGATGCCAATAACGCACAAGAGCTATTGAGCGGCCTTGCTGAGCGACTTCATAATGATGACGCTGTCATTAAGTATAAAATCGCAGGCTCGAAACATCAAAACGCATTGACAGCAAAAGCCGATCACAAAGTTGCTATCGACACGCTAGTAAGCCTTATTCGAGAGCACAAACTAGCAGATAGTCTGATTGCCGTAGGGCATCGCGTTGTTCATGGCGGAGAACAATTTACAGGCTCTCAAGTCATCACTGATGACGTCATCGCGGCGATTATGAAAACCGCACAATTAGCGCCTTTGCATAACCCCGCCAACCTAACGGGTATAAAAGCCGCACAGCAGGCATTCCCTGCTTTGACCCAAGTCGCTGTATTCGATACCGCATTCCACCAGAGCATGCCAAAACATGCGTACTTATACGCTCTTCCTTACGCGTTGTACAAAGAACAAGGTGTCCGTCGCTACGGTTTCCATGGCACAAGTCATAATTATGTATCGGCCAAGGCCGTTGAAGTATTAGGACTGGCGAACTCGCATCGCATTATCACTGCTCATTTGGGTAATGGCTGCTCGGTGTGTGCGATTAAAGATGGCAATAGCGTCGATACCAGCATGGGACTGACTCCTCTAGAAGGTGTGGTCATGGGCACTCGCAGTGGTGACATCGATCCGGGGTTATTTGATTTCCTCACTGTGCAACTTGGTTACAGTAGCCAAGAAGTCAGCAGCATGCTCAACAAAGACAGTGGCCTTTTGGGGATCAGTGAGTTATCCAATGACTGCCGCACTATCGAAGAAGCTCATCTTGAGGGGAATACTCAAGCTACATTGGCGCTGGACATTTTTTGTTATCGTCTGGCCAAACAAATCGCCGCTTACCTCGTGCCACTATCAGGTTTAGATGTATTGGTATTCACCGGTGGAATTGGCGAAAACTCTGACATCATTCGTGCCAAAGTACTGACACATTTGAGTTTCCTTGGCTGGCAATTAGACCCACAGAAAAATACCGAAGCCCGCTTTGGCAATATGGGTGTGATCACCACAGCCGACAGCAACATCAAAGCCATGGTTATCCCAACCAATGAAGAATGGATGATTTGCCAGGACGCAGCACGATTAGCGAAGGAGCTTTAAAATGTCTCGTCGCATCATGCTTATCCCCGTTTCCACTGGTGTTGGCTTAACATCGGTATCAGTTGGACTTGTGCGCGCGTTGGAAGAAAAAGCGCTGAAAGTTAATTTTTTTAAACCCATTGCGCAGCCGCGCCGCGGCGAGACAGGTCCTGAAAAATCCACGGCGATTGTAAAAACGGGTTCAGGTATCAACCCACCAGAGCCATTTTCGTTACATTATGCTGAGAATATGATTGGCAATGGCCATGGCAATACCCTACTCGAAGAAATCGTTGAACGCTTCGAAAGTGGCATCAAAGAAGATGAAATTGCCATCATCGAAGGACTCGTACCAACGCGTAACCAACCCTATGCAGGTCGAGTTAATAGGGAGATAGCGCAAACTCTTGGCGCCGATATTGTCTTTGTCATTACGCCAAGTAACGACACTATTGAAGAGCTTGAAGACAAACTGGAAATTGCGGCGGGATATTTTGGCGGCATAGGCCACCAGCGTGTACTCGGTTGTATTTTTAACAAAGTGAATGCGCCCTTAGATGAACAAGGCCGTGCACGCGCTGATCTTGTCGAGCAGTTCAACCCGGACATGCTTGAAAATGAGATCAATCGCTTAGCTTCAATGCCCCTATTTAGAAAGCACCCGTTTCTACTTTTAGGGACTATCCCATGGGACTTTGAATTGGTCGCCCCACGGGGCATCGATCTTGCTAAATACCTTGATGCCAGAGTCATTCACCAAGGTGATTTGATGCACCGCCGTCTGCGCCGCGTTACATTTTGTGCCCGTACCGTATCAAACTTACTAAATCACATCTCTCCGGGGGTATTACTGGTTACACCTGGCGATCGTTCTGATGTACTTGTAGCCGGTTGCTTATCCGCTATGAATGGGACAAAGATAGGCGCGATACTGTTAACCGGCGGTATCGAGCCTGAGCCACGCATAATGGAGCTATGCCATCAAGCAATGGAACAAACTGGCTTACCAATTTTGGCAACCAAACACGATACGTGGCGCACCTCGTTGCTGTTACACAACTTCAACCTAGAAGTACCTTGCGATGATGAGCAGCGTATCGATAAGGTTAAGGCGCACAACGCTACCTACATTGATTCGGATTGGCTTGATAGCCTCGCCCAGCAATCACAGAAAACCCGTAAACTGTCGCCACCAGCATTTCGTTATTTGTTGACGGACAAGGCCCGTAAAGCAAAGAAAACGGTCGTTTTACCTGAAGGTGAAGAGCCTCGCACCATTAAAGCGGCGGCGATATGTGGCGAGCGCGGCATTGCGGATACTGTACTTATTGGCGACCCCAACGAAATCAAACGCATTGCTGAACAACAAGGGGTCGAACTCAATAAACACATGCGTTTAGTTGACCCAAATGAGATCCGACTCAACTATGTAGAACCTATGGTCGAGTTGCGCAAAAACAAAGGTTTAACCGCCGTAGTTGCAGAAGAAATGCTCCAAGATAACGTGGTGCTAGGCACCATGATGCTGGCTCAAAATGAGGTTCATGGTTTGGTTTCTGGTGCGGTTAATACTACTGCGAATACCATTCGCCCCCCGTTGCAATTAATTAAAACGGCACCTGGTTCATCGTTGGTATCTTCAGTATTCTTTATGCTGTTACCAGATCAAGTGTTGGTGTATGGCGACTGTGCGATTAACCCAGACCCAACTGCAGAGCAATTAGCGGACATCGCCATTCAATCGGCCGATTCGGCGCAGGCTTTTGGTATTGAGCCTCGTGTTGCCATGATCAGTTACAGCACAGGGAGTTCTGGCGCCGGTGCCGATGTTGAAAAAGTGCGCAAAGCAACTGAGCTTGCCAAGGAAAAACGCCCTGATTTGGTCATTGATGGTCCACTTCAGTACGACGCTGCAATCATGGAAAACGTGGCGCGCAAAAAGGCGCCAAATAGCCCTGTCGCTGGTCAAGCAACGGTGTTTATCTTCCCTGACCTTAATACTGGGAATACAACGTATAAGGCGGTACAGCGAAGTGCTGAACTTGTGAGTATAGGCCCTATGCTGCAAGGGATGCGCAAGCCCGTTAACGATCTCAGTCGTGGTGCATTAGTGGACGATATCGTCTATACCATTGCATTAACTGCGATACAGGCGGAGCAAGCCTCACAAATATAAGCCTGTCGATAAACTCTTTGAGGCACGTCTGATGACGTGCCTCTTTAGTCTGCAAATTAAAAGCACCTTGCACATTTATCACCCAGAAATGATTAGTATCTATATATCAATATCTTAGAAAGAAAATAGCAGCATAACCCCAACTTTATCCACAGCAATTGTGGGCAACTTAAAGTGGATCATTAAGCGCATCTTAGGTATAAATTAAGAACAAGAAAGGGGAACTTCATGGCTAAACAAACGCTGCAATTACTCCCGCATGATTTTACTATTCATAGTTTTGATAGTTCGTCGGACATTCCACCCGTCATTTTCAAAAGTGAAGTGTATTTTGTGGGTAAAACTGCTGATGAGCTATCTATTGTCTGCAATAGTGACATCGAACTCGACAGCTTAGAGCAAGAACCAGGATGGGTGGCATTTGAAGTCCTTGGTCCGCTAGGGTTTTCACTCACTGGGATTTTATCCAACATCTCTGGCGTACTAGCCAGCGCAAACATTCCGATTTTCGCGATTTCTACATTCGACACTGACTATATTTTGGTAAAACGCAAAGAAGCTAAAAACGCTATGAACTCCCTGAAAAAAGAAGGATATTCGGTGCGTTCATGAATACCAGCGCTCAGTTTTGTATCGCCAGCGATGTACCTCTCAGTGAGGTGATTTATGCCCCTGCCTCTGGTGCAATTCATCCCTTAGCGTCGTGTAAAGCGCAACTAATCGCCCTTGGATTGTTAGGCCCGGGCATCTGTATCGATATGCGTAGCCACAAACTATTAGCGCCTGTTGATGGTTACTTGATTGAAGTGAACTGCGCGATGAAGCAATGGCGATTTAAAGCAAACAATGGTTCGGAGATCCTGGTCCACATTAGTCACGAGCAAGAATCTATCTGCAACAAAGCTAAATTCACCCACATAAATAGAACGCGTGTTACCAAAGGTGAAGAGCTCGCGTATTTTGACTTGCGACAGTTTCAATCTATGCCTATGGTCGCTATCATTGTTGCCAATTGTCCAACATCCAAAAATGTATTATTTAGTCATCAGCAGGTTGAAGCCGGTGACAGTCTTCTATTTATCAGCTAACGAAAACGAATTTCATTATGACAACAACTATGTACGGTATTAGTAACTGCGATACCATCAAAAAAGCTAAAAAACACCTCGAAAGTACTCATCACGCTTTTACGTTCCATGACTACCGCAAAGACGGCCTTGATGAACAACTATTGTGTCAGTTAGAAGCGCTTTTCGGTTGGGAAGCTATGGTCAACAAACGTGGCACAACCTATCGTCAACTCACTGATGAGCAAAAGCAGTCGCTGAATAAAGAATCCGCTATCGCACTCATGCTCGAGTCACCCGCTATTATTAAACGCCCTATCTTGCTCAGCGGCAATACTGCATTAATTGGCTACAAAGCCGCCGACTATGACGCACTGGGCGCCTAAGGCAAATTATGAGTGATGTGTTAGATCTTGCAAAAGAACTCATTCGCCGCGAGTCGGTAACCCCAAAAGACGCAGGCTGCCAACATGTCATCGCTGAGCGCCTCGCCAAAGTTGGCTTTAAGAATGAGCCTATGTTCTTCGTTGATACGTTGAACACCTGGTCACGCAGAGGTGAGCAAAAGCCAAACGTATGCTTTGCAGGACACACCGATGTTGTGCCAACAGGTGATGAGTCAAAGTGGCGCTTCCCTCCCTTCGCTGGCATAGAAGATAATGGCTACCTCCACGGTCGGGGTGCTGCTGATATGAAAGGTTCTTTAGCTGCCATGGTCGTTGCTACAGAACGATTTGTTGCCAAATATCCACAGCATAAAGGGTCCATCTCATTTTTAATCACCTCTGATGAGGAAGGCCCGTTTATCAACGGCACAACACGTGTTATTGACACCCTTGAAGCACGTAACGAGAAAATCGACATGTGCATTGTTGGTGAGCCTTCATCAACTGACAAACTTGCAGACGTAGTAAAAAATGGCCGCAGAGGCTCCCTCACTGCGTTTTTAACAGTCAAAGGAAAACAAGGCCATGTTGCCTACCCTCACTTGGCTAATAATCCTGTGCACCAATCCAGCGGCTTTTTACAGGCCCTGTGTTCAGAGCAATGGGACCAAGGCAACGAATTCTTTCCCGCAACGAGTATGCAGATTTCCAATATTCATGCTGGGACGGGGGCAGGCAATGTGATCCCCGGAGATCTCGAAGTGCAGTTTAACTTTCGCTACAGTACCGAGTTAACCGCGCAACAGATTCAAGAACGTGTCGTTGCAATGCTAGAGCAACACAAGATCACCTATGACTTATCTTGGATTCATAACGGCCAGCCCTTTATCACCGAACCTGGCGAGCTCATTGACGCGGTTCAAAACGCAATTCATGAACAACTCGGTTACAGCGCTGAGCTACAGACCAGTGGGGGCACTTCCGATGGTCGCTTCATTGCTCCTACAGGCGCAAAGGTCATTGAACTTGGTCCTCGTAATGCCACCATTCACCAAGTCGATGAATGTGTTAGTTGTGAAGACCTAGAAAACTTAGCGCTCATTTATGAAGGCATTTTAAGGCAGCTATTAACATGAATTTGGCACTATGCGCCACGGGCCGAAGTGAAGAGCATTTAACTGCATTTGGTCAACTACTTGTCCATAAAGAGGTTACAAATGACCTCGCACGCATGCAACGCCATGCCAAGGCTGATGGCATTGCCTTGGCAATTGCCTCTTCATTTCGTTCATTTGAGCGTCAACGGATGATTTGGAACAACAAGTTTTTTGGCCTACGCCCAGTGTTTGATGGCAATAATGAACGCGTTGATCTCACCCGATTATCCGAACAACAGTGCATTGAAGCGATTATGCTCTACTCGGCACTGCCGGGCGCTAGTCGCCATCATTTTGGAACAGATATGGATGTTTGGGATACCAATGCAGTGGCAGCTGACTACGAATTGCAATTAAGTAGCGATGAGTATGGTGAAACAGGCCCTTTTGCACGACTCAATGCTTGGCTCGATGAGTATTTAAATGACTATGGCTTTTTTAGACCGTATCGAGAATACAGAGGTGGGGTTGCTGCTGAACCTTGGCATATCAGCCATATTGAAATGGCTACAATGATGCAGAAGTCGCAAAACATAGACGCTATCGCTGATGCCATCAACAATGCCGAACTTGGTGGCAAAGCGCATATTCTTTCACATTTAGATGCCTTATATCAGCGCTATGTTGATAATATTTGTAACGTTTCTTAATATCGCTGTCGCGCTATAGTAAAGCCAAGTATCGCGCCTAGCAGTACCGTGCTGATAATAATCGCATCGATACTTAGGCGCTCTGCCAACAGCAAGGATCCCAGCACCAAAGCGATTGGCGGCACACTCAATTGCATGATAGCTGCTTGACTTGTAGCGATTTTCTTTACTACCGCATACCACAGGCTGTAGCCAAAAGCAGATGTGACAACACCTGATATAATCGCCAGCACAACTCCATGATGTGTAACGACTACAGAGCCGCTAATAAACCACATTAAACACGCAAGTGGTATCAGCACAAAGGTACCTCGGACAAAATGAATAAGCGTCGATTTTTGTGGATCACCCTGTTTGCCGACAATGCTATAGACACCCCAAGCAATGCCAGCAACAATCATCAATAACGACCCGACGACGCTAGTGCCCGTTGTTTGTGGATTAACCAGCAAAGTAAACGCCGCAAACGCAATCACCAACATACACCATTGCCAGTATGTGAAGCGCTCTTTGGCCACTGCCACAGCAAATAAAATCATAGTGAATTGCACGGCACTAAATAACAGTAATGCCCCCATGCCTGCGTCGAGTTGAACATACGCAAACGAAAACCCCAGCATGTAGGTCACAAGGGCGACAGCCCCCCACCAAGACACACCGTGTTGTGCATCAGGCATCTGTTCCCTGTTCGAGGCGCGCTTGAAATAAAAAAGATGCAACAGCACTAAGGCCAACGCACCACTGGCTAGGCGAATAAACGCAAAACTAGATGGATCTATGTGCTGGCCCGCAAGCGCTTCTCGATTTAGCAGTGAGTTGCCAGCAAAAGCAATCATTGCTGAAGCACCAAGGAGCCAATGAGTCATAGTTCCCCTAGTTTGATGCTCGTTCACGCTTGTTTATATCTATCAAAAAAACGTCCAATACGCTGCATCGCAGGCTCTAACTCGTCTTTGTGGGGGAGGAACACGATGCGGAAATGATCTGGCTCAGGCCAATTGAAACCTCGACCATGGACCAGCAAGATTTTCTCCTGTGTTAGTAAGTCATACACCATGGTTTCATCATTGGTAATGTTGAAACGCTTGGTATCGACCTTGGCAAAGCCGTATAAGGCTCCTTTGGGCTTAACACAGCTTATGCCTTCAATGTCATTCAAGCCTTGCCACGCGATATTGCGTTGCTCGTATAACCGCCCACCGGGTTGAATTAACGCATCAATGGACTGGACTCCCCCAAGCGCCTGCTGCACCGCGTACTGCGAAGGCACGTTGGCACACAAACGCATTGATGCCAGCATATCTAAACCTTGGATCAAATCGGTCATACGATTAGTTGGTCCGCTCAAGACCATCCAACCAATGCGCAAGCCCGCTGCGCGATAGGTTTTTGCTAAGCCGTTAAAGGTAATAATCGGCACATCATCACACAAAGACGCAATTGAGCAATGTTGCACATCGTCGTACAGAATTTTTTCATAAATTTCGTCACTCAACAGCAACAGATTGTGCTCTCTGGCAATGGCGATAAGTTCCAACAACAAGGCATTGCTGTATACGGCACCCGTTGGATTGTTTGGATTAATTAATACCAGCGCTTTAGTTCTTGAGGTAATTTTACTGCGAATATCTGCAATATCGGGAAACCAGTCCTGCTCTTCGTCACAGCGATAATGCACGGCTTTACCGCCGGCGAGGGTCACGCAGGCACTCCAAAGTGGATAATCTGGTGCGGGGATCAAAATCTCATCATCATTATTGATAAGACCTTGGGTCACCATTTGGATAAGTTCACTGACGCCATTACCAATGAAGATGTTGTCAATGCTGAGGTTATGTAAGCCGCGTTGCTGGTAATGTTGATAGACAGCAACACGGGCAGAATAAAGACCCTTTGAGTCGCAATACCCTTGCGCTGCACTGAGATTGCGAATGATGTCTTTGTGCATGTCTTCGGGCATTTCAAAGCCAAAGGCCGCTGGGTTACCAATATTCAATTTAAGTACTTTTTGGCCTTCGTCTTCCATCGCCTTTGCAGCACGCAAAACTGGACCGCGAATATCGTAACAAACCCCGTGTAGCTTTCGACTTTTTAATATATCAGACATGCTTTACCCCTTGTGCATCGTGTTCAGCTAGATTATCGGGCAAAGAGGTAAATTGCTATATAAGTTAACCGGTTATCTATGAATTAATTTCAACTTTGATGCCATTGTTTCATGTGCACAATACTTTGCTCGATAGCATTGGGGAGCGCGTCAATATACGGCTGTAATTGCTGTGACTCTCCTTTAGTAAGGCCATGCTCTATTTCGCGTGCAGTTTCTGCCAACGTGATTGCACCAAATTGCGCTGCATTTGACTTCAAACTATGAATATTGCGGATCGCTTCATTCTGATCCGTATTTAGACTTTGCTCAAACTCACCGTGGAGTCGCGTGAATTCACTGAAGCAAAATTCCAGCGTATCGGCAAATTGATCACCCAACAAACCTTGCATCGCAATCAGTGCAGAGTCGTCTATTTTTATTTCCATGCAGCTTACTTCCTTCAGTTATTAATATGTTGTCTATCTATGAGAATAGCAAATGGATACCTTGGAGCAAATAGCTAAAGCTATTACAATGCACTACACAGACTCTGACTTAGGTGTCCACTATGGCTCGCACGGTGTGCTCAACATGCAATTATCCAACAACCTCCTGTGTGTGTGAACATGTGCAGCATGTTGCTAATCAGACCTGCGTATGGGTCTTACAGCATCCTCATGAAACCAGTCAAGCCAAAAGCACAGTGCCTCTATTAGGCTTATCACTCAATAAGTTACGCATTTGTGTCGGCGAATTCCCTGACGATTTCACAGACGTTCAAGCGCTCTTACCACAGCACTGTGCACTGCTATACCCTTGCGATAATGCGCTCCCCCTCGAGCACCTCGATAATGCAGCTAAAACACAAATAAAACACCTTATTGTCATAGACGGCACGTGGGGCAAAGTGCATCGAATTTGGCAGCAAAACCCGTGGTTACATAGCCTCAATGCACTGAGTTTTGCTCAGGTGCCAGCATCTCGTTACGCCATTCGCAAAGCCAATCGCGAACACAGTCTCTCTACTTTGGAAGCGACTGCTTATTGTTTGGAATACTTGGAGCGACTTGATGCGCAACCTTTGCGCGTACTTCTTGATGGCTTTGTGAAGGTGCAAACGCAACACATGCCAGCTGATGTAAAAACACGATATCAACTATGACGCAGTTGATGGCTTATAAATACCGCAATGGGCCAGATTATCGGTTCTCTGTGGATGTCGACTTTACTGAGGTGCGCAGCACATTTGGCCTTAAAGCAATCTCAGTAGGTCGGTGGGTAACAAAAGAAGAGCGTCAGCATGGCGCTAACCTCATCTATGACGCGCTGGCAGATTTAACACAGATACTGTGCATTCCGCCTCAGGTAATAGGACTTCGCGAAACACTCACGTTAGCATTTGGTCAAGGTGGGCAATTAGGCGTACAAGCCCATTATCACGGCGCAACGCGCACCCTTGCTTTGGCTAAACATGCAGGTAGTGGCGCTTTGGCGCATGAGTGGTGGCACGCATTTGACCACTACATCTGTCCTTTTTTATTTCAACACAAAGTCAGTGCAAAATCATTTGCAAGCAAATTGTGGTTAACCCGCCAAGATTACCGTGAGCATCCGCTCAATGAGCCGCTTCTAGTACTATTTCGGCACCTGTTTTTAGACTCATCAGCAAAGCAAAGTTCTGATTACGTGCAAAGGAGCGCAGCGGTGGATAGCGCTGCAAAACAACTGTACTTTGCAATGCCTGAAGAGCTCGCCGCAAGAGCCTTCGAACATTATATTCAAGCCAATGCACTGAAAAACCACTATCTCGTCAGTGGCACGAAGCGCAGTAAGCTAGCCAAGCTTGGCGTGTTCCCAACAGCCAACGAGGCAAAATTACTTGCCCCGTGTTTTAGCCAGTATTTTACCCAACTTGGACATTCGTTAAGCCAGCAAAGAAACGCCTAGCGATACGCGCTATCGGATTTTTATTGCTGTCCCTCATCACCAATGCGACTGGCGAGGGCACTATTTTGCCCTTTGTATTTTGCATCTTCACGGGCGTTGTAAGGCTTCTCAGCTGGACTTGAAAGCGTTTCAAAACTCATTGCTCCAATTTTCATATTCGGGCGCAGTGCTAGTGGAAGTTTTCCAGAGTTATAAAACTCTAATACGATGTTACCCGACCAACCTGGATCGATGCGATGCGCAGTCACGTGCACCATCAAACCCAATCGTGCCAGTGATGAACGGCCATCTAACCAACCCACGATATCAGCAGGCAAAGTGACTGACTCATAGGTCATCGCTAACGCCAATTCCCCTGGGTGCAAGAAAAAGGCATCACCCTCTCCTATTGTGATTTCATCACTCATGATGGACTCCATCGCAGCATTGAGCTGTTCTTTGGGGCCACTCAAATCAACATAGGGTGCGCGGTGATCTTGGAACACTCTGAATTTGTTACCTAAACGCAAATCTACACTCACGCCTGAAATCATTTGCTCGCTTGGCTCGGGTGTAATAACAATACGCTCATCGCGTAGGTATTCTTTTATATGGGTGTCTGATAAACGCATGGTTAGTCGTCCGTTATAATTATTTCAACGCTGCTTTGAGCGCCTTCTTGATAATATAATTGGCTTGCGCATACGCGCGCTGCCATAGAAAAATGCTCTGCTAAAGAAGTGTGTTGTTGTGCTAAATCACCACCTTGCTCGGAACACTCACGAATAGCGATAGCGAGCGGCAATTCGGCCAGTATTGGTACCCCATAACGCTGCGCTAGTTTCGCCGCGCCATCAGCACCAAAAATTGAGCTCGACTCATGGCAGTGCGGACACTCAAATTGGCTCATGTTTTCTACTAAACCGATAATCGGCACGTTCACCTTATTAAACATCGCCACCCCTTTTTGGGCGTCTGCCAGGGCTAAGTCTTGTGGCGTGGTAATAATCAATGCTCCTGAAGCTGGTACCTTTTGCGACATGGTCAATTGAATATCGCCAGTCCCAGGTGGCATGTCTACAATCAAATAATCAAGCTCACCCCATTGTGTCTCATTAAGCAATTGCATCAGGGCTTGCGACGCCATCGGGCCGCGCCATACTGTGGCGTCGTCTGGATCTACTAAAAAGCCTATTGATTGGGCCTTGATGCCGTGTTGCTCCATAGGCAACAAGCTTCTATCATCTGCTGCGTGTGGTTTTTGTTGTTGTAATCCAAGCAACAAAGGTATGGAAGGGCCATAAATATCGGCATCTAAAATGCCAACTTTGGCACCTTCATGTTTAAGTGCCAACGCCAAGTTAACCGCACATGTCGACTTTCCTACCCCCCCTTTACCAGAGGCAACCAGAATAATGTGCTTAATGTGCGCGAATTTGGCTGCGCCGGTGAGCTTGACGCTAATTGAAACCGCAACGTCTCGTTGCAAACATGCACTAAGGAACTGCGATAAAGCAGGCGCTTCTTGCGCACATGCAAAAGGCATCACCAACTCACAGGTGTGCTCATTACTTGTGCGTTGAACCGCTTCTTTGGGCACGCCAACAGGTAAAGCAGTGCTGCGATAGCCAGCCAAATGTTGTTGATACTGAGACTGCCATTGTTGGCTTGATGATTTTGAAAACAACGACGGCTTTTTGCCAGAACCAAATCCAAACATAATTAACTGCGTAAATATTTAAAGAAGCGTAATGAAATATGCCGCCAAATTATGTAACATTCGGGGCATTAACACCAGTCTATTCACCCAAGTGGACAATCTTATTGCTCGCTGCTGCGACAAAAGCGTGGTTTGCTTGGGAAATCGTATTTGAGATGGAATGAGCATCCTATGACTAAGAGAAAAATTCTCATCACTAGCGCCCTACCTTATGCTAATGGGCCAACACACTTAGGTCATTTATTAGAGTATATTCAAACTGATATCTGGGCACGCTTTCAAAAATCGCAAGGCCATGAAGCATACTATGTATGTGCTGACGATGCTCACGGCACGCCAATCATGCTCAATGCCCAAAAGCAAGGGATCACACCTGAGCAAATGGTGGCAAATGTAAGCGTCGAGCGCCAACGTGACTTTGCTGACTTCAATATTGAATTCGACAACTACCATAGTACCCACTCAGATGAAAACAAAGCACTCAGTGAGCTTATCTATAACCGTCTTAACGAAGGTGGTTACATCAAAAAGCGTACTATTTCGCAACTTTTTGACCCAGAAAAAGAAATTTTCTTACCGGATCGCTTTGTAACAGGTACATGTCCAAGCTGTGACGCCGAAGACCAAAATGGCGATAGCTGCGATGTATGTGGTGCAACCTATGCGCCTACCGAATTGAAGTCGCCACGTTCTGCCATGTCTGGAGCAACGCCAGTACTGCGTGACTCGGAGCACTACTTCTTCGACTTACCGGCGTTTGAAGGCATGTTAAAAGAGTGGTTACGCTCGGGTTCTATTCAAGATGAAATGGCTAACAAGCTTGACGAATGGTTTGCAGACGGTCTGCAGCAATGGGATATCAGTCGTGATGCTCCATACTTTGGCTTCGAAATACCAGGTGCTCCGGGCAAATACTTCTACGTTTGGCTAGATGCGCCAATTGGTTACATGGCCAGCTTTAAAAACCTATGTGACAAATCTGGTATTGATTTCGATGCATTTTGGTCAAAAGATTCAGATGCTGAGCTGTACCATTTCATCGGTAAAGATATTATTTATTTCCACAGTCTTTTCTGGCCTGCAATGTTAGAAGGTGCTGATTTTAGAAAACCAACTAACGTCTTTGCCCATGGTTTCGTTACCGTCAATGGCGCCAAGATGTCTAAGTCTAAAGGCACATTCATCAAAGCGCGCACCTATCTTGAGCACCTAAACCCTGAATATCTGCGCTACTACTTTGCAGCGAAACTAGGAAGCGGTATCACTGACCTTGACTTAAACTTGGAAGATTTCGCACAACGTGTGAATTCAGACTTAGTAGGTAAGGTTGTTAACATCGCCAGTCGTTGTGCCGGTTTCATCACTAAGAAATTCGATGGCAAACTTAGCGCGACAAACGCCGAGCCAGAGCTGGTTGCACAATTTGCAGCCGCGCGCCAGAGCATCGCTGCACATTATGAAAATCGTGAGTACTCACGCGCTGTTCGCGAAATCATGGCCCTAGCCGATAAAGCAAACCAATACATTGATGCCAAAGCGCCGTGGGTACTTGCTAAAGATGAGAACACACTTGAGCAAGCGCACGAAGTGTGCAGTGTTGGCTTAAACCTATTTAAGATCCTAATGACCTACTTGCGTCCTATTTTGCCAGCCATGGCGGCAAACGTAAGCGAGTTCTTAAATGACGAACTAGCATGGGACAAAGTAGATGCGCCGCTTGTTGACCACTCTATCAATAAATTTAAAGCGCTAATGCAACGTGTAGAAATGGACAAAGTGAACGCCATGCTTGAAGAATCAAAAGAAAGCCTTGCACCACAAACTCAAGGGGGGGCTGCAATGGAGTCAAACGGTGAAGTAGAAAAAGATCCGATTGCAGATGAAATCGAGTTTGATGATTTCGCCAAAGTAGACCTTCGTGTAGCGAAAATTGTTAATGCTGAACACGTTGAAAAAGCAGACAAATTGCTTAAATTGACGCTTGATTTAGGTGGGCAACAACGCCAAGTATTTGCAGGTATTAAGTCAGCTTATAGCCCTGAGCAGTTGATTGGCAAATTAACGGTTATGGTGGCTAACTTGAAGCCGCGTAAGATGCGTTTTGGTATGTCAGAAGGTATGGTGCTTGCTGCAGGTCCTGGCAAAGACGAAATTTACATCCTCGAACCACATGACGGTGCTAAACCGGGCATGCGTGTGATGTAAAAGCCCCGAACAATACAAAAGGCCAGCATTGCTGGCCTTTTTGCTTTATGTATAACTGATACTACCAACTAATCGTGCTGTAAAATCACTTTGCCTATATTTTCATTATTCTCTAATCGTTGGTGCGCTTGCTCAACATCTCGCCATGAGTAAATAGAATCAATAACGGGTTTTATAAGCCCCTGCTGTATCTCAGGGCCAAATTGACTCGTTAAGTCTTGGACCAATTTAGATTTATAAGAGATAGAGCGATTTCGTAAAGTGGAGCCAATTACTCGCACACGTTTCGCTAGCACTTTAGCCATATCCAGCTTTTCGCAATAACGCCCACCTAACATTGCAAGAATAACAATAGTGCCATCCATCGCCATAACCTCGATATCCTGACGTATATACTCACCTGCTATAGGGTCAATAACCAGATCAATCTTAATGTCTTGCGCTTTTAAATAGTCGCACCAATTGTGTTCTTTATAGTTAATCACCACATCAGCGCCCAAAGCTTCACATGCCTCACGCTTTGCTTGATTGCCTACAGTCGCCACCACGCGTGCTCCAAGGCGCTTTGCTAATATGATTGCTGCGGTGCCTACACCACTGGCTCCTGCGTGTACGAGTAAAGTATGAGGGCGGCCAAACTCAGGGGACTGGCGAAGTGCGTCAAAAGCGGTGAAAAACACTTCACAAAAACCCGCTCCCATTTCATATGAATAGGACGGTGGCAAGTCAATGCAATGCTCGTAGTGCACGCACACATATTCGCCATATCCACCACCAGCGCACAACGCCATAACCCGCTTACCTAGTAACTTTGAGCTCACTCCATCGCCCACAGCAACTATCTCCCCCGCTGCTTCTAAGCCCAAAATATCGCTGTCTCCTACGGGTGGCGGGTAGAGCCCTTTTCGCTGTAAAAGATCGGCGCGATTAACCGCGCTAGCATGCACTTTAATCAACACTTGTTGATCTTTTGGAGTAAGATCATACTTTTCTATGATAACTAGCTGTTTATTTTCATTTAAATCAATTGTTAGCATTGTGTAATACCAATTTCTCGTAGTATGATTAAACCTGTATCTTTAGGGACAAATCTACAACTAAAATAGTAATTATTATCTGCCACCGCATTCTTGGCTCGAATTTTTTTATTAGATACGCTGCCTAGTGGCTGTTTTAATGCTATCCTAAATATCTGTTGGGAGGATAGGTTGATGACTCAATATAGCGAAATCAAGGCTGTTTGTGACGAACTACATCGTCAAGGGAAGCCTATTACGTTAGAGGTACTGTTGCGACATGTAGACGGTGACCGCCAAGCTATATTAGAACATTACCGATTATGGCGCAGTGAAGACCGTTCGGCGCGCCCGCAAGAAACAGCTCAGCAACCCATGCAGATGCAACAAATGCATATGCAGTCCCCCGCGTCATTCATGCCGTCTATGCCCACAGGAGCGCCAAACCCATCAGGTAATGGCGATATGCAATTTTCTGATCAGTTCATGGAAGCATTCAGAGCGCAAAGCGAAGCATACGCGCGCGCTCAAGTCGCCCCTGTTCAAGCGCACCTTCAACAAGTTATCCAGTCCGAGCATGCTGTAAAACAAAGCCTAGAACAGCTGCAGCAAAAATATGAAGAAGTGCTACAAAAAAATGAAGAGCTCAGTGAACGTATCAATGCACGTCAACAGCAGATTGATACTCAAGCAAACCAACTAGCACAACAAGAGCAGCAACTATCAAGCTCACAAGACCTTGTTGAGCAGGCAAAGGCGCAAAGCGAACAACAAATTACCGAGCTGCAAAGTCAATGTGAACAGCTCAGTGAGCACAATAAGACCTTGGCGGACGAAGTCGCACAGTCGCAACAAAAACTTGAATCACAAACACAGCAGCTTGAGCAACAACAAGAACAACTTGCCACTACCACACAAGAGCTTGAAAAAGCACTCGCTGAGGGTGACGAAAAAGCGTCTTCCCTGCAACAAGAGTGTATTGCGCTAAAAGAGCAAAACCAGACGCTTAGCTCTGAAGTTGAAACCTCAGGGCAACAACTCAAAGAACAAGCTCAGCAGTTAGAGCAACAACAGCAACAGTTAACCCAAGCGCAAACGCAACTTGAGCAAGCACAGGCGGAAGCTCAAAGTACAACAGCACAACTGCAACAACAATGCGACGAGCTTAGCGAACAAAATACTCAGTTGAGCGCTCAAATTGAACAAGCGCAACAACAGGTAGCGGATCAAACGCAGCAACTTGCCGAGCAACAACAAGCTCTAGCTGATGCCAAGGCACAGTTGGAACAGGCTCTAGCAGATAGTGGTGAGCAAACCTCGGCTTTACAGCAACAGTGCAGCGAACTGAGTGACCAAAACCGCAGTCTGAGTGAGCAAATTGATGAAGCGACGCAGCAACTGACGGCTCAAGCACAGCAACTGCAAAGCCAAAGCCAAGAGTTAACTGACACTCAGGAGCAGCTAAGTAAAGCGCTTGAACAAGGCGATGAACGCGCCGCGTCATTGCAACAACAATGTGATGAACTGAGCGCCAAAAACCAGGCCCTCAGTGAGCAATTAGCACAAGCCGAGCAGAAAATTTCTGCGCAAACAGAAGAATTTGAACGCCAACAGCAACAGTTAGCCCAGGCTCAACAACAGCTCAATGACGCGCTAGCTAATGGTGATGCTCAAGCGGCTGCACTACAGCAACAATGTGAAGAGTTAAGTGCTAAGAATTCAGCATTAACTGAGCAAGTAACAACTGCTGAGCAACAAATTAATGAGCAAGCTGAGCAACTTGAACAATATCAGCAACAATTAGCGCAAGCCCAAACTCAAAGCCAGGGGCAAATTGCGTCACTGCAACAACAAAGCGAAGAGTTACAACAACAAAATTCACAGCTTGCAGCCAAAGTAGAGGCATCTCAAAACCAAATCCAATCGCAAGAGCAACAGCTTGAGTCATATCAACAACAGCTTAGCGATGCACAACAGGCTCAAGCACAAAGTAATGAGAAAACCTCTGAGCTACAACAACGTTGTGATCAATTAGTTGAGCAAAGCGAAGGCCTGAGCCAAAAAGTGACCGCATCCGAACAACAGATGCAGGAACAAGCGCAACAATTAGAAGCCTATCAGCAGCAAATTGCTGACGCACAACAGCAGCTTCAACATGTACAAACTCAAAGTAACGAACAAACTGCGGCTCTTCAGGCCCAGTGTGAACAGTTAACGGAGCAAGAAGCTCAGGTTCAACAACAACTAGACTCAGCGCAAAAGCAAGTTGAAACGCTCACTAACCAGTTGCAGCAAGAGCAACAAAAACTCTCTCAAAGCCAAGAGCTACATAGCAAAGCGCAAGAGGAAGCGAGTGCACAACTAGCAGCACTCAAAGGGGAAAATGACCAGCTTAGCGAGCAAAATGATAGCCTCAGTGACAAAGTTACAGCCACCGAGCAGCAGTTAGCGTTACAAACTCAAAAAGTAGCTCAAGTACAACAGCAACTTGAAACAGCTCAAGAGCACCTTGAATTAGCCCGCTCTGGTGCTGACGAACAACTTGCAGCTCTGCAGAGCGAAAATAAAACGCTGGGCGAGCAAAACTCGTCATTGAATGAGCAAGTCACCGTTGCACAACAGCAAATTGAGCAACAAACTAAGCAAATCGATAAACAAACAAGGTTACTTGATACCGCTAAGGAACAATTAGCGTTAGCGCAAAGCGGCGCACAAGAGCAAGTATCAGCCCTGCAAAAAGAGATTACTCAGCTCGATGAACAGAACATTTCGCTTAGTGAGCAAGTAACCAATGCTCAACAGCAAATTGAACAACAAAGCGCTGAAATAACGAAACAACAACGCATTGTAGAAAAGGCCAAAGAGCAACTCGCATTAGCCCAATCTGGCGCTGATGAGCAGCTGAGTACGTTACAGCAGGAGAATGCGCAACTTGATGAACAAAAGCAAGCGCTTGCACAACAATTTGACGCAGCTCAAAAACAAATTGAAACCCAAGCCCAACAGCTTGAGAAGCAACAAGAGCAGCTTGCCAAAGCCCAAGAGCAGCTCACCCAAGCGCAATCGGGTGCTGATGAACAAGTAGTCGCCCTGCAGCAAGCTCAGCAACAGTTAAGTGAAGAGAATGCTAAGTTATTAGCCGATATTAGTGCTAAACAACAAGCTATTGATACGCAGAATCAAGAACTTGAAACGACTAAAGCAGCGTTAGCAAAAGCACAGCAAGAAATTCAAACGCTCAGCGCAGGTGGCGATGAGCAAATTACCGCATTGCAAAAACGTATTGATGAATTTGATAGTGAGTTTGCGACAGTTAGCAAGCAGCGTGATGAGTTCGAACAAAAACATGACGATTTAGTTACTAAAATTGCCGTGTTACAGCAAAGCAAGGCTGAACTTGAGGCACAAATTGATGCTGCGCAAGGTCAACAAACAGAGCAGCAGCCGCAACTAGAGAAACTGCGTAAAGAAAATAGCCTACTTAAAGAGCAAACCGCACTCGCTGCGCGACACCAAGAAACACAGCGCGAAGAAATGCGTCAGTTGCGTGAAGCTAATAAGGCACAGCAAGAGCAGATTGTCGCTGCTCAGGCCGAAGTTGCACAGGCACAAGAAACTAGCACTAAACTGCATGATCAGGTGCGTTTCTTGAAGAACAACTCTGCCTCAACTATTGAGCGTTTGACCTCAAGCAACGATCAATTGCAGCAAAAGGTGCGTGAGTTGCAAGAGCAACTCAATGCCGGTGCTCCTCCAGCGCCAGTAGCTGAACAAACCGTAGATGACAGTCAAAACCAAGAGTTAATTGATGAAAACAAACGCTTACGCGAGCAAATTACATTCTTGAAGCAAAACTCTAATGCTACACTTGAGCGCCTGTCTAAAAGTGCGACATCAGCACAGAGTCGTCTAAGTGAATTGGAGAACAGCCTGGCTGAGACCACAGCTGAGCTTGAACGTTTACGCGGGCAATCAGGTGGGACCCAAGCAAAGAAGCCCGAAGAGGATGACGACTACGGCGTTCAGTCCGCATAACGTCATCCATAGCTATTCATTCAGGGGAAGCCTAATTTGCTTCCCCTTTTTCATGCCCTGCATTTAAACTCGCTGTGAATATGCTACCTAGCGTGCTAAATACCGTGTTCACAGCGTTAAAATCTTTCTTTGTACAGTAACTGCATAAGTGAAATCTTGCCTTGTTAGCAGATCATTTTCCCAACTCGTATGTGATCACCTAGTTATACCCATTAGTCTTACCGGGAAATGTGTATCAATACCGCTTCCCTTGATGTACCTTTATCGTTATAGCTGCTGGACGTTCGTTAACAAACGCATTGAGCACATGCTCACGCCGTACCTAAACCTGAGAGCATTATGATAAAAGCAATCACTGAATCAAACTTTCATGACTTTTGGCCTACTTTTTCGAGCATTATTGATGCACAGCAAAGCTATGCTTTGGAGCCAGACATGGATATTAACCAAGCCTATGAACTGTGGTGCAAAATCCCTCACAAGTCCTATGCACTAATAGAAGATGGGCAGGTATTAGGAATTTATTACCTCAAAGCAAACGCTATGGGGCCATCAAAGCACATTTGCAATTGTGGCTATATGGTGGCTGAGGCTTCACGAGGTAGGGGGGTGGCAAAAAGAATGTGCGAGCATTCACAGCACCAAGCCAAAGAGCTAGGTTATTTGGCTATGCAGTTTAACAACGTTGTTAGTACCAATACCGTCGCTGTATCACTGTGGGAAAAGCTTGGGTTTAGTGTTATTGGCACCATCCCACGTGCATATAATCACAAGCAATATGGCTATGTTGACAGTTTCATTATGTATAAGTGGCTTACCTAGCGCAGCATGTAATGTGTATCACATGCCGACAATCATCAGTGTAATTTGCGCCACACTTCATATTCAACAAGCACACCATCTTGATACAGACGATGGTGCCACTGGTTGTCTTTGAGCGCATAATCAAACGCCAATCTTTTATTCAACAGCGACGGAATATTGCCGTAATCCACGTATTCAACAAATTTGTCATCTTCGATAGCACAACGACCACCTGCGGCATAGTGGAACTGCCCCTGTCTTTGGGTCACGTAATTGAAATACCCTGATGCTATGACCTTAACACTGCTTATTAGTGGCGCATTGGCAACGGTTTTACCCTGCTTAGTGTAATATTCTCCCCTCACGAATTGCCAACTGCCCTCCAGCTCCCCACAATTAGAAGCATTGGCTAAACAAGGTACAACTAACAGCGCTGATATTCCCATAAGTCTGGATAATGTCATGATCTAATTCCTTTTATTAAGTGTTATATCCACCATATCAATTAACCATTATGCTCGACACACCCTAGCTATCACCAAAAGAAATAATGACTATTTTCGTGGACATTAGCGTTATAAAAAGTGCTGCGATACAGTAGCTATGAAGCAACAAATGTGAATTATTATGAACTTACGGCAAGTTGACCTGAATTTACTGGTTTATCTTCAAGTGTTGTTAGAAGAGCGCAGTGTTTCGGCTGCTGCAAACCGCTTGGCGTTAACTCAAAGTGCCATGAGTAACGCGCTAAAACGTCTGCGCGATCTGTTCTGCGATCCCTTGTTGGTGCGCAGCGGCAGCACCATGATGTGCACAGAAAAAGCACTGGCACTCAAACCTCAACTTGAACAATTTTTAAATGTTGCTCAGGCCATCACCACTCAAGAGCATGAATTCACACCAACAACTGTTAGCCATACCTTTCGCATAATGGCGAATGAATTTCTGGTCGCGTCACTGTTAGTGCCCTTTATTAGGGATGTTGTGAGCCGTTATCCTGGGATTAAAATTGATTTGATTCACCCCAGTGACGTCACCCTCAGCGAACTCGAACATGGGCAAGTGGACATTGCCATTGACCGCTTTACTCGGATGCCCGCTTCGTTTCACCAAAGTACCCTGTGGCGTGATAATTACTGCTGCCTAGCCGACGCGCAGCATCGCATCCATACACACCTCGATATCGACACCTACCTTGAGGCAGCACATATTTGGCTCAATCGCAGTGGATTTGGTCCAGAGCCGGTGATAAAAAACCGTGAGCCGCAAAAGTTGGGTTGGGTAGATCAAGCACTGGCGCAACAAGGCCACCGGCGAAACATCGCTGTATATGCTCGCCATCACAGTTTAATTGCTGACTTGTGTACCCAGTCAACGCTTATTGCCACGCTACCAAAAAGGCTCGCAGAGCATATTGTTGGCAGCACACGCGCTCCTCTAGCAATCAGTGCTGTGCCCTTTCCAATCGTTCCTATTAGCGTGTCTATGCTTTGGAGCCCATTAATGCATCACAGCCCAGCACATAGTTGGTTACGTAAACAGCTACAAACGTTTGTATGAATACCGTCACAACATTGATGTTATAAATACTAAATATCGATTTCATCCATTTCATAAATAGCATGATGTTCCTTAAAGTAAATATTAACAAAATAATGAACAACGCCAATGGAGGCACCCATGCTATCACGTCAATACAAACACTATGATTGCATTCACATTAATGCTGAGCTCGACACCTTCATAGCTGAGCAATTGCGCGCGTGTGCGAGCACACTTAGCCTGAATGATTTCTATCAGGCACTTGCCCAGTTAAATGATGAGTTTGGTGGCTACTGCCGTGCATGTGGTGATAATGCAATTACCCTTGATGCGCTGCGCGAACACTACCCTAATGCTGCCACGGTAACGGCGACTCAAGCTGATATCTTGGATGAAGACAATTGCCCAGTACCTGTGAGCATGTTGTTCATTATGCTCGATGAGCTTGGGTTAGCGCCCAAACTCGGAAGCAACGAGCCTACACGCCTTCGCGCCCGTGAATTACTGCGTGGTGCACTAGCGGCATGACCGTAAGGCATTCTAAAGCGTCAGTTGCTATGCCTCTCAACGCGCTGACGCTATTAATTTAACGCTTCACTTATCGTCGCAATAATGCGCTCGGTACTTACCCCTTGGTTGAGGCTATCTCGCGTATTGAGCTGAAACAACTCGCCGTGTGCATTTATTACAGTACTGAGCGCATGCCACAACGCCTGAGCAGGCTTATGCAAGTTTAGGTGCTGCAACATCAATACTGCCGCCCAAACGGATGCACAAGGGTTCGCCAAGCCTGTTCCTGCAATACGCCTAAACGGACCATGACTAGGCTCAAATAAAGCCATTTGTGCATTGCAATTCACACTCGGAACAATACCCACTCCACCGACAAGTGACGTCGCCAAGTCAGCAAGTAAATCTCCCGCAAGGTTGTTACACACTAATACATCAAATTGTTGAGGTTGCTGCGCCATGCGTTGCATTACGTGATCTAGCATCATGTGCTCTACCACCAGCTGGTGCTCTGGTGTCGTCAATGTGTATCTGTGGTCCTGCGCGTCGCTATGCAAAGCATAATTCTCTTGTAAATACTCTAAGGCCCAGCGTTGAAATTGGCCCTCAGTTAACTGCCACGCATTGCTTTTATGCACTAATGTTACTTTCTCACGACGATGGCTAATAGCGTATTCAATGGCATGTTTAACGAGTCGATGCGTCGCTTCACGGGAGCAGTTTTTGATGGCTAACGCGCAATCATCTACAAAACGTAGACGAAAATATCCAAGCTCTTGCTCTAATACATCAATAATCCGCTGTGCATCTGGGGAGCCAGCACCTAACTCGATACTGGCAAAACTGTCTTCACTGCATTCTCTAAAAACCACTAAATCGATACTATTAGCGTCTTTAAGTGGCGATGGTAATCCGTGCAATGATTTGATCACTCGCATATTGCAAAATAAATCGAGTTCTTCACGCAAGGCTATATTCAATGAGCGAAAGCCACCACCGATAGCGCTACTCATCGGCCCCTTAAGCGCAACGCTCAACGTTCGTAGCGCCGAAATGGTCTCTTGTGGAAACCACTCTCCATCACCCGCCTTCGCCGCCTGCTCCCCCAGTAGTAACGGGTGCCAATGTATGTGTGTATCTTGTTCGCAATGAAGTGCGATTGCCTCGTCCACTAAGGTGCGTACCAAGGGCATAACCTCTGGCCCAATGCCATCACCGTCAATGTATCCAACATCGAATTTGATTGTGTCACGCATTATCTACACTCTGTGTTGGGTGAACCTAATCACAGTTATATCAGCGTCTTAATTGCTAACCAAATTTCTAAATACTGTGTTGGGTATTCATACAAATGATGATTTTGGCGGGAACGTTATGGTGTGGTAAATATTGTGCCACGCCAAGAGCTCAGCGTGGCACAGTAGACAGTTACTTACGAATGCCTTCGATTGATAATTCAATATCTACGTGAGTTGATGCCGGACCTAGGTTGTAATCAATACCGTAGTCCTTCAGTGCGATGCGCGTATTGCCTAGAAAACCAACACGGTAGCCGCCCCATGGGTCTTCACCCTCACCTATTTTCTCTATGTCAAATGAGATTGTTTTAGTCACCCCATTGAGCGAGAACTCGCCAGTGACAGTCGCGTTATCGGCGTCACTGAATACAACGCTGCTACTGTTAAATGTCGCTTTTGGATTTTCAGCCACGTTGAGAAAGTCATCGCCACGTAAATGTTTGTCACGCTCTGCATGATTCGAATCGATACTTGCTGTATCGATTACTACATTGATTTTTGATGCGTTAGCATTGGCTGGATCGTAACTAAATTCTCCAGAAAAGGTATTAAAACGACCATACAACCAGCTATAACCAAGGTGCTTAATTTTAAAATTAACAAATGCATGCGCTCCTTGCGTATCGATAACGTAATCCGCAGCGTGCGCTAGGTTGCTAGCCGTCATGAGTGTGCCCGCTAAGGCGATAGGAGCCAGTAGTTTTTTCATGATTTATTTCCTTTTGTTACTTTCAGCATGCGCACAAGGGTGCGATCGCGATTAATAAAATGATGCTTTAACGCTGCCAATGCATGTAACGAAGCAGCGCCTATCACTGTCCAAGCAACATACAAGTGTACGATGCCAGCGATATCTTCTTGATTATCCACAAGCCTGCCTATTGCTGGCACGGTGAACAAACCAAAAACCTCTATCCCTCGACCATCAGCGGTTGAAATAAGATAACCACTGACAAACAACGCCAACAACAACACATACAACAACAGGTGCACGAACTTGGCACCAAGCACCTGCACTTTGTCATTTGTTAATGGCTGTGGCTGAGTTTGACTCAGACGTATGGCTACTCGTACCAGCAATATCACTGCAAGAGTTAGCCCCACACTTTTATGCAAATCGAGGGAGCCTTTGTACCATTTGTCATAGTATGTAAGCTCAACCATGTACAAACCGAGCGCAAATAAACCAACAACGCTCGCCGCCACAAGCCAATGAATAATAATGGCGATAAGGCCATAGCTATGCTTTGTATTTTTCCACATAACATTGTTCCAAATTCGTATTACGCACATCATATAAGTAAGGTTCAAAAATAAATATGGCGAATGCGCGCCTACTTTTGTGCATTTATGCACAGCTCAAAACGCCAGTCATTGACCACTTTACCGCCGATTCGATACCCCGTATTGATGGTTTCTAATTGTTTAAAACCGTGTTTCATTAGAATGCACTTTGACGCTTCATTACCTTGAGTCACAGTGGCAAGCAAGCGTGAGATACCAAGATGTTCACGACTATACAAAAGCAAAGCACCCAAAGCTTCAGTACCATAGCCCCGTCCTTGAACCTGTGATAAAAGCATGTAGCCCAACTCGGCGGCATCGTCAGCTACACGCTCAAAGCCGATTACTCCGATATCTTCATTCGTTCGCTTTTGGCTGATAACCCAACAACTATGTGCACTGGCGACATTCGTTACCAAACGATGTTCGAACTTTGCTCTGACACAGTGCTCGGGCTTGACGTCTCCTACATACTGCATCGCTTTTTGGTCGTTATGCAGGGCCAAAAATAGTGGCCAATGGGCGTGTTCTAAAGGTGTGAAAGCGAGTTGCTCTGAGGTGAACATGATTAACTTACCTGTCAATTTAAAAAGCTAAGTGTATAAAAAAGCCGGCTAAATTAGCCGGCCTTTTACCTATACTGTGATTACAGCTTTTTCACACCCATGTTGTAGAGTGTGAAGCCATATATATCAGCATATTGCTCAATGATTTTCGATGTTGGTGTACCTGCACCATGTCCCGCATTAGTCTCAATACGGATCATCACTGGGTTTGCACCTGCATCCTTAGCTTGAAGCTCAGCAGCAAACTTGTATGAGTGCGCGGGTACTACACGGTCATCATGATCGCCTGTAGTGATTAGGGTTGCAGGATAACTGACGCCCTCATCCACATTGTGTACAGGAGAGTAGCCTTTAAGATAGTCAAACATCTCTTTACTATCTTGCGCTGTGCCATAGTCATAAGCCCAACCAGCACCAGCGGTGAACGTATGGTAACGTAGCATATCTAGTACACCTACCGCTGGTAAAGCAACTTTGAATAAATCTGGACGTTGCGTCATCACTGCGCCTACCAGCAGACCGCCATTTGAACCACCACGCACAGCAAGGTAATCAGGAGACGTATACTTATTGTCAATCAGGTATTGGGCAGCGGCAATAAAGTCATCAAACACATTTTGTTTATTCATTTGCGTGCCGGCTTTATGCCATTTCTTACCATATTCACCACCACCACGTAGGTTTGGCACCGCATATACACCGCCCTGCTCAAGCCACGCTGCTGTGGTTGCTGAGTAGCGTGGTGTTAGGCTGACGTTGAAACCGCCGTAACCATATAAAATAGTTGGGTTGGTGCCATCTAACTCGATGCCCTTTTTATAGGTTATGATCATCGGTACCTTAGTACCATCTTTCGAGGTATAGAATACTTGCTTTGAGTCGTACAACGCTGGGTCAAACTGAGCGCCAGACTCGTTATACACGTTGGACTCACCAGTGTTCACATCAAAGCTGAAGATAGTGCCCGGCGTTTTGTAGTTGGTAAAACTATAATAGAGCGTTGTTTGCTCTTTTTTACCACCAAAACCAGAGGCAGTACCGACACCTGGCAGAGCGATTTCGCGCACAAGCTTACCAGTTCGGTCAAATTGCTTAACCTGTGAAATTGCATCAACCATATAACGTGCAAAGAAGTAATTACCGCCTTTAGAAATGTTTAATACATTTTCTGTCTCAGGGATTAAGTCCTGCCAATTTTCAGGGGTCGGTTGCTTCGCATTGACTTTAACCACTCGCTTATTAGGGGCATCTTTATTGGTTACAATAAATAAAGTGTCACCGTCATTATCAAGCACATCACTGTCATAAGTAATATCGTCGATTACCGTAACAAGTTGGCTATCTTCTTGTGTTAAGTCTTTAATAAATAGCTTGTTGCCAGATGTTGAAACAGCAGCTGAGATCACCAAAAAGCGCTGATCTGAAGTCACTGCACCACCCACATAACGATGCTTTTGCGCTTCAGTGCCGCCAAATACCAAGGTATCCTCTTTTTGCGCAGTACCTAGCTTGTGGTAATAAAGCTTATGTTGATCTGTTTTAGCTGACAGCTCACTGCCTTTTGGCTTGTCATAACTTGAGTAGAAGAAACCGTCATTACCTAACCACGAAATGCCGCTGAACTTCACATCTACTAGCGTTTCGCCAACCGTTTCTTTAGTCTCAGTATTTAGCACAATCACTTTACGCCAATCGCTGCCACCTTCAGAGATTTGGTACGCAGCAAGTGACCCGTCTTCGCTGAAGCTAATTCCCGCTAATGACGTTGTACCGTCTTCGCTGAACGTATTAGGGTCTAGGAAAACCTCAGGCGCTTGATCACCCTTTTGACGGTACAATACATACTGGTTTTGTAGACCATCATTCTTATAAAAATAGGTATAGTCGCCTTCTTTGAATGGCGCACTGACTTTTTCGTAGTCCATCAAGGTTTTAAGGCTTTTCTTAAGCTCGTCACGATAAGGGATCTGCTCAAGGTAATCAAAAGTCACGGCATTTTGTGCTTCAACCCACTTTGCAGTCTCTTCGCTCATATCGTCTTCTAACCAACGATAAGGGTCTGCTACTGTTTGTTCAAAGTAGGTATCAACCACTTCACCCTTGCGTGTTTGCGGGTAAGTGAACTGCTGCTCACTGAGGGCTGACTGTTGCGCTTGTTGTTGATTTTGTTGTGCACTTTGAGTGCTAGCTGAGTCGTCGTTGCAACCACCAAGGGCGATGCAGACAGCGACTGCGAGAGTACGTTTTAGCATATCGGTTTCATCTTATTGTTATAAACCGAATAACGTTATCGTTTGGGCAGTTATTTGTCTAGCTTTGTGAGACTAGAGCATGAGTTTATGCATAAATTACGCAGACACACATATGATACCAATCAACCTAATTAACTAGGTCATGTTGACTGGCATAAGAAAGCCAACTTTTCATGCGAAGAGTTGGCCCTCTAAAAGCTGGGAACTTTTACCTAATTATTAACGCCGCCCCCCGAATTTTCCACCTCACAGCGATTATTCATACCACTCAAGGCCTTTAAAAATAGTGCTTTGGGGCATTATTAACTGTGATTTCAAAGAGTAATCGATATGAAAAAAGTAATATTACTTATCAAAAATGGGGAATACGAGGTTGAGGCACCTCACCAATGTTGTGAAGCAGCGCACACTTGGACACTTAACTGCATCTACCAGTTAAATTTCTATTTAAAATAATCGCTTGTGCTTTACAATAGGTGTGTTGATATTCACATCACCGTATTCATCTCGGAGAGCATTTATGTATAAGTATTCATGTGCTAACGGCGCCTACCAACTCAAACTAATGGACAAAGTTATCGTTGGTGAATTTAGCGGTGCTATCAATGAGCGCATGATGGCATCATTTGTGGAACAAATTGCACAAATGGTACAAGAGCATAATTTATCTCAATGGGGATACATCGGTGACTCTCTCAATGTCCCTGCTGCCACACCAGAGGCGCAACAGCACATGGTTGATATTGGCAATTTCATGTACTCTAAGGGCTGTAAAGCAATCGCATTTGTTCTGCATTCCCCTATCGCTATCAACCAGTTAGATAAAATTCGCAAACAGATGGGGCGCACAAATGACACCCGTGACATTATTTTCGACAACCTTGATGATGCATTGGTGTATGTAAATAGCTTTATTACTCAGTAGCCTTATACCCTATAAGCCAAGTCGACGCATTTCACCTAACAAACATTGACAATCCCGCTGCACACTCTAAGCTGCGCCTACATATCTTGCTAAGTAGGAAGCATTATGAGTGAACAAACTTACCCTATCGGCACGTTAGGCCAACCTTGGACCGACGCCGAAAAGCAGCAATGGCTTAATAATCAAACTAAAAAAAGAAGCTTCTTTGAACGTGTTGAGCCACTCATTAACGAGCTCAGTGACGATTATGATGCCATTACCTATGGTCATCTCAATTACGATACTACCTACCCCCTCTACGCGCTTAAGCATAAAAACTGGCATCAAGGTCGTCCTATTGCACTTGTGACTGGTGGCGTACATGGTTACGAAACAAGCGGCGTGCACGGTGCCATAGCGTTTGCAAAACAGGCAAGCCAAGCCCAAAGCGAAGCGTTTAATATTCTCATTGTTCCGTGCGTAAGTCCTTGGGGCTATGAAACCATTAACCGCTGGAACCCAAACGCAATCGACCCAAATCGTTCTTTTTATGAAGAATCTCCCGCTGACGAATCGCGTTTGCTGTTAAATTTTGTGGCGCAATTTGGCGAAGATATTGTTGTTCACATTGATCTTCATGAAACCACTGACACTGATAACTCCGAGTTCCGTCCAGCGCTCGCCGCGCGTGATGGTAAAGTAAACAGCAACTGGAACATTCCTGATGGATTTTACGTCGTTGCCGACAGCGAACGCCCTGAATCAGCTTTTCAACAAGCCATTATCAACCATGTAAAAACAGTCACACAAATCGCTCCAGCTGATGAAAACAATCAACTCATTGGTGTTGATTTACAACAACATGGTGTCATCGAATATGCCGGCAAAGCACTGGGACTGTGTATGGGCCTAACTAATGCCCGCTTTGTTACCACCACAGAAGTGTACCCAGATGGCGCTAACGCCACAGATGAAAACTGTGTTGCGGCGCAAGTCGCTGCCGTTAACGCAGCACTGGCATTTGCAAAGACACGCTAAAAAAAAGCCCAGCACTTAACACGTAAGTCGCTGGGCTTTTCAAATACATCGCTAAATCATAAACCTGAAGTGAGCGTTATTTCACCTGGTTTTACATTCAAGGCCAGTTTGAAGCGCGAGATCAACGCCTGCTTGGGATCTTGTTGATTGAGTGTATACACCGGATATTGGCTCAGTAATTCAGTCAACAAGCTCTGTACTTCCTCAGAAACAGGTGCCAATTTTCCGCGATACCCCATCGCATCGATGTCGGCACTGATCACTTTAAACTGTTGCAAATAAATCGCATTATCTTGGCTATTGAATACTGGCTCAGCGGCGATATTGAGGCGTACGCGAACAGGCACCTTTATCGCGAGTGCCTTCATCATTACTGTGTTGTCTAACGCCAGCTCTACCCCTTGAGGAGCTTGCGTGCCACCAATAACGACACCAATATCATTAACTTGTAACTCCATTGGCATGCCCATCACAGAGCCTGACGCACTGTAACGCTGGCTCTGTTTCAATAAGCTTTGTTCAAGCTGCGCGCTAGAGAGTGAGTACACCGAAAAGGGTGCATGAGTTGCACAACCATTAAGAATCATTACCGAAAGGGTAAGCACGAAGGCTTTAATCCATTGTTTCATTTCGCCACCACAGTTTCTATTACGCGAATAACACGCTGACATTGCTCTGGTGCACTGCAGATACCTTCACCATCTATTTGGCATTGTAGCCATGCACGTAATAAATCTTCATTACTGTATATTACGCCATGATGTTTATCGTCCAGCATGTTCACCTGTTCTTGCATTCGCAACTGCGCTTCGTGTGAAGGGCTGTCTATATTAGCTAGGATCTCCAACCGTATAAGCAACTGCGATGCAGACAAGTCTATGTGGTTATCACTTAACCACTGCTTATCAATGGGTTGTTGATTACTAAGCGCATCTTTAAGCGCTAACCAATGCTGTACTTGCTGTGTTCGCTGCAACTTCGCAATGTGTTCATTGATCTGAGCAAACAGTTGAGATTTTCTATCAGCAAGCGTTCTGACAACCTGAAGTTGTTGCGCCTCGTTATATAAATGCTGATATTCACCCACATTCTGGGCATTTTGTAACGATTGTTCTAAGTGCTCTAATTGCTTTTCTTGCTCGCTTTGCTGTGCATCTAGCTCGCTCTGCTGTTGCTCTTTAGCCTGGTCTCGCAAGGCAAAAAGATCATCATTAACACGCCTAAATGCATGCCACAATTTGCGGTCTTTTGCTTTACCTGCAAACCCGAGTTGTTGCCATTGCTGCTGCAATGATTTGAGCTTATTCGTCGCCGAAAACACGTCCTCTTCGCGAAGTTGCTGAGCCTGCTGTAACAATGCTTCTTTTGCACGCGTATTATCATCATAAAACTGTGTTATGCGCTCACCAATATCGCCTTGGGCCTGGGTGAACTGTTTGTTGAGCTTATGATATTGTTTACTATCAAGGCGTTTAGCTTCTCGCCATTGTTTAATGAGCAGGTTATATTGTCGCTCCAAATCGACAATGTCTTGGGTACTTGCTTGTTCATTAAGGTGGCGCATTTGCGCTATCAGTTCTTGGCGTTGCGCTAGGGCTTGTTCCTTTTCAACTTGCTGTTTCGCAAAGTGTTCACGACAAGGCTCAAACGCTTGTTCAATGGCATTTTCGAACTGCTCTTTAGCGTGCTCTTGTACTTCTGGACCTAACAACTGCCAACTTTTACGCAAACGCTTCACTACCTCTAAGCGTGCATTCGCGTCGTCACAGCTTTGTTGCGCAAGCTCAGTTGCAGCATCAACCAACTGCTGTTGTTGTGCCACTCCTGCGTATTGATGCCAGTCTTTCGCCTCACTGAGCGTCGCTTCCAAGCTTTCATATTCACGCACTATTTGCTGCTGATAATGATTGCTTAGCTTGTGATATAACTCCTTGAAGCCGTTGAATACACCAAATGCAACACGATAGCGCCCTTGCCCGATTAAACGACGTAAATCTCGCGCTTTTTTACGCGCATCTTGCAAATACTCATTCTGCTGCTGAGTCAGAACCTCGACTGCGGCTTCGAATCGCTTGTCGGCATCTTTTAATGCCTGTTGCCAATGTGCTGCAAGCTCTTTAGGTAACGCTTTGATAGCTTCTTTAACTGCCTTTTTGAGTGCAAGGTGTTCAGCCATTGCGTTATCAAATTCTGCTAAATCAGTGGGGGCTTGTAATGCCGACATTTGCGTTAATAAGTTGCGCATCTGAGCAACATCGCTTTCATAGGCTGCTAATTGCTCTACTTGTTTAAACAGGCGCTCTAGCTCTTGTTGTTGGCTTTGTAACTCTTGTCCTGGTTGCAGATCTTCACTGGCCAGCATTTCTTTTGCATGCGCCACTTTGGCATGCAGCCAATCTGTTTGAATTTGCTCATTACCATCAAAGCGCAGTGCCATCGCATTGGCTATTTCCTCTGCGACCGCTTCTAAATTTGCCAGCGCCAACACACTGCGTTGTTTTGCCAACTGCTGCTGTTGCTGAGCATCGTATTCTTCCTTTAGGGCGTCGAGATGGCGATTGAGTTTAATCAGCAATTGGGTGTGCTTTTGCTCGTTTTGCTCGCGCTCGTCTGAGTCCAACCAATTCAATTCAAGTTTCTTAAATTGGTTGTTGAGTACAGTAAACTGCGTACTAACGTATTGATATTCATGCTTATCACGTAACGCATTAAGTTTAGCAAGGACCAATTTACATTGTTGCGCTACTTCCACAGGCATCTGTTGTTCACGCTGTTGGCGCTCAAGCAGTTCATCAATTTGTGCGTGTGCCTGACCTTTTGCAAACTTGTGAAGTTTATTCAATAACTCATGGCGTTGTACCAAGTCGAAAAGCAGCACCTGCAGCGCTTCATCTGCGCCTCGATACACTTGCTCAAGTAGTTGTGGTTTGTTTATACGCGCAAGCAACTTGATTTTTACGTCGTTCGTTTTTTCTTGTAGCGCCAGTTGCTCTAATGTTTTCTCCGGTGCAAATTGATCGATGTATCGCGCTTTGTCAGGCTCAGGTAAAACGTCTGGTGATGCTAACAACGCTTGTGCTACCTTTTGCGTCGCCAAACGTTTAATGCTCGGCTCAGCATCTTGCTGACATGCTTGCCACCATATGCGAACATTGTTGAGCTTTCTTAACGCAGCGGCGCGCACGTTAGCACTTGGGTCGCCACTGGCAAGCTCGGTAATAATTTGCTCGTCATTTTGCGTGTCCAGCGCCGATAGCGCAGCAAGACGGGTACTTTCTTTTGGGTGTTTCCACTTAGGTTGAAAAAACTGCTTAAAGATCATTTTCGCTGAACCTAGCTATCTCATTTTCTGGTTTAAATTGTTCTTTTAATTCTTTTTTTGACTTTTGTACCAGTTCGCCATCAGCGCCAATGGTAAATTGTTCATCGCTTTTAAGTACTTTTGACTGATACAACATGACCAGTTGCATCGTCTGTGCTTTTTGCTCTTCACTTAAAGGCGTACCATCAGGCCACTTCCCCGTTGATGCACCGTATTGAAGGCGTTCGTATACGTCAGGAGTAATAGATTGTATAAGCTGATCAACGTTCATAATTAATTCTTTCTTTTTAAAAATACCAAACGCACGCGGTTAACCAAGTACCACACTACACCAACTCCAATAGCAGTATAGCAGGCTGTTTGTTGCCAACTCCCTGGGGTTGGATGTTGCCAATAAAGCACTAAAAAACCACCCAGAAAAAGAAGAAGCGCGATGAATGACTGATTCATCAGTGACTGGTGCTGTTGCATTTTTGTTCGCGAAGCCAAACGCTGCTTTGCGTTTGCGTCCATATCACCGAGAGTAATATTGCAATGGGGACAGGCTGTGTGTTTATCAGAAATTGACTTTTGACACTGTGGACATGAAATAATTGCCATGCGTACTCCTATGTGCAATTGCGCGCCACAAAAAAGGCGCCTTCAGGCGCCCTTAATTGTACTCGTTTTATTCGTCGATGTCTTATTCAATTGGTGGCTATTACGTTGATTCAATAGCCACTGTGTGAACGATTGTTTCCACCGACAAATATTAGCGGTGGTGGTTAAGTCGCTTGCTCATTGTCGCTTGATTTCTTAGCAAGGCGATTTTCCCAAAACGTAGCATTTTTAATGCCTAATTTAACTGGATCGAAAGTGATAGTGCCACCCGCCTTTTTCTGCTGCTCGTAATCACGCAAACACGTCAGAGCAGGCTTAGCGACAAAGAATATCGCCAAAATACCAACGATATTAATCCACGCCATTAAGCCAACACCGATATCACCAATGTTCCAGATATAGCCCGAACTATTTACCATGCCATAAGACACCATGAACATAATCACGATTTTCACGATAACAAGTGGAATGCTACCTTTGAAATAACGGTTCAAGTACGCAACGTTTGTCTCAGCGATATAGTAGTACGCCAAAATAGTTGTAAATGCGAAGAAGAACAAAGCGATTCCAACAAACGCTTCACCAAAACCGCCAAACACTTTAAACAACGCCATTTGGGTAAATGCTGCTGAACCAATTTCTGTTGCTGCATCAACATTTTGTACAATGAACTGACCAGCTGGTAATTCACCAACAACGTTATACTGTTGCGTGATTAGGATCATCAGTGCCGTAGCTGTACAGACAAAGATTGTATCGACATATACTGAGAAAGCTTGCACAAGACCTTGCTGAGCTGGGTGGTCAACTTCAGCAGCTGACGCTGCATGAGGACCTGTACCCTGACCGGCTTCATTCGAGTAAATACCACGCTTTACACCCCAACCAATCGCCGCACCAAAACCGGCTTGTGCTGTGAACGCATCAGAAAGGATAAGTGAGAAGATGCCAGGTACTTTATCTAAGTTTAAAAACACCACAATCAGCGCTAGAACAATGTAGCCAAGCGCCATAAATGGCACGACAACTTGAGTGAAGTTGGCAATACGTTTGATGCCACCGAAAATGATAAACGCTAACACCATTAAAATGATTGCAAGCGCCACTAACTTGAAGGTGCCTACTTCACCAAAGCTCGTGGACACCATTTCACCATTACCAAATACCTGAGTAAATGCATTACCTACCGCATTGGCTTGAACGCCAGGAAGGAATACACCACAGGCTATAATAGCCGACACAGCAAATAAAATAGCGAGCCATTTTTGTTGCAAACAACGGTCGAAATAGAATGCTGGACCACCGCGGTATTGTCCATCTTCTTCAGTCTTATAGATTTGACCAAGTGTAGATTCTGCATATGCAGTACTTGCACCTAGGAACGCCACAATCCACATCCAGAAAATCGCGCCTGGGCCACCGAAGCCGATAGCGGCAGCAACACCGGCGATATTACCCACACCCACTCGGCCAGATAATGATACGGCTAACGCTTGGAATGATGAAATGCCTTTCGCTGAATCGTTTGAGCTCAGCAGTAACTTACACATTTCTTTGAAATGTCTTACTTGCGCAAAACGGGTTAGAACGGAATAAAACAGACCTGCACCTAGACATAGATAAATAAGAGCACTGCTCCAAATCACGTCATTAACGGCGCTTACAAAAGCTTCCATGGGGATCCTCTATGATTATATTTCTTATTCTTAGCGACGAGACTCTGCGTTGACCACTGAGAATGCGCGACATAAGGCTATCGAATGTGAGCATGTTTTAAACACACTCACTTTTAAACTATCTGAATATTAACTTATCCCACCCAAGTTTGTTAACAGTTAATTTCCAACAACGTAATTTTAGGCCAGTCTATGCATTGCATCAGCGGTGTTTACAATAAAAAAGACATTGTCGATAACCTACCAACAATGCCTTTTTAAAATATTACTCAGTCACGCCAACACAAAGTTGGCGGCGCTAGCATTTGTTATCTCAATGTATCAACAACCGCTAAAATTGCGCCGAGTGTATCTTGACCGAATTGGTAAGAGCGTCGGTCAGACCAACCATAATCTACATCTGGTAGATTCGCGTTGTCTTTAAACGGCATCTCAACTGTGTATGCTAGGGCTTTAAACTCTTCGCCTACCGCGCAAGACGCAACTGTAAGGTTCGCTTGACCTGGAGCATCTTTGTCATAACCAAACTCGTCTTGGAATTCAGGTGTGATAGTAAGTAGCGCTTGTTTGAAGCTGTTTTCTAACCCTTCAAGACGCGCATCATAACTTGGGATACCTTCACTACCTGCAACAAAGTTGTATGGTAGGGCCTCATCACCGTGAATATCCAAATACATATCTAAACCAGTTTCGCGCATTTTATTGAGAACAAGGAATACCTCTGGACTCTTTTGCATCGATGGAGTTGCCCACTCTCGGTTTAGATTAATGCCCGCAGCATTCGTGCGCAGGTGACCGCGAACACTGCCGTCAGGGTTCATATTTGGCACGATGTAGAATACCGCCTTAGATAGCAATGCTGCAGCGTGTGGGTCTTCGTCATCCAGCAGTTTGTGCAATAGACCCTCTACGAACCACTCTGCCATTGTCTCACCGGGGTGTTGACGGGCTGTGATCCAGATTGTTTTCTTATCGTCACTTGGCTCACCAATGCGCAGCACTGTCATATCACGACCATCAAGAGTCAGACCAAGATTTTGTGCATCACAAATAGTGTGGCTTTGTGCCCAGTAAATAAGATCAAGATGGCGATCATAACTGTAAGGTGCAAAATACGCGAAGAACACCTGTGAACACTCTGGTTCAAAGTCGATAACTAATGAACCATTTTCATAGCTACTAGGGACTCGGAACCACGTCTGGCGATCATATGAAGCAACGGCATGGTAATCGTCCCAGCCCTCTGGGTATGCCGATTCGGCCAACTTATTGATATGCAGACGGTGCTCTACGTAAGCAGTCGTCTCTAAACGAAAGTGAAACCACTGATAAAAGTCAGATTGGTTATCCTTGTTGATTTCAAGTTGAATATCCATCGGGTTTTCACAGGCGATAACGTTAATATTACCACTGTCGAAATTACTCGTGATCTTCATAGTTGCTCCTAATTTAAAGCACACAATATGTATGGCATCATGCTCAGCTGCACAAACTATATGCAGCAACAATTTTAGCAATAAAAAAAGCCGACACTGTGTGCCGGCTATCTATAATTTTGTGTTGTTTAGCGAGGAAGGCTTGGGTGTGTACACTCAGCCATGTCTTGCATACAACGTACAACCTGACAGCTGTAACCGAACTCGTTATCGTACCACACATATAGTACAACACGGTCGCCATCTACGATGGTTGCTTGAGAGTCAACAACACCTGCGTAACGGCTACCAACTAAGTCTGTTGATACGATTTCAGTAGACGCAGTGTAATCGATTTGATCACGAAGCTCTGAGTAAAGCGCTGTTTCACGTAAGAATGCATTTAGTTCTTCTACGGTCGTCGCTTTCTCAAGGTTCAGGTTCAAAATAGCCATTGATACGTTTGGCGTAGGAACACGGATAGCGTTACCTGTTAGTTTACCTTCAAGCTCAGGCAACGCTTTTGATACCGCTTTCGCTGCTCCAGTTGAGGTAATAACCATGTTAAGAGCCGCAGCACGACCGCGACGTTCTGCTTTGTGGTAGTTATCAATCAAGTTCTGGTCATTGGTATATGAGTGAACTGTTTCAACGTGACCGTTGCGGATACCAAACTTGTCGTTCAGTGCCTTAAGCGTTGGCGTGATAGCGTTAGTTGTACAACTTGCCGCACACACAATCTTATCTTCTGGCTTGATATCTTGGTTGTTAACACCGTATACGATGTTTTTGATGTTACCTTTAGCAGGAGCAGTAAGAAGTACTTTAGCTGCGCCTTTTGCTTCAAGGTGCTGACCAAGGCCTGCCTCATCTTTCCAAATACCAGTATTATCAACAACAAGCGCGTTCTCGATACCGTATGCTGAGTAATCTACTTCGCTTGGCGAGTTAGCATAGATAACTTGGATGTAGCTGCCGTTTGCTTTGATAGCGTTACGCTCGTGGTCAACAGTAATTGAACCATTGAATGGACCGTGGATTGAATCGCGACGCAGTAAGCTCGCACGCTTTTCTAAGTCACCATCTTTACCACCACGTACAACGATTGCACGAAGGCGAAGGTCTGCGTATGGACCTGACTTTTCAATAAGTAGACGAGCTAACAAACGACCGATACGGCCAAAACCGTAAAGAACTACGTCACGCGGCTCTTTTGCGTTGCCAGCATTGTTGATTTCAGCTAGCTCATCATTTAAGTATTCTTCTACAGAACGACCATTGGCTGCATCTTTGTAAAGGTAGTTATAAGCGAGTTTACCTAGGTCGATGCGAGCAGAGTTTAACTCCATTTTGCTGATAGCTTCTAGGAATGGGAAGCTTTCGCGTAAACGTAGTTTTGAGTCTTCAAATTGAGCGACGGTTTTGTGCGCTTTGATGATATCGATAGTGCTAGCGCTCACTAGTGGACGGCCATACACTGCAATTTCGATACCACGGCTGCGGTACAATTTACCAATGATAGGTTGCATACTTTCAGCGAAGTCTTGGCGTTCCTGCCAACTGTTCAAGTATTCTTGCTCGTGAGATGAGGTCATTGTTTCTGCCTTTGAAATTTATTTGAACGGATATCAAACCGACTGAGTAATATAGGTCCATCACAAAGTGAGAGCGTGATACAGGACAAATTACCGCTTGCCGGGCGGGCATATTCTAAAGCAAACTTTTACTAATAACCACCTCTAAAGAATTGTTACCTCCAACACGCCACTTTTTTACTTTGGTTAGCATTGTTTGACCATGATCATCGGTGTTTGTTTTGCACATTGTCACTGCCCTTTTGTGTAGACTACACTTGCTATGTTTATTTACAAAAAAGGATTGCCATGCGGGTATTATCAGGACTTATCGTCCTCGCGGCGATAACCGGTTGTGACTCACAACCCACGGTCAGAGAAATGTGCGAGCAACACCCTACAATGTGCGAAGATTTAAATACCGACAGTCACTGCCGAGTTGAACGTGCTGACGTTATTTTTGATCGTGTAGCCGAAGCGCAAGCGCCGACACTTGACAACAAATATAACCTGCTCAAGGCATTTGAGACTTACAGCAAATGCGTCAACTTAGCCAAACAAATCGAGCATATTAAGTTAAAAGAGAAGACCGCATCGCGATATGTCGGCTTTAATACTGCGCAAAAAGAAATGAAACGGTTATTAGACGAGACGAAAGGGTCAAATCACCCCGGCCTGCTTTATTTCCACTGGTCTCGAAATAATGATCAAAGTGCTATTGTGAAGCTGTTAGCGATGGAGAACGATCCTAAAGTGGTTGATTCACAAGATGCCCAGTTTTATCTCGCAAGTTACTACATGAAGGTGGATACAGATAAAACCCTATATCATCTTTATCGAAATTTAGAGTTAAATAAACCTGACACCGAGCCAAACCAAGAAGTGCTTACGTCATTGGTAAACATCCATTATCAACGCCATGACTACAACTTGGCTTACACCTTTGCCCGTATTGCAACTCTCGCTGGCATTGAGAATATAGATTACACAGCATTGACCAGCTATACCAAAGAGGCAGGTCACGACATTGATAGGCTTGACGACTTAGCACAGACAACGTACGAGCAAATCACTTCAGGCACATTTCACTCGCCACGTTCATAAACTAGGTATTAGAAAAATAAAAAGCAGCCCTAAGGCTGCTTTTTTTATTTTAGCTTACTGGTACCGACTTCAACTCGAGTTTTGAGTTTTTGTCCAGGTCTAAAAGTAACCACGCGACGCGCAGAAATAGGAATGTCTTCCCCTGTTTTAGGGTTACGACCTGGTCGCTCTTTCTTATCGCGAAGATCGAAATTGCCAAAGCCGGAAAGCTTAATTTGCTCCCCTTTTTCTAGGGCTGAGCGGATTTCTTCAAAAAACGCTTCAACTAGTTCTTTGGCATCCTTTTTGTTTATACCCAACTTCTCAAATAGGTGTTCAGCTATGTCGGCTTTGGTAAGCGCCATATCTAGTCCCTCAACGATGCGTTAAACTCTTTAGCCAGTGTGGCTACGACGTTGTCGACAACCGCATTGATATCTTTCTCTTCAAGAGTTCTATCAACTGCCTGTAGTGTTAGAGCAATAGCCAAACTCTTATATTCTGGCTCAATACCTGTACCCTTATACACATCGAATAAGTTTAGGTCAACCAATTGATTTCCGCCAACTTTTTCTATAGTAGATAAAACATCGCCTACTTTAACGTCATCTTTCACCAAAATCGCTATATCACGACGATTTGACGGGAACTTGGAGATATTTACCGCTTTTGGTAACAAGCGATTTTCTACAGCTTCAACTTCAATTTCAAATACATACGCTGTACCGTTTACGCCAAGTTGCTTTTGTAGTTGAGGGTGAACCGCACCAACAAAACCTACTTTTTTGCCATCTGCATAGATAGCAGCGCTTTGACCAGGGTGAAGCCCATCGCATTGTTGCGCTTTAAACTCAAATCGCGCTTTGTCATTGCAAAGGGCAAGTAACGCTTCAACATCGCCTTTGACATCAAAGAAGTCTGCTGGACGACTTTCAAGGCTCCAGTGTTCACCATAGCAACTACCTGTTACCACACCACCAATCACTGCTGTTTGCTTCACGCCGTTTTCAGCCTGCTCATCAGCGATAAATTTCAAGCCATGTTCGAAGAAACGAATTCGCGGCTGTTGACGGTTTTGGTTGTATACCAATGTACTCAGTAACCCTGGCATCAAAGACTTGCGCATTACCGACATTTCAATAGAAATTGGGTGTGGTAACACCAAGGTATTGTCATCGCCATGAATCGCGTTTTGCACCTTAGGATCCACGAAACTGTATGTGATTGCTTCTTGATAACCACGCGTTACCAAAGTATCGCGAAGTCGCTTTACTGGCACATCAGCTTCTTGGTGTACAGTCATGTTGAGCTTAGCGAGCGGCGCTTCGTTTGGAATATTGTTATAACCAAATACACGTGCCACTTCCTCAATGAGATCCTCTTCGATGCTAATATCGAAGCGGTAGCTAGGTACATCTGCTTGCCATGTATTGTTCTCAAACTGTACATCGAGACCTAAGCGACGAAGAATGTTAGTCACTGTTTCATCGTTAATATGGTAACCAATTACGCGGTCTAAGCGCTCACGACGCAAGGTTACGGCTGTTACTTTTGGCAGTTGCTCTGGCGCAACGGCTTCAACCACAGGACCCGCTTGACCACCAACAATCTCCAGAAGAAGTGCTGTAGCACGCTCCATTGCATCGCGTTGAAGTGCGAAATCAACTCCGCGCTCATAGCGGTGTGACGCGTCGGTGTGCAAACCATAGCTGCGTGCTTGACCGGCAATAGCAACCGGATTAAAGAATGCGCTTTCCAATAAAATACCAGCTGTGCTGTCGGTAACACCTGACTTTTCACCACCAAAGATACCAGCCATTGCTAGCGCTTTATTGTGATCTGCAATGACAAGCGTTGACTCGTTAAGTTTTGCAGTGTTGCCATCAAGTAATACTAATTCTTCGCCTGCATGTGCATTACGTACTTTAATGCCGCCCTCAATCGCATTTAAATCAAATGCATGCATAGGGTGTCCTAGCTCGATAAGTACATAGTTAGTCACATCGACTACAGGGTCAATTGAGCGAATGCCGCTGCGACGCAATTTCTCTACCATCCACAGTGGTGTTTGCGCGTCTAGGTTGATACCTTTGATTACTCGACCAAGGTAACGAGGGCACGCCGAATCGTTAACCAGTTCAATACTGATTTTGTCATCAATGCTTGGCTCTACTGCTGGAATTTCAAGCTCGTTAACATCTAGGTTATTAAGTACACCAACTTCACGAGCAAGGCCTTTGATACCTAGACAATCACTGCGGTTAGGAGTGAGATCAACATCGATAATGTTGTCGTCTAATGCCAAGTACTCTCGTAAATCTTGACCGATAGGTGCATCCGCAGGCAATTCCATAATACCATCGCCTTCTTCGCTAATGCCTAGCTCTACAAATGCACACAACATACCGTGTGAAGGCTGACCACGAAGTTTAGCCTTTTTGATTTTAAAGTCACCCGGTAGCACAGCACCAACTTTAGCAACTGCAACTTTCAAGCCTTGACGGCAGTTAGGTGCACCACAGACGATATCTAACAGTTCGTCTTCACCTACGTTCACTTTAGTTACGCGCAGTTTGTCAGCATCTGGGTGTTGACCACATTCGACCACTTCACCCACTACAACACCATGGAAATCACCCGCAGCAGCGTCAATTCCATCCACCTCAAGACCAGCCATTGAAAGCTGCTCTGCCAGTTCGTTCGCGTCGATAGCTGGGTTAACCCACTCGCGTAACCACTTTTCACTGAATTTCATTTGTAACGACCTCTTAACGGAACTGGTTTAGGAATTTCATGTCATTTTCGAAAAAAGCGCGCAAATCTGTTACGCCATAACGCAACATAGTTAAACGCTCTACACCCATACCAAAGGCAAAACCAGTGTATTTTTCTGGGTCGATATTCACTGAGCGAAGTACATTTGGGTGCACCATGCCACAGCCTAAAACTTCTAACCATTTACCGTCTTTACCTTTAACATCCACTTCCGCTGAAGGCTCTGTGAATGGGAAGTACGAAGGACGGAAGCGGATTTCCATATCTTCTTCAAAGAAGTTACGTAAGAAATCATGCAAGATACCTTTTAGTTCGGTAAAGCTTACATCGGTATCTACCATTAAACCTTCCACTTGGTGGAACATAGGCGTGTGTGTTTGGTCGTAATCATTACGATAAACACGACCCGGTGAGATAATTCTCAGCGGTGGTTGTTCTGTTTCCATGGTACGTATTTGTACGCCACTGGTCTGTGTGCGCAACACCAATTTAGGATTAAAGTAGAAAGTATCGTGGTCCGCTCGTGCAGGGTGATGAGCAGGGATGTTCAACGCATCAAAGTTGTGAAAATCGTCTTCAACTTCAGGACCCGACTTTACTGCAAACCCAAGCTCACCAAAAAACGATTCAATACGCTCAATTGTGCGTGTTACCGGGTGGACACCTCCACTTGCAATTTTACGACCCGGCAAGGTGACATCAATTGTCTCAGCGGCCAATTTGGCCTCTAGCGCAGCTGCGCTCAATGCTTCACGCTTTACGTTAATTGCTTCAGTAACCTGCTGTTTAGCTTGGTTAATCACTTGACCTGCGCTCTTACGCTCTTGTGGCGCCATTTGACCAAGCGTTTTAAGTAGTCCGGTTATTTCACCTTTCTTACCAAGGTAGTTTACGCGCACATCTTCTAAGTGCGCGATTTCGCTGGCTGATTCAACGGCCTTTAAGGCGTCAGCCAAAATCGCTTCTAAGTTCATCGGATACCTGACTAGGGTGATAATTTAAAGAGTTTATTTAGCCACTTATGATAACTAAAGGGCCGTGTGGATTCTAGCCCTCGAGCGGTGTTTCTACAGCTTTAGTGTGGCTTTTATGAATGGAATTGTCAGCTTACGCTGTGCAGCCATGGATGCATGGTCTAATTTGTCTAGCACATCGAGCAAGGCTCGCATATCCCGACTGAGTCGCGTCAACAAAAAGCGCGCACATTCGTCTGATAACTCAAGCCCTCTCATGCGTGCACGATTGGTTAAAGCTTGCGCCTTATCGTCATCACTCATCGAGCGAATTTGCAAAGTTGTGCCCCACTTTAACCGTGATTCTAAGTCTGGTAGTGCAATATGCAGCATATCAGGTAAGAGATCCGCAGAAATCAGCAGCAACTTCCCCGGTTCATTAAAACGATTGAAGAAATTAAACAATGCCTTTTCCCACGCCTCATCATTGGCAATGAGGTGCAAGTCGTCAATACAAACTACATCGAGAGTATCTAATCCTTCTAGCACTTGGGGGCCGTATTGTTGTACTTCACTTAAAGAAATCAGCATGCTCGATAAACCAAGCTCTTGTGCATGAACACAAGTGGCATACAGCAAGTGCGATTTTCCTGAGTCACCTAAGCCACACAAATAGGTATAATGAAACTGCTCATCAAGGTGATTGAAGGCCGATTTAAGGTGATTCACTTCCAGTGAATCCTCGCCACCAAAATAGCTTGAATACGTTTCGTCGTCAGGCAAGGTTACTGGCAACGCTAATTGAGAGCACTGCATCATGGTTTATTGCCACGCATACTCAAGTGAGTCATTGGTGTTTGAATAATAATATTTTTGTGGGTCCCGATAGTCGACAAAAAAGGTGTCGAGCGTTAATGCTTTTTTAAGGTCATCCACAGTGCCTGAATGAGTCACTTGAATCTCTACACGCTCTTTGGAAATTCGACTCACGGTCACATCAATAACGACACTCATCGTGCGCAAACGCCTCAAAGCATATTCAATATCGACAAAGTTCTTGGTGTTATACAACTTTATTACTTGCTGTTGGGCAACAGAGTCAGCACTGGTGTCAACAGCATATTCGCGCGCTAACTGGTTAGCAATAGCGTCGAGCATATTTGCAATCACTTGTTGCTTATCGCCTTGGTGTTTAAACGGTTCAAATTGATCTTCGTTGGTAAATCGCCACTCAAGATTCCACTGCTGTGAGTTTTTATCCTTAAGTAAGCGCGCTGACACCACTCGTTCAGCCATGTAACGCTCAGATGCAAACTCAAGTGACTCACTAAAATTACCCCACACATCAGCCACAGACACACGCTGAAGATCCTCTAAGTCCAGTAACGGGGTAACCACTGGTAAGCCTCTGCTTTGCGCCCTATCGTCTATCAGTTCTTGTATCTGTGGATTTGATTCGAGTGAAACCAGTTCACGCTGCCAACCATCTTCAATAGCTAACCAAAGCGCGACCAAAGGACGACGGTTACCCCATAGTGGTAAGCTGGCATCGCGGACCAAAGCTTCAACTTTATTACTATCAAAATTTACGACTAGAAATGTTTTGCCTTGCTCGTCCGAATATTCATATTTGGTTATGTAGTCAGCTACATCTGCTAGCGCTTGGCGAACGACAGCATTGCCCTGCGCGTTTCTATCACCAGTTACCTTTACGACGACGTTCAAAAGCGCATTCTTGCTCGCAGTTGCACGAGTGCCACGCTGCTTATCTTCAACGGGTTGACGATATTGGTAAAGCTCTTTTACTTCAATAGCTTGAGTAGAATATGCGGTAAAGGCCAATATTAATACAAATAAACTACGGATCACTGCGTTCTAAACCTTGGTGAGAATATCCTGATCCTAAAACAAAGTTACCGACAAAGCAAAAGGTTAGCTATGTTTAGTTCCCAATATGAACTTGCGGTTAACTACGTCACTTTGGTAATTGATTTTGATGAATATATTGGGGTTTTATGAATAATCTTTATACGCAAAAAACCCGCTGCATTGCTGCAACGGGTTTCTTTGAATAAGGCCCTGACGATGTTCTACTTTCACATGGCAAATGCCACACTATCATCGACGCTGTTTCGTTTCACTTCTGAGTTCGG
>NZ_JBMMUF010000011.1:0-101665 GCF_049257235.1 Pseudoalteromonas maris
AGAGCAGACTTGTTTGATTATATTGAAGTATTTTACAATCGAGTTCGACTGCACAGCCACCTTGGCCATCAGTCCCCTGAAGAGTTTGAAACTAGGTATAAATCAGCAAGCTAGGTGTCTAGAGTTTCAGGGGAAGATCAGTGTAAGATAGAACGATATCTTTGAGATGAAGTTAGTGTTACTGAAAAGTCTATAACTTCTTTATAAGGTACGAGTTTATCTGCATAATACTTTTGGTATTCATCTAACATTTTGTCTGGTGATAAATTTAAGCATCCAAGCAATAACTTTATTTCCAAGTCACCTTGTGTAGTTAGAGCACCTTCATAAGCCATCATTATTAACTCTTTTTCTTCATTGGTAAGGTGTTTTTTATTTAGCTTAGTTAGAATTTCTTTATCGATGTATTTAGATATACGATTTGGTGAATGTAGGAAGTTCTTACCAATGAAATTTCCATTCAATAAAGTTCTTAAATTTAACGTGCTCGGTGCATATACATTAAGCGGAAAATTTAGCCACAGGTAATATCTATTTAAAATATATGTGGCGATATCAATAGCGTTTTTTGCAGTTTTGTATTCCGAGAGTGTACGCTCAAGAAGTTGCTGTCTGTTTAATTGGCGATATCGAACATATATATCGCTGACAAATGTATTTAACTTATTAATTGAGCTTATATTTCTAAACTCGAAATCTTGTTTTTTGTCGTGAGGCAAATGGTTTGTGTTTTTATATATTGTAAGACTATATATAAGGATTTCGTCTGCTTGTGCAAAAGACTGGAAAAGACCTGGATGATAATCAAATAACATCCTAGCATGATGTAATATTTTTCTTCTGTTCATGTATAAACTCACAATTCAGATAGCAGAGCAGAATGAATCAAAGTTAAACTTTAAAACTTATTTCTTGGGTGTTGGCTTTTATCACCCCAATTGCTCTATCAAATTATGTAACATGAAAAATGATATATATAACTTCATGACGACGCCCCAACAAGCGGCCGTACTTTTATGATACCTCATAAATTTTAAAAAAACAGAGAAACGTGAAACGTTAAAATAAAGCTGTTTTTAGGTGATTTTACGTTTTTATTTACGATTTTAAAGAAAATGGTAAAAAACCGTAAAGCCTTACTGATATTGGCTGTGATTGAGCGTACAAAAATCAAGAACTAAAAATGTTACTCATTCACTCACTCACACACTCTGTCATTTTAGAGACGTAAACTACCATTTTGATGGCAAAGCCATTCGTCGCTTTCAACGTGCGGCAAACCGTTTAGGCATCAATATGGAAGAAATTGGGCCAGATGATATTGGCAGGCTGGGCGAATTCGACGGTTTATTTATTCGTGCTACCACCAATATTGCAAACTTCACTTATAAATTTGCAAAGGCAGCCGAGAATTTAGGTCTAGTGGTGATGGATGATCCTGAGTCGATCATGAAGTGCACCAATAAAGTGTTTCTCACAGAGCTTTTATCACTGAACAAAGTGCCGACTCCCAATAGTATGATATTGCGCAGCACTGCTGATGACCTGCTCGAAGAAGCGATAGCAAAAATAGGCTTGCCGATGGTGTTAAAAGTTCCAGACGGCGCCTTTTCTATTGGTGTCGTCAAAGTGCACGATGCCCAGCAGCTGCGCGAGCAATGTGAACAGGTGTTTGTAAAGAGCGCCCTCGTCCTCGCGCAGGAGTACCTCCCAACAGAGTTTGACTGGCGTATAGGAGTGCTCAACAGACAGCCTATTTATGCCTGTAAATACATGATGAGCAGGGGCCATTGGCAAATTTATCAACATCACACAACGGGCAGAGTCACGTCAGGTGGTTTTGAAGCCATTGATTTAAAACGCGTACCTAAAGTGGTTTTAGATGCTGCAACAAAAGCCGCAAACCTTATAGGTAACGGTATATATGGCGTTGATGTTAAGGAAATTAATGACAAAGCCTATGTTATTGAAGTCAATGACAACCCCAGTATTGACCACCGCGTTGAGGACGCTTTATTAGGGGACTTGCTGTACGACAGAATTGTGACTGAATTTCTGCGGCGTATACAAATGCGTGGACTATAACAGTGGATAATCAGGCACTGCATAGCGCGACCTCGCAGCTATAACGTTGAACGCCTAAGCAGTGCTATTTGTCGTTTAAAGTTCACATTCACGCATAATTTCACTTATTATTGGGCTTAATAAAAAGTATAAAAGGACTCGACCTTTGATTGACTCTCCAATGTTAGAGCAAGTGAGCAAAGCACTTGCAACCGTCGTATTTAGTTACGGAGGTTCAGACTTTACGGTTGCTAAACTCATCCAAATTCCACTCATCATACTCATTGTTTGGATTATTGTTCGCTCTTTGGGCAAGGTGATCCAAAATCGTATCGTCTCCAAGCGCATGGGACCGGATGGTGCTTTGCTGTTCAAGCGCATTTATTTGGTGTTGTGCATCATCATTATCACCTTTACCACCCTAGAGGTGCTGAATATTCCGCTGACAGCCTTCGCGTTTGTCTCGGGTGCCGTAGCGATTGGTGTCGGTTTTGGTGCACAAAACATTATCAATAACTTTATTAGTGGTTGGATCCTGATTTGGGAGCGCCCCATCCGCATCGGCGACTTTTTAGAGGTGGGTGACGCCAAAGGGGTAGTAGAAACCATCAACACGCGTTCGACCCGTATTCGTCGTAATGACGGCGTGCACATGTTGGTCCCAAATAGCCAATTGCTTGAAAACACCGTGACTAACTGGACACTCATTGACAATATGGCGCGTTCGTTTGTCCGTGTGGGCGTCGCCTATGGAAGCGATGTTAAGCTGGTAGAGAAGCTTATCAATGAAGCAATCGTAGAAAATGACGCTATTTTGAAAGATCCTGAGCCTTCGGTCATTTTTGAAGATTTCGGTGATAACGCCCTCATATTCGAAGCGGTGTTTTGGGTCAATGCGCAGGCTGAGTCAAATGTTCGAAAAGTAAAAAGTGATATTCGCTTTGCCCTATGTGACAAGTTTGCCCAACACGATGTGGTGGTCGCCTTCCCGCAACGCGATTTGCATATTGATGGTGAATTAACTATCAAGCGATAACAACAAAAAGGAGCCAATTGGCTCCTTTTTACTATTAACTAACGCTTAAATTTGGTCTCCAGAATAACCGAAGATGTAGTGCGTTCCACGCCATCCAAATTGCCAATATCGTCCAGTAGATGACTGAGCTTCTCTAGCGACTGGGCTTGCACCACAGCTATCAAATCATACTCCCCACTAATAGCATATAAATCGGTAATCGCATCAATGTGTTTAAGTTCAATATTGGTTTTGGTAGTGAGTTTTTGTTTCACTTTAATCGATACATGTGCTGATACCATGGACGATAAATAAGCATCTCCATATTCCACACTGTAGCCTTTAATCACACCACTGTGCTCCAGCTTTTGCATTCTGGCCTGTACCGTAGAGCGAGACAAATCAAGGGCTCGAGCGAGATCGGAAATACTGGCTCTGGCATTGGTGCGAAGCATAGCCAAGAGCTTTTCATCTTGTGAATTTATCATTTTGACAGCAAATTTCGTTAATTTGACAATAATTATACGCAATTTTACCAATATGACACTGCAAATTTATATCTCCAGTCGTCAATATTAGGCCTATAACTATCTACTATAATTAGGAACCACGATTAACGGTCTCCTAACTCTCATTTTGAAGGTGTGTCATGCAAGTAAACCGCGAACTATTTAATGAAGTAATGGTACCAAACTACAACCCATCAGAAGTTATCCCTGTTAAAGGTGAAGGCTCTCGTGTATGGGATCAGCAAGGTAATGAATTTATCGATTTTGCTGGTGGTATCGCAGTGAACTGTTTAGGCCATTGCCACCCTGCCCTTGTAACTGCATTGAAAGAACAAGGTGATAAAATCTGGCACCTAGCCAACGTAATGACCAACGAGCCAGCGCTGCGTTTGGCGAAGAAGCTCACTGATGCAACTTTCGCAGATAAAGTGTACTTCGCGAACTCAGGTGCAGAAGCAAACGAAGCTGCACTTAAACTAGCGCGTCGTTGGGCGCTTGATAAATTCGGCGCGCAGAAATCTAAAATCATTGCATTCAACAGAGGCTTCCACGGTCGCACTTTCTTTACTGTAACCGTAGGTGGTCAAGCAGCTTACTCAGACGGTTTTGGTCCTAAGCCTGGTGATGTTGTGCATTGTGATTACAACGACCTTGAGACATTCAAATCGCTGATCGACGACAACACGTGTGCAGTCATGATGGAGCCATTACAAGGCGAAGGCGGCATCATCGCACCAGAGATGGACTTTGTTAAAGGTGTGCGTGAATTATGTGATAAGCACAACGCACTGCTTATTTTTGACGAAGTACAAACAGGTGTTGGCCGCACGGGTCACCTATACGCATACCAAGGTTTAGGTGTAACTCCAGACATTCTGAGCACAGCAAAAGCACTCGGTGGTGGCTTCCCTATCGGTGCGATGCTAACGACAACGGCTATTGCTGAGCACCTTAAACCAGGCACACACGGTTCAACCTATGGTGGTAACCCACTAGCATGTGCTGTTGCAGAAGCGGCGTTTGATACCGTGAATACGCCTGCAGTACTTGAAGGCGTAAAAGTACGCGAGCAAATGTTCCGTGACGGTTTAGCGGCTATCAATGACAAGTACAATGTATTTAGTGAAGTGCGCGGCAAAGGCTTACTTTTAGGTGCGGTACTTAACGAAGACTATAAAGGCAAAGCACGCGATTTCCTTAATGCATCTATCGATAATGGCCTAATGAGCCTTGTTGCTGGCATGGATGTTGTGCGTTTCACTCCTTCATTGGTGATCCCAGAAGCTGACATCAAAGAAGGCCTTGCTCGCTTTGAAAAAGCAGTTGCTCAGGTGGTAGCGGCTAAGTAATTGCCGCTAACAGGCAATCATTATGCTAGTTTTACGACCAATATGCGGCGATGATTTCGCCGCTTTAAAACAAATCGCTATCGAATCCGGTCATGGCTTTACGTCATTACCTGTGGATGACGACTTGCTGCAAGCGAAAATAGCTCGCGCACAGCAAAGCTTCAATAAACAAGTGTCAGGCCCAGGCGATGAAGGCTATTTGTTTGTCTTAGAAGACACACAATCCGGTGAGATTGTTGGCACTACAGGCATTGAAGCTGCCGTAGGCTTATCTGTGCCGCTTTACCATTATCGCGTATCGACCTCTGTCCATCACAGCCCAAGTTTGGATGTGTATAACACCGTAGAAACGTTATCGATGTGTAATGACTACACGGGTTGTTCTGAGATTTGTACGCTGTTTTTACGTGAAGATTATCGGCGCGGACTGACTGGGCGCTTTTTGTCTCGTATACGCTTTTTGTTTATGGCAGAGCACAGCGACCGTTTCAGTGACACCATCATTGCGGAAATGCGTGGCGTAAGTGATGAACATGGTCACTCACCCTTTTGGCAATGGTTACAACAAAGCTTCTTCTCAATCGAGTTTCCACAGGCTGATCACCTCGTTGGCTTAGGGGATAAAACCTTTATCAGCGAGCTCATGCCTAAATACCCAATTTATGTGAGCTTATTGAGCCCACAAGCACAGGCGGTGATAGGCCAAGTGCATGAAAACACGGCGCCAGCGCTGCGCTTATTGCAACGCGAAGGTTTTGAGCATCGTGGTTATGTGGATTTGTTCGATGCAGGGCCAACGGTAGAAGCAAAGCTCGGTAACATCGCGACGGTTCGTCAGTCAAAAGTATGTCCGGTACTCATTAAAGAAGACCTTCGTGCGCAAGGCACAACGTGGGCTATTTGTAATGACAAGGTCGGTGAGTTCAGAGCCATTTTCTCTGACTCCGTACAGTACTGTGACATCAAACATCAACTTTATTTAAATGCGCAAACCGCACAGATTTTGGGTGTATCTCAAGGTGATTCTGTACGCTTTTTTGCGTTATCTAGTCGTTAAGGAATGGCTATGCAAGTGCAACTAATTAACAACGAATGGGTTGAAGGTAAAGGCCCAGAATTTACATCAATTAACCCAAGTAAAAATGCCGTTATTTGGCAAGGTAAAGCTGCAAGTGCTGACCAAGTAGATGCAGCGGTAAAGAGTGCGCGAGCAGCGCAATTCGACTGGGCTCAAATGGCCATCGAAGAGCGAATCGCCCTACTTGAGCGCTTCGTTGAGCAACTCAAAGATAACGCCGAAGAACTGGCTGTGACCATCGCCGAAGAAACAGGTAAGCCACTTTGGGAAACGCGTACTGAAGTCGGTGCGATGACGGGCAAAATTGCTATCTCAATTCGCGCTTACAACGAACGCACCGGTACGGTTGAAAACCCAATGCCGGGCGCACAAGCATTTATCCGTCACAAACCACATGGTGTCGTTGCGGTATTTGGCCCTTATAATTTTCCAGGTCACTTACCTAATGGCCATATTGTTCCTGCTCTTCTCGCTGGTAACACAGTGGTATTCAAACCTTCTGATTTAACACCAAAAGTCGCTGAGCACACGCTTAAACTTTGGGTTAAAGCGGGGCTACCGGCGGGTGTTATCAACCTTGTGCAAGGTGAAGTTGAAACAGGTAAGGCGCTTGCGTCACATAAAGACATTGATGGCTTGTTCTTTACCGGCAGCTCGCAAACAGGACACTTACTGCATCAACAATTTGGCGGTCACCCGGGTAAAATTTTAGCGCTTGAAATGGGTGGTAATAATCCCCTTATTGTTAAAGGCGTCAGTGACATTGATGCGGCGGTGCATGACATTGTGCAATCTGCATTTATTACTTCTGGTCAGCGTTGCACCTGTTCACGCCGCTTGTTTATCGAAACCGGTGAGCAAGGCGACGCTATCATTGCACGTCTTATCGAAGTGACTAAAAACATTCAGATTGGTGATAGTTTCGCTGATGAGCAACCATTTATGGGCGCAATGATCAGCAAACGTGCCGCTGCAGGCATGCGTTCAGCCTACGAGCAACTTGTAGAGCAAGGTGCTGAGTCTCTGCTTGAACTTAAACACCTAGATGAAAATACTGGATTTGTAACGCCGGGCATCGTTGATGTAACGAACATCACAATTGCCGACGAAGAACATTTTGGACCGCTACTTAAAGTGTATCGTTACAATGACTTTGACGCGGCTATTACTGAGGCAAACAACACCTCATTCGGTCTTTCTGCGGGCCTATTAGGTGACTCACAAGACGACTATGACTATTTCTTAAAACGTATTCGCGCTGGTATCGTTAACTGGAACCGACCTATCACTGGGGCGTCAAGTGCTGCACCATTTGGTGGTATTGGCGCCAGTGGAAACCATCGCGCAAGTGCGTATTATGCAGCAGATTACTGTGCTTATCCTGTGGCTTCTGTTGAAGCACCAAAGAGCACTCTTCCTGAAAAATTAGCGCCGGGCTTAATGCTTTAATAAAAAATAATTCACGCATATGCGTTAAGGAACAAACATGCACAACGATGTAAATACATTATTTGAAAAGCTATGGGATAACTATTTAGAAGTGACCCCATCGGCGGTTAAAGTACATGAGCTTTTGGGCTCAACACAGCAAGATGATGTGATTAACGATCACATTGCATTGCGTACATTTAACCTGCCAAAAGTAAGCCTAGAAAAACTGGCGGCACACTTTTTAGCAGTGGGTTATAAAGAATGCGGTGAGTATCATTTCGAAGCCAAAAAGCTCTACGCCAAGCACTTTGAACATGACGATCCAACTCAGCCAAAAGTGTTTATTTCTGAGCTACTTGTGGATCAATTCTCACCAGAGCTGCAAAAAGTAATTCATGAAATGGTCGAGCAAATTGATGAATCAGCTGTGAGTGCTGATAACTTCTTGTACTCGGGTACACATTGGCAAGTGAGCCATGAGACTTATAAAAAGCTACTGCAAGAGAGTGAATATGCTGCATGGATGGCTGCATGGGGTTACCGTGCTAACCACTTTACAGTGAGCATCAATCATCTTGCCCAGTTCGATACGATTGAACAAGTCAACCAAAAGCTTAAAGATGCAGGCTTTGCACTCAATACCTCTGGTGGCGAAATAAAAGGCTCGCCTGAGGTGCTACTAGAGCAATCATCTACTTTAGCCGACGATGCTAACGTAGCATTTAGCGATGGTGAATTTGCAGTTCCGAGTTGTTTTTACGAGTTCGCACTGCGTTACTTGAAGCCAGATGGCCAAATCTATACCGGTTTTGTGGCCGCCTCTGCCGACAAGATTTTTGAAAGCACCAACGCCCGTTAAGCTAACGGTGCTTATATTGGGTTTTGCAGTAACCTCGAGTAATATCGGGGCTACGCAAAGCCTGATGTTTGGTTGTTCTACCTGACATTCTTTTGCGCCACAAACGAAAACTACTCGGTTTAAGCTCCTTGCGCATAAAGGCAATAACCCCCTTTTCATCAAGCCCGTATAATCTCTCTATTGCTTCAAAAGGCGTTCTGTCTTCCCATGCCATTTCAATAATACGGGACTGGTCACTGGTACTTAGCATCGTCAACTCTCATCTATTTCATGTCTCAAGCTAACGAAACATATGCACTAATCGATCATCGCTAAATGGGCACGAGCGCGCTGCGATTTCCCCATCTCCACACCTATTAAACCAAGGGCAAAAAACTCACTCCACCAGCTCTTTGCTTTACTATTTGCTTTTTGACCAGCCATTGAGGTGTTTGGGAAAAGCACAGCCAGCGTCGCGGTGTGATTCTATACTCCTGCATGAAAGCGTGCATTTGTATCACTAGCTTATTGTTATCAATAGACTTACCCAATATGACACCAATACGTATTTCCAGAGGTCATTTTCGCTTCTCGATTCCTACACCAAAGTTGATAACGACCCATTACATGCCCCTTGAAATTACTGGCTTTTGTGCAGGTCAAGAAAGTCACTGTTCGCCTTGCGCATACCGACGAGTCTTCTAGAATTTAAACAATCCCTTTTGCTATGAATTGCGCAAAAAAAGGTTAACTAAGGAATAGTTGTGAGTAAGAAGCACCCTCATTCAACACACATGGAAAGAAACGTTTTAGTGTTGAGCTTCACACAAGATATGTCACTAACGGATAAAAGCACCTCTTGTCATACTTGGCATTTTCTCCAAGCTGACAACCTAGAGACTGCCAGTGACATTGTGCAGCGTTACAATTGCTTTGTGGCCATTGCCGTTATTGACCCAGTTAAACAAACCGCTTTACTCAATGCTGTCGAGCGGCTTTCATCGCGCTATTGTAACCTTCTGTGGTTAGCAATTTCAGCTGACAGCAGTACTTTAGCTGGCAATTTAAGCTACTGCTTCACCGATTATTTTATGGATTATCATCACCTTCCTATTGATTGGCAAAGACTCGACCACTCCCTTGGGCATTTATATGGTATGGCGCAAATGCGTCGTTTAGCGCAAAAAGAGCAACAAGATTTAAAGCCAAGTAGTTTAATCTTTGGTCGCTCACAATCGATGAAAAAACTACAGCAAGATTTAATCAAAGTGGCAAGTACTGATGAAACATTGTTAATTGGTGGTGAAACAGGCACTGGAAAAGGCATGTGTGCACAATACATTCACTCTTTATCACAGCGAAGTAAAGGGCCCTTTGTGACTGTGAATTGCGGAGCATTGCCACCAACCCTGGTTCACTCTGAATTATTTGGTCATGAAAAAGGAGCATTTACCGGAGCTGCTAAGCAGTACATAGGTAAAATTGAACGTGCTAATGGCGGCACACTGTTCCTTGATGAAATTGGTGATTTACCGCTTGAGCAACAAATAAATTTGCTGCACTTTCTCGAAGCACAAACCATTGAACGTGTTGGTGGCAATAAGCCCATAAAGGTAGACTGCCGAGTTATATTTGCCACCCATGTTAATCTTGAACATGCTGTACGTGATGGGTTATTTCGCGAAGATTTGTACTACCGCATCAACATTATTCAATTAGAAATCCCCAGTCTGAGGGATCATAAAAAAGATATCCCTCTACTGGCCAATGACTTCCTAGAAAATTTTTCACCTACGAATCAATGCTTGTCGTTTAGCCAACAAGCGTTAAACAAGATGATTGACTATCATTGGCCTGGCAACATTCGCGAGCTAAAAAATCGTATTCAACGCGCCATCATTATGAATGATACGGGTGAGATAAATGAGGCCGACTTGGGCATTAAACAGACCCCACAACCAAGCTCTTCTGGCAATCATGAGATGCCAGAGCAAGAACTTGTGAAGCACAGAAGTGACATTGACAGTGACTCACTAGTAAGCGCAATCAAAGACAACAACTATAATATTTCCGCTGCTGCAAAGGAGCTAAACATCTCGCGCACCACATTCTATCGGCTGCTGAAAAAATGCAACATCCAGTTGTGATATTCAGTAGTTATCAAACGAGGAAAACAGGATGTCAAAATCGAAACTTCAATTAGGGCTGCTATTGAGTTGCCTATTGCTGATCACCAGCTGCAACCAGCAAAATAACGACGAGTTAGAGCAAGAGATCAAAGAGCTCAGAGCCGACATTGCGCAATTAAATGCCCAGCTCAACCTCGTGGCAAGCCAAGTAGAAGATATTCATGTCATTGCCAAAGCATCGCAGCAACCGCAAACGAAAACCTTGCCAAATCAAGCGAATATTAATGACAAAAACGCCTTCCCTGAATTAGGTGAAGATACAGCAACCGTGGCCATTATTGAGTTTTCAGATTTTCAATGCCCATACTGCAAACGCTTTATGGACACCACCTTCCCAAAACTCAGTAGCAACTACATTGAAACTGGCAAAGTTCGCTATATCTCTCGAGATTTCCCATTAGGTTTTCATACTAAAGCCAAAGGTGCCGCGGTAGCAGCAAACTGTGCTCACAAACAAGGAAAGTATTGGCCAATGCGGGAATTGTTGTTTACTAACATGCGCTCTTTAGGCGATGAGCTTTACCAACAAGGTGCGCAAACGCTCTCTTTAGATATGTCACAATACCAAAGTTGTTTGGTGAACCCACAAATCATGGCGAAAGTTGACAAAGACCTCAGTTATGGCTCGTCGCTCGGTATTCGCGGTACACCCTCTTTTGTGATAGGCAAGATAGTAAATAATCAGCTAGTTGAGCCGCAGTTGCTCGTTGGCGCCCAAAGTTATGAAACCTTTGCTAACATCGTCGATAACTTAGTACAAAACTAATGTAGAATTAGTGCAAAAAATACAATAGCTTCCACTAACCGCTTCATTCGTTGGCAACTCATAAGTCACCCGCAAAAGCGCTAAATGAGCGCTTTTGTGCCTTATCTCACGCTTTAGTTAGGTGACTATCAAACGTCTGTTTACAGTTCCCAAGTTACATACTGTCCACGTTGTTCACGCACCATGTGAACAGTTAATGAACATATCAAGATCATGAAATATATAGACTTATTATTTTTTAGTTACCTGAGTATCGAGCCATAGACGCAAAAACTGTAACTGCCTGCTAACACTCAAACACAGTAATTCACCCCAAAAACACAAAAACATCATTAAATCAGTAAGTTAAACTATTGGTGCGATCCTTGCTCTTTAACACTCACCCATGAACTTGTGCCCGATGTTCTAGTTAACAACAGGGCCAAGTCATCAATCGATAAGCAGTACATGGAAGGCCCTTTACCACGCAAATAGCCCTGTGTTGGAGAAGGATTTACACACAATACGTTATACAAAATTAACGGTTAAACGAGGTCATATTTTATGAAACGAATTAACTGTGGAAAGTTTATTAGGATTCTGGGTGTTACCCTAATAAGCGCAGCAACACTATATGGTTTTAGCACAGCGCCCGTACACGCATCTTTATTCCAAAAACCTAACGCCGCCTGTATGGCGCAGCAAGCAGGGTTCGATTTGAACTGTACCGCTAAGGATATTCGCGTAACTAGCGTAGATAACATTAGAGGACCGAATGGCGAGTCATCAGTCAGCTGTACAATTGGTACTGACGTCAGTTTTATAGCGGACGTAAGTATCACGACCACCGCTAATCAACGCTATGATTACTCGGTGTATCTCCCTGAAGGTGATTGGAGCGCCCAAGAATACAGTACTACTAACACCTGCTCTATCTTGTTAGGTGAAACGTCAGGCCCTCCGGGTGTTGATTTAGAAGAAGGCGCCGACTGGTGTGCTGACATCAGTAAAGCAGCAGGGTATGACGCCACGCAAATCCACACCAACCAACCTATGACTCTATACTGTCGTGATGATGATCAAGACGGTTATGCTGATTTTAACTACTGCGCCGCATGGCACAACAAAGAAGGCGCCGACTGTAGTGAAGATAACCCCGCCGCACCGGGTACACCTTCAAAATGTCGTTGTGATGTATTACCACTGGAAATACTCATAAAGCCTCAACCTCCTGTTATCACAAAAACCCTCACAAGCGCATCGAGCTCATTGCAAGAGCCAGGCGGTGAGTTTACTTTCTCACTCAACATTCAAAACCCCAATGCGGTTGCGTCATTATATGTTACTGACCTATCTGATCTAATCGAGCAGGGCAATAATGGCTTTAATACCACATTAGATCTTTGGGGAGCGACCAGCAATGGTAATACTGATGGCATCTACCTTACATCAACAAACTGTACAGAGCCTGTTGGTGGCCTAGAAATAGCGCCTGGGGCAAGCTATAGCTGCTCGTTTACGGTCAAAATTATTGACACCGATTTGCCTAATGATCAATCCCCTGAGCTTTATAATGATGTGATCCTCGCGGCCGTTGACGACCAGCTGGGCAACCCTGTTAATGATGGCGACAATGACCCATCAAATGACAGTTGTGACATCGCGGGTGTTGACGGGTACGCTGATGGTGAACATTGTAGTAACGTTAAACAAGTGAGCATCACCAACAAAGCGCCTGCCATTGCTGTGTCTAAAACAGCACGTGTTGACGCTGTAGACGAGTCAGGAGCAAGGGTGACCTATGATGTGGTTGTTTCTATTCCTACTGAACCAGATAACTACTACGATTCTCCACTAACCATTACTTCGTTAACTGACAAAGTCGATGGCGTGGTTACTGACTTAACGACTCTAGATGGTGATTGCGAAGTGGGTGTCGAAGTAACTACGCAAAGTCCCTACTCATGTGAATTTACTGTGTGGGTTGGTGAGGGTGTACCTGGTAATCACATTAACTATGTGACTGTCGAAGCTACTGACAATGAGCAAGACACAGCTACCGCTACCGACTCAGAAACAGTGATCATTAATAATGTGTTGCCATCAATCGGCATTACCAAAACACCAACTCCATCGAGCATCGATGAAACAGGTGACAACCCTAACCTATTTAGAGACGTAGACTACACCTTCGGATTTAGTGTCTCAGGTGAAGACAGTGTGACCTTCAGCCACCTTGAAGATGATAGATTTGGCGACCTCACAGCGGATTGTTTAATTGATATGTTCGATGATGGTGACGACAATAACGGAACCGTTGGTCTAGTAGCCGTTTCACCTTTCCCTCTAGTTGAGCTAACCCTTGAACCAGACCAAAGTGCGACTTGTACCATTACTCGTTCAATTCAAGGCACACCAAGTACTCCGCATAACAACATTGCATATGCAGAAGGTACAGAGGAAGAAGCACCTGATACTATTATCCAAAGTAATGTCGCCTCAGCAGTTGTGAATTTCAACAGTGTTGGCGCTGCGGCATCGATGAAGTTTGCAACCAACTCACTCATTGTCATTGAGATTGCTAACGCGGGCTTGTATAACGCAACGTTAGATGCATTGACCGTTGGTGGAGCTATCACCTACTCAGTATTTGATGAGGAGGAATCAAGTAACTTCAGATTGGTTAATAGCGGTGGTTGGCACAACGGAGTTGAGTACTATGGTTGTGTATTCGGACAAGCCCTAGGCTATGTGGGTTCAGGTACTGATACCTATGAATGTGCATTTAATATCGAATGGGAACCTGGCCTAGAAAATACAGAAGCTATTGGTGTATTTGAGACTATTCAAGCTACACTTAAAGACTCACAAGGCAATAGCGACACCATTAATGTTGGCATTCAGTTAGCTACAAACGAAGGCCAATAGAAAAGAGTTCGTACGGCGTATAAAAACGCTAAAACCAAGCAAGGAGCCGAGAGAATATCCCGGCTCCTTTTATTTTACCCCCAAGCTAGGTAAAACAATTACTTTCCTCCACGTCCTTTTTTAGTACCGCCTGTGCTTCCTGAGTCGTCAGTACTTCCGCTGTCAGTTGATGACAGAGAAATAGTTACCGTAGTTGTTGATTCAAATTCGCCATCGCTAATGGTGTAAGAAAAACTGTCACTACTTTTAAAGCTTTTTGCTGGCGTATATTCAATCTGACCATCAGCAGTAATAGACACAGTACCTTTGGCGCCTTGAGTTACGCTGGTGATAGTTAACACATCACCGTCTTCATCTACGTCGTTAACAAGTACATTGAATACTGTTGCAGCTTTGGCACTAATGGCAATAGAGTCACTCATAGCGATTGGTGCATGGTTCACTTGCTCTTGGATGTTGTATGACAGTGATGCATCTGTACGGATATTCGCGTTGTTTACATCTTTAGCAGTTAACAACAAGCTGTAACTACCCGCATTAGCATCTATGACTGAAGCCACAGTAACAGTGGTATTGGCTGTTTGACCGTTTGCCAAGGTGATGTTAGCAGTGCTGGCATACCAACCTTGAGGCGTCATCACAGTCAGTGAGTATGTTGCGTCATCACAGTTAAGATTTTGATTTGTAACGCTTACAGTATAAATCTGTTCCTCTCCGGCGTTCACAAAACCTTCAATACTTTGCACGTTAACAGCAGGTGCACCAAGTTCACACACTGGCGCAGGCTCTGCGATAGTGTACGTTGCACTGGCAGCACTTTGATAAAGCGCATCAGTTGCATTGTGAGCTTGGATGCTAAAATCATACACACCCGCATTCGTGTTGGTTGATGAAGTTACAGCAACACTCACTGACTGAGACTCGCCAGATAGCAGTGAAATTGTTTGCGTGTCGGCATTAAAGCCAACAGGCAGATTAGCTAATACGTCAAATGATGTTTGTTCACACACATCACTATTGTTGTTGGTAAGTACACCTTCATACACAACAGTTACACCTGCATCTACAACTCCACTGTTATTATTAACTAGCACCCAACTAGGAGCAGCCAACTCACATAGCGGCTGTGGCGCTTCAACCACATAAGAAAATACAGATTGAGCACTGTGTTGATTATCGTTATTGTTCACTACACTTACAGTAAGGTCATAAAAACCGTCAGTAGCTTGCACGTCAGAGATAACTGACAAACTCACTGTCGCACTTTGACCTGGTGCAAGGTTCACAAATTCAGAAGCAGCACTCCAGTTTGCTGGCACTGCTGTTGAGACCAAAAAGCTTGCTGCTTCGCACTCTAAGCTATCATTATTTGTTACAGTGGCATTCACGTTTACCTGTGTACCTGGTGCTACCCATGCGCTGGTAGTCGGTGCAATGCTCAAAGTAGGAGCAGAAGCAACACAGCTAGGTGCAGAGAAACTCACTGACACATTTGCGGCGTTTTCATCAGCCCATTGTGTGGTCACACTGATTCCCGCGGTGGCATCAACAAACGTTTGCCCTACCTCTAGCGCTGCATCATCATTGTCAAATAGCGAGCTGTAAGGAGTTAAATCCATCAAGATGCTACTATCAATATGCTCAGCCGCTGTGTTGTAGTGCATTAACACACCGTTGGTGACGGCTTTGCCTGCTAAGAAGCTGTCAAAGCCTTGAGCCTGACGATATTCAAGGTAGTACCAAAGAGGTTCTGATGTTGTGGCGTCTGTACCACGACGTACTTTTAAGCCTTTTGCTTGGCCTGCTTTCGCTGTGGCATACGACTCCAGTGTATATTGACCGTCGGCATCGATAGCAATAATGTCGCCTGATTGAGCACTGAGCCAACCCAAGCGCTCTTTATTCAAGACATTGAAATGGCCTTCTGATTTACCCATTACATCTAAGCTGTCGCCATAGTTTGATACCAAGCATTGTTCATCGTAGATGTCGAAGCCACAGTTAAGGCGTTTAGCATGTCTTAAACCTAAGTTATGACCCAACTCATGGCCGATAATTTTTAGATTAAGCTCACCATTGATCCATGACGTAGAAGGCGTGCCGCCAATCGTTCCTTGGCCTAACCAGCTACATGCACTATTTTTTGGCAACATGTATACGCGACGTTGGTACTGATTTAAATCAACACCATTATCAACCGCTGCTTGCACTGCATACTGTTCAATAATTGAAAAATCACATGTCGTATTCAAAGCTAAGGTGAAATAACCAAATACATCACCTGTAAGCCAAGTTTGTCCGTACGACGCTTCTTGGTAATAATCGTTAACACGGCCAAATACCATGTCATGTACTTCTTGAGTAGTCCAAGGCTGCAGTGAAGGGTTATCTTGGAAATTGAGTGCTAGTACCACCACTTTTTGCTCACCTGTGGTACCGCTCAACACTGATGCACTGCTTGAGCTGCTTGTTGCTGAGCTCTCACCAACTGCGAGCACTTCTAGCGCATTGCTATCTTGCTCAAGCAGTAATCGAGAGGTGTGGCCTTGAGTGAATTGCCAACCTGAAGCACGCAGTGTCTGGCCAGAGCGCAACTGCTGGGCACGAGCTGACTCAGGTAGAAACAATTCTGTATGCTGTGATGCAGACTTTAAAAAATAGCGTAAGCGGTCGTTTTCTGACTCATAGGCGTCTTGATATACAAGTTCTAGAGTCCCTGTGATAGATGCTTTTTTTGCCATTGCATCGCCAGAAACAGCGCGTAGTTGATTACGCTTTGCTTGTGGCAAAATAGTGCGCAACACAGCGCTAGGATCGCGCTCAAGCAATTCAAACTGGTTAGCATATCGTTGCTGCGCCAATTTCACTAATTGCGCTTTAGCATCATGTTGTTCGTGTGCAGCATTGAGAGCCGCCGCCATAGATGCCAACTCGAGTGTTTGCAGTTTCACATTGTTGCTTTCAGACTCTGCCGCGTTCACTGGCGTTGCCTGTACTTGCATCGTGGTAAAAGCCAAACCAAGCGTAAGCGCGAAAAGAGCGCAAGCTTTACCAGCTGATGAAGTGGTGTTCGTAGACGTTTCAGTGCGAAGAATAGATCTCACAACTAGAACCTCTCAAAGTTTTCAATAACTTCGAAAGCTCCCAGTTATACTGAGCTCTAAAACGCATTCCTTCGGTAACCCAGCCACCCTCTTTTAAAGTAGGGCCTGTGGCTTTGCGTCCATCAATTACTTGATGTTTGCCGTTTTCGAGAGTGCTTTCGAATGTGGGTAGCGGCACAACTATGCTGTGACGCTCATTGGAGTGTAGCAATATGTACAAAAAAACATCAAGTATAAAATTGGTGTTTTTTTGTACAAATCTTTAAGTCTCAGAAAAAACAAAGATTAAAAAACAAATTATTTTTTCCATGCTCCGCCAAATCTGTCGAAGCCGACAAAGGATGGAGGTTTAAATGAGTTCGATGTTCTATGAAATGAACGTTTTCATAAAAGACTATCGATAAAAGTGATAGTGATCACCTTTGTCACATCCGCTCATTGTCAACCTTATGGCCATCTTAACTCCAATGACGGATGCTGTGCCCGATTGATACACTTAATCACTAATGTTTGCGACTGAGGATATCAACAATTTCACGTGTGTTGTTAATCACACGAATGATGGTGTCATCAACCTGAATACCGATAATTCCGTCATCTGAGATTGGCTGAATAATACGGCCTCGGTCATAAATATCGCGACTTAAAATATCACCACGGCGCAGTTTCTTTTGCCAGCCTGGAGGAAGTTCACCGCCATTTGCGACTTTCTTCTGAAGGCCCGGCGGAAGCGATTTATGTTTTTCTTTGTGGTCTTTTGCCTGAGCTAGGCCTGACACCAAGCTAAGTGCCAAAATGGTAAGTGGGATATAACGCGTCATGTTGTTTACCTTCGAATAATAATTAATTTCAGCCTAACAGGAAAAACTGAACAAGTAATGAAATTGTGTGCTTTGTACCTAAACAGCTGTGATTTTGTGCCACTAATCAATCACTCACAACAGTGATCTTAGGGTCATTCGCTGCCCGTATGTGAAGTATGGCAAATAGTTAGTGGCACTAATGGCACACAGAAAACAAAACCTTCCATCGAAAATATGCCCCATTTGTGAGCGCCCTTTCACTTGGCGTAAAAAATGGCAGCGCAACTGGGATGAAGTAAAGTACTGCTCAAAAAGATGTGCTGGTGCACATCACAAACACCGCGGCACTTAGAAGCAACTGCGCACTAACGCACAGTGAGCGGTTTTATCCATTGCTATTGTCATCCCATCTGCCGCTAAAAACAGCCGCCCTGTGTATCGTTGCTGCGCCACATCCTGAATTTTATCCATACACACTTGTCCACCATAGCGAGCGCTAAAATGCGTCAACAATAAGTATGGCACCCGCTTTTTTTGAGCGTATTCACTGATTCGCTCTACGTCACTGTGGCCCGTGTGAAAGCCGACTTTACGCAAATCTGCCGCTAAAAACGTGGCTTCGTGAACGAGAAGATGCACTCCTTCGATGATGGAGTCGAGACATTTGGGCGCCTCATTATCGCCACAAATCACCATGACTCTGGGCTGCCATGCTAAAAACGTGTAGTCATCACTGCGTAAATCACGCCCCTCAAAAGTCACATTCTCACCGCGTTGCAAGCGGTTATAGTGGGGACCACTGCCTACACCATCAGCGCTGAGCTTTTCAATATTAAGTTTGCGCTGAATGCGCGTTTCAGTGAACTTAAACGCATAACTGGGCACGCGATGTTTTAGTGCGCATGTTTGGACTTTTAGCCAAGAAAATGCGTTGCTGCTATACGATTCAATGGGCATAAACGTGAGTTCAAATGGCAACGCTAGGTCAGTCATTTGCATTACACTGTCGATAAATTCCAACACCTCTTTAGGTGCTATCAAGAACAATGGCTCTGTGCGACCAGATAAGCCAGCGCTGGCAATCAAGCCCGGCAATCCATAACAATGGTCACCATGCTTATGAGTAATAAATATCGCTTCGAGTTGATACAACGACAGCGCGCTCTTAAGAATTTGATGCTGTGTTCCTTCTCCGCAGTCCACTAGATACCATGGCTTTTGGTCTTCTCTAAATACGGCGTAAGCCGACACATTGCGATCGCGTGTTGGGGTGCCAGAACTGCTACCTAATACCTGAATTTGCAAACTTATTTTCCATTTAAGGCGTATACGTCTTTAATACTACGTGCAATGTTTCGTTATTAGCAACTCTCCAAGGAGCGACCGGTTATGAAAAATGATATAGACACGAAAACACTACTCAATGTGTATGAGCATATTCAAAAACACGGAGAACAAACAGACAAAGGCAAACTCTTTGAGGGCTTGTATGCGTACTCAGATACCGATGGCTACACCGTTTATCTCGAAGGCAGTGGTGTGATTTTGCGTTTTGGTTTTCACAATACTTATCATCTCGACTACCAGCACGAAAAAAACAAAGAGGACTTCATGAAGAAACTTGAGAGTATCGCGCATTTGCAATGATCTTAAGTAACGCCGCTGCACGTATCAAAGACCAATACTTAAAACAGGAGTTCGACACACGTGCATCGTTCGCGCAGGCACAGGCCCACACCTGCTCACCTTCAACAGTACATTGAAAAAGTCGTAGATGCGTTACGTAACGATCCCACCAAGCTGTCAATCATCAGGGCAAATCTGCAGCACTATAGACAACAACCCTTTTTAAAGCGTGGATTCCTCACTGCGATAGAGCGCTTTGACTGGGTTTTCGCGGCTCATCAAGACGTGGAACAGATATGCTCACAAATACTCAGCGATGACTATATTGGTAAACGGCTAAGGCGCTACCCATTGCTCTTCAAAGGAGTACTAGATGATTAATCTAGTGTGGTTAAAGCGTGACTTACGCCTTCAAGACCACGCAGCGCTGCATTTTGCAACTCAAAGCGAGAGACCAATACTGTGTGTTTATGTTATTGAACCGCAATACTGGCAATTGCCTGACACCAGTAAACGTCAGTTTGTTTTTGTTGCCCAAGCACTTCGCTCTTTGGCGAACCAGCTAGAGCAACTTGGTGGCTATCTGCTCATACGCCAAGGAAATGTCGTAGACGTACTTACGCGCATCCATGCCCATGCGCCAATTCACACACTCTACAACCACCAAGAAACAGGTAATAGCTGGACGTTTGCACGCGACTGTGCCGTATATTCTTGGTGCAAAGCCAACAACATTGAGGTCAGCACGTATCGTCAACAAGCTGTCTTTAGAGGTGTTGTTGATAGGGATGCGTGGCAAAACAAAGCGAATGCTTGGCTCGACGAGCCTTGTTTTAGCGCGCCAAAAAACATCAATAGCCTGATTAAACATCACGATGGCATCGAACTACTCAATAGTTACTGCGGTGACGATGACTTTGAAGCGCAAAGTGCACAAATTGGGCAACACATCAGCGCACAACAAACGCTGCATAGCTTTATAAACCAGCGAATAAATCAATACCGCTTTGGTATTTCGTCGATAATAAAAAGCCCGACGGCCAGTTCACGCTTGAGTCCCTATTTAGCTTATGGACTTGTGAGTTTACGCCAGAGTATTCAACAGCTGCATGGATTGCCACCTTTGGCTGGTAATCGCAACGCGATACTGTCACGCATGCATTGGCACAGCCATTTTGTACAAAAGCTAGAGTCCGAACCAGAGTATTGTGAACACGCGGTGCACCGCGATTTAATTAACTTGCGTGCAGATGAGTTTGACGAAGAGTTATTTACGCGCTGGTGCCAAGGCTGCACAGGAGTCCCTTTTGTCGATGCGTGTATGCGTTATCTTCATGAGCATGGTTGGCTTAACTTTCGTATGCGAGCCATGCTCATTGCCTTCTCCAGCTATCAATTGTGGTTGGACTGGAAAAAACCAGCAGCCTTTTTGGCCCAGCAGTTTGTAGATTATGAGCCCGGGATCCATTACCCTCAGGTACAAATGCAATCAGGAACGACTGGAATAAACCCTTGGCGAATGTATAACCCTGTTACTCAGGGGCAAAAATTTGATACCACTGGCGCATTCATACGCCGATGGCTGCCTGAATTGGACCATATACCCAATGCCTATATCCATACTCCGTGGCAATACTGTGGCCTAAAAACAGATGTATATGACAAGCCCAAAGTATTACCAGAGATAGCTCTTCGCCAAGCAAAAGAAAAGATCTCCGCATTTTATAAAAAGCATGTTCAATACACAGAAACCAAGCGGGTGATCAGTACACACGCAAGTCGCAAACGCAGTTCAAAAAAACGTACTGAGAAAAAAAATGAAAAACAATTAAATTTATTTTGATCTGTTTGTTTTTTATCCGCGTATTACCCTATGAATACCCCTTCCTATTGCGACTTCTACCCAATGTTGGGCTAGCAGAGACTCCCCCGTCTCTGCTTTTTTTTATCCATTTATCGCGCTGATTTCAGCATTGACCGTATCGCGCTGAAATATGCTGTGTTCAGTGGTATCATTCGCAGCATTTTAGACTCCATGGAAATATAGGTATGACAAAAGCAGTATCAAATGCCATGCCCGAGCAACAACAGCAAGGGTGGTTTAACCGTTTCCTCGCAACCGTTGAGTTTCTCGGTAACCTACTCCCTCATCCAATCACCTTATTCGCCCTATTTTGTGTTGCGATCGTGGTGATCAGTGGTATCGCTGACTGGGCTGGATTAAGTGCTATTGACCCGCGTCCAGAAGGGGCCAAAGGCCGTGATCCAGACGGCGTAATTGAAGTTGTCAGCTTAATGAGCGCCGAAGGTCTTAGGCGTATTTTTGAAGGGCTAGTTACCAACTTCACCGGATTCGCACCACTTGGCACCGTGTTAGTTGCATTGTTGGGTGTGAGTGTAGCTGAACACTCTGGAATGCTATCAGCGGCAATGCGCGGTATGGTGATGGGTGCTTCAAAACGCCTAGTGACCTTCATGGTCGTGTTTGCCGCCATCTTATCAAACACCGCATCAGAATTAGGTTATGTAGTCCTTATTCCGCTTGCAGCCATGATTTTCCATAGCTTGGGGCGCCATCCACTGGCTGGTTTGGCAGCAGCGTTTGCTGGGGTTTCAGGCGGTTACAGTGCCAATCTATTACTCGGCACCATCGATCCATTACTGGCGGGCATTACGACGCCTGCAGCGCAAATGATCGACCCTGATTATCAAGTCGGCGCAGAAGCCAACTATTACTTCATGTTTGTATCTGTATTCTTGATTGCTGGTCTAGGTACTTGGGTTACCGAAAAAATCGTCGAACCTCGCCTTGGTAAATATGACCCTAAAGAAGCGAGTATTGATTTAGGTGAAAATAAAATTGAACACCTTAGTGACAAAGAAAAGAAAGGCCTGAAGTGGGCTGGGGTGACCTTCTTAGCATTAGGCGTAATTCTTGCCATGACCGTTGTGCCAGAAGATGGCATCTTGCGTCACCAAGTAACCGGTGAAGTGAAAGGCTCACCGTTTTTAAAAGGCATCGTTGTAATCATCTTTATCACCTTTGCGATCCCTGGCTTTGTTTATGGACGCGTTGTTGGTTCTATGAAAAATGACCGAGATGTTATTGATGCCATGAGCAAAAGCATGGGCTCTATGGGCATGTACATCGTGTTGGTGTTCTTTGCTGCGCAATTCGTCGCATTTTTCAAATGGACCAATCTCGGCACTATCCTGGCAGTCAATGGGGCGGCCTTATTACAAGCATTGAATCTGACTGGCCCTGAAGTGTTCGTGTTTTTCATTTTGATGTGTGCATTAGTTAACTTGAGTCTTGGCTCATCGTCAGCTCAGTGGGCTGTGACCGCACCTATCTTTATACCTATGTTGATGCTTGTCGGTTATGCACCTGAGACAATTCAAGCTGCGTACCGTATCGGTGACTCTGTAACCAACTTAATCACCCCAATGATGAGCTATTTTGGTCTCATTCTCGCAGTCGCATGTAAGTACAAAAAAGATATGGGGATCGGCACGTTAGTCGCAACAATGTTACCGTATAGCATGATCTTCTTTGTTGGATGGGTGTGCTTATTCTATGTATGGGTATTTGTTTTAGGCATGCCGGTTGGGCCGGGATCACCGACCTACTATCAACCATAAACTTCTTGTTTCAAGCCGGCTCATTGCCGGCTTTTTTATTTGCTTATCCACGAGCTTGCCAGCGTTTGCCAGCGTTTGCGAGCCTGTACCTGTTTGCTATAGTTGCATGTAGGCGTATACATATTTAAATAACAAACACTTATACCAATTGTATTAGAAAAGTGAGCAAGGATAGCGCTGGATAAATAGTGGGCTCACTAGGAAGATCATTTATTTAATTCAATTGATATTATGCTCAAGGAGCAGCAAAAATGAAAGCACCACGCAAGCTCGCGGCTCACTATCGGGCCATTGTCAGCAGTATCGGCTTTTATCCAGCGATTATTATTAGTTTATTGATGCTCTTTGGCATGTTCCTCGCGTCCATTGAGTATCACCCTTGGATAATGCAGCGAAAAGCCGCGTGGCCCATGTTATTTGTCTCAGATGTAGACACAGCAAAGACCTTACTTAGCACGTTAGCAGGCGGACTGATCTCACTTACAGTGTTTAGTTTTTCAATGGTCATGGTGGTGCTGAACAACGCCTCCGCGACACTCTCACCAAGAGTTTTGCCCGGTTTGATCACCATGAAAGCCCATCAATACGTACTGGGTATGTACCTTGGCAGTATTGTTTTTGCGCTCTTAACCTTGATGAACATTCAAATTGAATCTAATTATGTTCAAGTACCTGCTCTAGCCACGCTTTTTGCACTCATGCTGGGTATTTATAGCCTCATGCTCTTTGTGTTTTTTATTCATTCGATATCTCGCGCCATTCAAGTTGATAATGTACTCAACACACTGTTCTCGCAAACTCACCAGCAGCTAAAAAATTTAATCGATTACCAAGATGAGCACATTGTGTCGATGCGCCCTGATACTGAACACTGGTTTCGTCTGCAAAGCCCGCAAGCGGGCTATTTTAAAGGTGTACAAACACAGCAGCTAACAAAAATAATCAAAGAGCATAACTTGGAAGTGATGGTTGAGGTGGAACCCGGATTTTTTTGTGTAGAGGGGTTCCCATATTTAGCCTTGAGCCAAGACATCAGTGAAGATGATGAGCTTTGTGCAAAAATTCACAAGTGCAGTGTGTTTTACATTGAAGAATACATAGGTGATCACTACAGCTATGGTTTGAGGCAAATTGCAGAGATAGCCATCAAAGCACTTAGCCCCGGTATTAATGACCCAGGGACGGCCGTAAAAGCGGTTGATATGTTGAGTATTCTCACCATAGCTCGTTTGCAAGTGGCCGATGTGAATTACACCATGCTAAATGCCCAACAACAGCGGCCTAGTTTGTGGTTCCTTGAACCCAGTTTGGTGTCGTTATTAGAAAAAAACTTTGACCCCATTCGCCATTATGGCTGTCAAGACCCCACTATTTTAGTGAATTTAATTGAGGCGTTGAAAAATATTTTGTTTGTCTGTGAATACAATAAACACTATACCCAAGCCTTATACGATTACGTGAACGCCACCGTGTATGATGCCAATCGCAACATCCACAATCCCTATGAACGAGCACGTATCACCAATATGCTCACGAAAATGAATGAGGTCGCCAAGCGCCGTGGCGATGAAATCCGTTTTTTTATTGATTAAGTGGTGTTGACCTTTGAGGTCTGAATTTTATCACATCAAAGATCAACGCCTGCTCATCACAGCTGCCACGCATAACTAATTTTACTGAAAAAAGTTCTGTTGGTGCGGGTCAAATCATCAAGGCGATCATCTTGATAACCGCTGTCCGAATATCCCAAATAGAATACTGATTGTGGATTAATAGTGTAGGAATACACCACTTGCGAGCCAAAATAGCGATTGCGTCTATTCACTTGGCGATACAAATAGGCCACTTGATTTCGATCTATATCTTGGTATTGCCATATTACTTTGAGCATACTTTTGGTGTTGAATTTATAGTATGCACGCAAATCCCACTGATTTGCCTCATAAACTTGTTCAGACTCAACATCTAAGTAACTAAAGTTATAGGCCACTTGTAGTTGTAGATGGGTATTGGCATCCCAACTAATGGTATTTTCGATGTCCGCCCCTCTACCTAACTGCGCATTGCTGTAATCAATACGCGAGCCGTAATCAGCATACAGAGAATAGCTAACGTCTTGTAACGGCCTGACTCGTAGGTACACATAACCATTGTTCTGTTGAAAATACTCATCAAAATACAGCTCGTCACTGTGCCACATACCGACTTCAAGGTATGACATCAACGGACCTTCAGCAAACATATATCCTTGATATTGCTCTTCAAGTTTCTCACCATCAAGGTCGACACTTTTTTTCCATTCTACGTCGTATCCCCACTCACTGAGCGCAGCTTGCTCGTCGCCATACCACGTTTGTCCACCGCCAAGTTCCAACTCACGATAATTAGCTTTAGGTTGGAAGCCCAGATCAGCGCGGAAGTTTTCACTTATCTGTTCATAATGCGCGCGCAGGCTATAATCACGCTTTAAACGTGCAAAGGAGACATTCAACGCCGAGCCAGTTTGCCTCTCTTGCACGCCCCAATCACTGGCAAAGTCTTGTGAGTTCTGCGTATCTGCATAGGCCAGCGCATAACTGATTGAATCACTGTCATTGTACCCATAGGTGCCATCAATCGCAGCCACTGTATTGTGATAATCGCCACCTTGTCGATGTGTTAACATCATGCCCACACCACTGCGTTGACCTAGATCATAACGATATCGCCCTACCGCATTGACGACACTTTCATTTAATTGTGCTAATTCAGATCCTTGATTTCCCGGTAAAAACACAGATGAATTATTATCATCCGCCACCAAGGTCGCATAAGTATGCTCGTCATTCTTACCCGTGATTTTCAGTCCATAATCCGGCTCAGCAATCGTTCTGCTATAAAACAGGTCCAATTCATTGGTACGAAAATAAGACGAGCCATCTAGGAAAAAAGGCCTTTTTTCGGCGTAATACAGTGAGAAATTAGTGTTCACATCGAGCTGAATGGCATCTGCTTCTACCTGAGAGAAATCAGGGTTGATTGTAGCGTTAACCAAGGTCTCATCATTTACGCGCCAACGCAGGTCCGCCCCAACTTCATACTCAACATCACCGTTTTGCCATGGGCCGGGAACAGGGTCTTTATAATCACTACGTTGAGCACTAACATAAGGCGCAACGCGCACATCTCGTCCCTCGGTGCGATTTGCCAAGCCTGTTAATTTATCAAATTGGCAAAAACTGCACTTAATATCTAAATCAAAACCAACGTTTGAAATACGATAAAATGAGTCGCGCGGATAATTGCGCGCAATGGAAATACCCCACGTGATTGGCTCATCTGTTTTGGGCAAATTCAACGCTGTTAGCGGAATTTTCATCTCCACCACATAACCATCGTCATGGATTTTTGCGCCGCTGTACCAAATAGCATCCCAGCTGGAGTTTGGTACCCAGGTATCGAAATCAGTGGAAAGAATATCCCCTTGAGCGCCATAGGCGTTGACGAAAAACTCAAAGGCATTGCGCTCATCATTTAAACTGTCGATCACAATACCAACGTTATCATCTGACCAAAGTTCATCTCTATCGCGAATTGCGCCACGAATTTTACTGATATCAGGGTCTTTGGCATCAATGGCAATGTAAAAAAAGCGCCCGTCTTCAAACAGATACGCAGTAGTTTTTACCGGTGAGGCAACCCGTTCTTGTGGTTCATTTTGGACATTAACATCAATAACCGTTGCTTGCTGCCAAATCGCTTCATCAAGGTTGCCATCCAAGTTAATTTGCTCTTGAAAATGAGCGAGTGAGTAATTTTGTGCGGGAGGGTAAGCGTAGATAGCAGCACTTGCAAATAAAATAGCAATACTTGCCACACGCAAATAACTAGAGAAATGCACCATAAACATCCTTATTAATACAGCTCGCTTTTACTTAAAGTAAAATTTACCCAATGTTAACAAGCTAAGAACAAAAAGCTAGCTTTTTGCGCGCAAAATCCCTTTGCCAACAAGATATTAATAAATAAGTACCAAATTCAGGTTCAAAAATCGCAGCTTTAATCTAATCCGCAAGGCGATAAAACTTCCAAGCCACACCTGCACCAATAGCAATGTTATGATGACGCTCGACTAAAGGGCTATCTTGCCAAGTACTGTCCTTGAGCCGATAGTACTTAACAAACCCACCGAGCCACCAGCGATTTGAATCGTAACTCACTCCAATCGATAACTCGCTGCCACTGTATCCTGAACGGCCTTTGTAGTATGAACGTGTTGCGGTCACATCACTTTGCACCACACCGTAGAAGTAATTAACATATTGAGACGTTGCGAAGTTGACAGCTGCTCGGCTCGTTAATGTTACTGAGCTATCATCTTGTTGCCACACTTCTTTTTTCCAATGCAAGTAAGGTCCGAATCGAAAACCTAAATCATTAATATCAGAAAAGTCCGTCGCTAATGCTTTGCGGGTAAACACACCGAGCTTGAAAAAGTCATCTGCTTGGGGCTTACCTTCGATGTAATAATCCAATGCAGGACCTAATTCAAATACCCAATCGAGATCGTCCATTCCTTTGCGTGCAGTGTTATCTTGACTATCAACAGCAAAAGCCGCGGTGGCTGATATATCGAGATGCCAAGGGCCGTATTGCCAAAGGTAACCAACGGCACTATTTCTATCTACACTAAGATTATCTGAGCGGTACACTACATAAGGTAATGGTAACGTGTAATTACTATGTTGACTTGATCCTAAGTAATGCGGAATTGATGCACTAAATACACCCGCTCCAAGCTCTAATTCCTTACCAGTAGAGCCTGCACTGCAAATTAACAGAAAAAATACGACAACACGGCTCATAGTACTTATACACGTTTAAATATTAGCGAGGTGTTAATACCACCGAATGCAAAGTTATTGCTCATCACATAATCACAATGTAGTACTGTAGGCTCAGTTAAATAGTGTAAGGGTGCGCACTGCGCATCAACTTTATCTAGGTTGATTGTCGGTGCAAACCAATTATTACGCATCATTTCGATGCTAGCCCACGCCTCAATCGCACCGCAAGCTCCCAATGTATGGCCTAAATAACTCTTCAATGAGCTAATTGGCTTTACTCCCAACGCCTTATAGGTAGCGTGAGACTCTGCAATATCACCACGGTCTGTAGATGTGCCATGAGCATTTACGTAACCAATATGTTCAGGCTGTAATTGCGCATCTGCAAGAGCCATTTCAATAGCAACTTGCATAGTTTCACTGGTTGGCTGTGTAACATGTTGACCATCTGAATTACACCCAAAGCCAACTACTTCAGCGAGAATCGTAGCGCCACGGGAAAGAGCATGCTCATACTCCTCTAGGATTAGTGTGCCAGCCCCCTCACCAATAACAAGACCATCTCGCTCACTGTCAAACGGACGCGGCGTTGCTTTGGGCGTATCGTTTTTACAGCTCGTCGCATACAAGGTGTCAAAAACTGCTGCTTCAGTGACACACAGCTCCTCTGCGCCGCCAGCAACCATTACTTTTTGGCGCCCGTACTTAATGGCTTCATAGGCGTAACCTATGCCTTGCGAACCAGATGTACACGCCGAGCTTGTAGTGATCACACGGCCTTTCAAGCCAAAAAACACTCCGATATTAACTGGAGCGGTATGCGCCATCATCTGAATATAGCTCGTTGCAGTAACACCGCTCATTTGTCCGGATTTCATCATGTCAGCAAAGGCGATTAGGGGCGGCGTAGAGCCAGTCGATGAACCGTATGCTATACCTGTATCGCCATTAGTCAGTGATGGATGCGCTAGTAAATTAGCCTGCTCTAATGCTCGTTCAGTTGCCACTGTGGACATAAGCGCTACCCGCCCCATCGAGCGCACCATTTTGCGCTTATAATGACCAGGGCGCTCAAAATTGATTACTGGTGCTGCCAACTTAGTGTTTAAGTCTTGTACTTCATGCCAACTAGGCATCAATTGCACAGCATTTTCACCTTTTTCAAGTGCTTCACGAAAACTTTGCCAAGTATCCCCTAAGGCTGTAATACACGACATACCTGTCACAACAACACGTTTCATTACACTAAACCACCATTCACTGAGATCACCTGACGGGTGATGTACCCTGCTTGATCTGAAGCTAAAAAGCCAACCGTCGAAGCAACTTCTTCGACAGTGCCCATACGTCGCATTGGCACATGTTCAAGCAGCATTTTTGTATCGAGCTCGTCAGTCATATCAGTCGCAATTAACCCGGGCGCCACACAGTTGACCGTTATTTTGCGTTTCGCTAACTCCAATGAGAGCGCTTTAGTTGCTCCAATAATGCCCGCTTTGGCGGCACTATAGTTTACCTGACCACGATTGCCAGCAATGCCTGACACTGAAGCCAAAGTAATGATACGCCCACCTTTGCGGGCACTAACCATTGGCATAACAAGCGGTCGGACAACATTATAAAAGCCATCTAAACCTGTACTAATTACGGTGTCCCACTCATCATCAGTCATTGCTGGAAAAGCGGTATCTCTATTTACACCCGCATTACAAACAACACCGTAATACGCACCGTTAGCCTCAATGTCTGTTTCAATTGCTTGCTTAGCACCAACACGATTTGTCACATCAAACACTAAAATATTCGCATCACGCCCCAAAGCTTTTATTTGCTCAGCTACTTGCTCAGCCAGTTCGACCTTAGCGCGACAATGCAAAGTAATATCAAAACCTTGTTGTGCTAACTGCAAGGCGACGGCTTTACCAATACCGCGGCTTGAACCTGTGACTAAAATGCGTCTACTCATTGATTTTCCTTTATAAAATTCATCGGATCAGCGGGCTGAAATACGTTAATTTTTGCTTCTACCATGCAGATATCGCCTCGCTTTATTTGGCAATTAAATACACTCAATCCAGACTCATCTTGAATGAGCTTTTCTACAAAGACATCAAGTACGTCACCATCCACAAACCAAGGATGGTAACAACGAAGCTTACGACTTCCCAATAAAAATCCGATTTTTACTTCTCGCTTGCTCGTAATATCGTGGGCCCCCGCATAAGCAGCTATAGCTTGAGCCATATACTCGCTGCCGATGTAACTGGGTACCCTAGCATTGTTACTATCATAAAACGCACTTTTAGGGGTGATAGTAACCTGGCAGTGGGCTGTATCGGTATCAAATGCCACTAACCTGTCAATCAATATCATTGGCTCTGTGTGGGCAATTAATTCAGACATCGCTACGTTAAGCATCAACTTCTCCGACAATAATGCAGGCGTTATTTCCACCAAATGCAAAAGAATTACTCATACACGTTTTAGGCTTTTTCTCTATCGGTTGTTGCACAAGGTTGATAGTTGCCAACTCAGAGTCTAGTGGATACGTTCCTTGTTGCGGCAAACTGATTGGCTGTGCTCCTAAGCGCTGTTGCTCAATGAGCAGCCAACATAATCCAGCCTCTATTGCCCCTGCAGCACCGAGTGTGTGTCCAGTCCAATGTTTCGTTGAGCTCACCGGTACTTGAGAGCCAAGAACGTTAAATATCGCAGTCGCTTCCATGTCATCATTTTTTGGCGTTGCCGTACCATGAGCATTGACATAATCGATGTCTTCTGGGGCCAAATTCGCGGCTTCTAATGCATTAATCATTGCTTGTTTTGCGCCATTGCCTGACGGCTCAGGTGCAGACATATGATAGGCATCAGAGCTCGCTCCACAGCCCAACAATGCACAGTTCGATTGGCCAAGAGAAGGGTCAAGGCTCATAACAAACAATGCTGCCCCCTCGCCTATATTAATGCCATCTCTATCCTCACAGAATGGACGACAAAGACCCTCGCTTGTAGATGCTAAGGCCTTAAACCCGTTAACCGTTAACTGGCATAAACTATCTGCTCCGCCACAAATTACTACGTCGGCTAGTCCTGCGTGTAGAATTCCTTGGGCTGAGGACAATGCTTTCGCACTAGAACTACACGCCGTAGAAATACCATATGCAAGCCCACGCAGACCAAGCGTTTTACGTATATATTGAGCCGGTGCATCAAGCGCTTGTTGTTCATAGTGATAACCAGGTGGCCAATTGAGCGCTTCATCTTCTCTGCCATTGGCGATATGCGCTCTGTGTATACGGGCGCGCTCACCATCGTAAATATCGGCGGTACTTGTGCCAATGACGACAGCTATTCGGGTTGCGTCAAATTTCTCAAACGCCTTAGTTAAGGTGTTAGTTATTTGCGCCAATGCCAAGTCGATTATACGGTTGTTACGCTGCGTAACATCAAGGCTGATACTTTTTACCATACCTACATAGGGGTCGTCACCTGTGTAATCTAAGCCGCTATGTTGCGTTAAAGTGTCGTTGTGCGATCGACTCAAGGCCTGCAAATGCTGGTGCTTATCATTGCCAAGCGCGCTAACAATACCTAAATCGTTTAACCACGCAATCATTACAGTACCTCTTCAAACCGAATTTCATATTCATGGATAAAATTAGACAAAGTGATGCGATGTGCATCATAGGTAATGCGAATCAATAGTCGCTCATCTGTATACAATTCCCTAACTCGCACGTTGCCATTATCGGATTGCGTAACATGAGCTCCACGCACATATTCTTGGACTTGTGTAATTGGCCAATGAACAAGTTGAATATCAGCTAGGATATATTGGGCGTCGAGCCCTTGTAATGAGACATACTCTTTTGCTCTGAGGCCATGTTTCTGAGAATAATTTAATGTGAGTACAGGCAAACCCACGCTCGTCATCAACCCGAGCTTAACGGCACCAGTCGCATCGATCTCTAGCTGACTCAACAAAGCTCTCTCTTGGCCTTGACGCATTACAAACATACGTTTTTGCCAATGACTAGAATAGAGCGAAGACTGTGCTGCACTAAGCTCAAGACCTACGCCTTGGGTGAACATCACCGTATCAGATGCTTTATAAGTACTATTGCAGCCCAATAAAATCATGAACAGCACAAGCAATGAGACAAAGCGCATTAACTTAGCTCCATCTGACATAATTGAGCAAGCACGTTTAAACGGCGCTCACTTTGAGCGACATAAGGGTTCGCCTCGTCCCACGCGTATCCTGCGAGAATGGCGCTGATCATTCGGGTCACCTCTTTACCTTGGTCGGGATAAAAAATGACATCTTGAAAGCGCTCATCATACCAAGCGTTAACGAACGTCTTAAAACAATTCACGCCTTTTCTAAGTGGAGTAGCAAATTCAGTTTCGAAGTCAGTATCAATTCCCTTAAGAAAATTATCTACCACAGGTGCCACGAGTGAGGCTGACTTTAGTGCAATGGTTACACCGGATGAAAATACGGGGTCTAAGAACTCACCGGCATTGCCAAGCAATGCAAATCGCTCTCCGTGCAAACTAGTAACATCAGCTGAATAGCCACCTAAGGTTTGCACGGGGTTAATGGATTGAGCCTCATTGAGCAAACTCGATAGATTAGGTTCTTGGGCGACTAAATCCCACAAATTTTGCTCAGCACTTTTATCGTTGTTAAATGCGCAAGGCTCTCCCACCACTCCTAGGCTCGCAGTGCCATCACTGAACGGAATTAGCCAATACCAAATATCTCTGCGGTGTGGATGCACGCTAATCAAAATTTTATCGCGGTCAAATTTCACCGCGCTAATGTTGTCTTTTATATGACAAAAATACGCACTTCTGCTTGGCAATGATGAAGGCTTGTCAAGATCAAGCAGCCTCGGAAGTACGCGACCAAAGCCACTCGCATCGAGCACAAATCGCGCATTTAACTGGTAGTGAGTATCCTGTGTTTCAACCGACAAGCTCACGGCATTCGGTTGATTATCAAATGCGACTACACGATGACCATAACGAATGTCCACCCCCTGCTTTGCCACAGTATCTGCAAGCAACTTATCGAACGCTGCTCTTTTAACCTGATAAGTTGTACCTCTCCCTTCACTAAACTTATCAGTAAAGTCGATAAATGTATCCGTACCATGGTAATGAAACGCAGCACCATTTTTAAACTGAAAACCTAAGCTGTCAGCATTATCATCGACCACTTTGTCCAAACCTGCCTCTTGTAAAAAGTGCATGCATTGAGGTAACAGGCTCTCACCAATTGAAAAACGCGGGAAGTGTTGTCCTTCAAGTACACAGACTTGCCATCCCCTTTGCTTTAGCAACGCGCTTGCTAATGCGCCTGATGGCCCTGCGCCGATAACCACTACATCCACTGTGGAATTATTGTTTGTCATTTTTATTCTCAATACTCAATGGCGCCATAAAATACACAACAATCAAGCCCACCAACACGGCGGCACCAAACTGGCTGATTGCTGGAGTTTTTGAAAAAACCAACATTGCGAACACTGCCAGTGATGACAGTGCAGATAAACTAATGGCCACATAAGTTGAAACTTTGTACCCACCTTGGTTATAAAAAATAAAGTAGTCTACCGCTAAAGCCAACACCAAAATTAGACCTAGAGTATGAAACACCGAGATATCTGCACTGAAACTAAGGACAGTAACAACAAGCAGTACAGTGAGAGATAACCATGCACTCATAGATAGGCCGCGTACCAAACCAAAAGAGCCAACGAAAATAATACCTATTGCACATAGTGCCAATGCTAAAGCCACATGCACATTGCTGTGAAAATGTGCTAACAAATTACTTAATTGAGTGGGCACATCAACAACCATACAGCTTTGCCATAGCGCGCATTGTTTCGCTAAATTCTGAGCACTGATACCAGTTACATTCATTAGGGAATATACGGCGTTATTAAGTTTTACGGGATGTTGCACTACATTACCCAAAGGGCCTTTATTAAACGTCTCATAATTCAGCAATGATGCGTTTTGTACTTTTACATCTTGATTGGTGAACTGCGTAATGATTGAAAACACATTGCCCTGAGCCGCTTGCTGAAACAGCATTAAAGATGCGTTTTGGCGTGCCATGCTCGGTAAAAAAGTACTAAGCCCAAGAGTTTGGCCTTTTTCACTGACTATCCAATCAGATACACGCTCTTCTTGCTCAAGTAAGTTTTGTACACTAGAACCAGACACCAGTAGCCTTGTGGTGCGCTCGGCAGAAAGGTAGGACTGATGTAGCATTTGTGCATTTATCAACTTGGCACTACTGGCATTAAAACTGGCGATAGAGTCATTTAAAGTGGGCGGTTTGACAATCACAATTGCACAACATAGAACAAAAATACCCATGCCTATTTTTATAGAATATGCGCGCAAACGGTTTTGCGTTTTCATCATGGTATCAGCAAAGACTTCAGCATAATCATTGAACTGCACAGAAACTTGGGCTATTGGAAGCATAAATCGCACAAAGACATAAGCGCCAAACAGCCCCCCACATACAAAAATGGCAACATCTTGTAACAAGCGCAAAGGCGCAACGAAGAAGCACAGATAACCTATTGCGGTGGAAACCAAAGCAAGTTTTAAGCCTCGCTTTAAGTCATTACTATACTTTCCTCGCTTTTGAGTCCTATCCACAAGCGCATGAAAGGCATAATCAATGGCAACTCCTATCAAGGTAGTTGCGAATACCAAAGTAATGACATGAACTTCTTCGCGAACCACTATTAGTAGCAACAAGCCACTGAGGATTGCGCTTAACACTGTAACCGTACTCACCCACAGCGGTGCAAGTCCTCGCATGAAGAGGACCACAAAGACACACAGCAGCAATAAACTTGCAGCGCCAAAACGATTCATTTCCCATTGTGCCTGTTTGGCGTTTTCAGCATTGTGAAAAATGACGCCAGAATATTGGATGTCTGTGTTCTCGAATTGCGCTTGTACATCGTTAACTGCACCAATTATTTCATCCGCTCGCGCTGTTATGGTACTTACAGCATTATTATTTCCCGTGCTGTTAGCTATGAGTATGAGCACCGGTTCACTACTTTCGTTCAACGTCTGGAGTTTTCCGTTGAGTATGCTTAGAGGCTGCTGCTTATTGAGCTGGTTCACAAAACTATAAGTAGCTAGCGAGGGATCATGTTTGAAGCTTTGGCTTAACCAAGGTGACGATGTTTGACTGAATTGAGTTGAAAAATAATCAGTAAATGACTGTGGCGTCCCTAGCGCTTTTGTATAAGCATGACTCATGAGAGCACCTTGGTACGGCGCATAGAAGTCAATGATCTGATTGGTTTCAGAAAGAGGCTTTTGAACCACTACACCAAGTGTTGAGAGCTTATTAGCTAGGGTCTCATATGCATCATCAGCGTGTGCACCTGAAAACGATAAGACCATTTGTGCTTGTTGTGTTTCTAATAATGCTTGCTGCGCCTCATAAAATTGCGCACGAGTATGATTTTCGCCATTTTGGTCACTAATCAGTGCGAGCATATCACTTTTTATTGTAACTGGCTTTATCGAGACTAATGCGCCTAGCACAATAAGAAGCAACATTGGCATTAAAGCCAGAGCAAGAGTACGCAACACTTTTGTCATGGTAGTGAACTATCCACAGTAAGGTTAATTTCTGTCACCGCGTTGCTCACCTCATAAAGCCCGACAAAGCGCACTTGTTCATCCACGCTGCAGCTTACAAAATGCGTGAACATATTTTGCAATTCAGAAGTGCTAGGAAGTAATTTTACACACCGACCATTGGCATCTTTAAAGTGTGGGAATTCATGGAGAAGCTCGATAGAAAAATAGCTTTCTAACTTGTGTGAGTCTTGCAGTAATAGCGCTTGTAACAAAGAGCCATAGGAGCCTGTTTGCGTCTGTAGTGTGTATTCGCCATCTTTGTTGCGCTCATACACGCCTGTGGGATCAATACGTAATTTAGTATCTATAGGAGACAGCGTATGCCAAACAAGTTGCTGTTTATCGATAGAAAATGTGCCTTTACTAATAAAAGGCTGACTAAATCCTGCGAAGGTTTTAGCTTGTACAAATGAGCCATTGAGCGTTTGCGCAAAGGTAGATGAAGTAAAAACGGCTGCAAGATAACATAACGCTGCCGTTACTATCTTGAGGAACTGATTCATTACAAAACCTCCGCCAACTTTTGCGCCACGATTGGCGGTGACGCATATTGCATTTGCGATGATGACAATTCAACCGCAACCTGCACCGTGTATGCTTTAGTGAGGCGTTTATGAGTCAGCGCATCGAAAATAAGATAATCAATTTTAAGGCGCGTTTCATACTCTTTTAGGTGTGCTTCAACACGAATTTTCTGCGTAAATCGCGCCGAGTCTATGTATTTGATACGCATATCAACAATGGGCCAAGCATACCCAGATTGCGACATTTCGAGGTAATCATAATTAAATTTTCGTAATAGTTCGCAACGCGCCACTTCAAGGTAGCGCGCATAGTTTCCATGCCATACGATCTGCATAGGATCACAATCGTGAAAAGGGATTTCTATCTCTACACTCGCGCTTAACAAGGCATTTTTATTATTCATATAAGTCCCATCGCTGCTGCACAATATTATCAACGGTTTCACGAAGCGTGTTCTCTAATGGCCTATCTTCAGTCAGGTTATCAAAATATCCGCAAACGTCTGTATACATGACGCGTATATTTTCACTGAGGCCTTGCTCATCTATTTCACCATTATTGATGCGAATGCGCACCCCTTGTACGGCTGCGAGTAAGGTGCAAGCCAGTACTTGTTCAGTCAGCTCAAGAACACGCATGCAATCGCGCGCAGCAATGGTTCCCATACTCACTTTATCTTGGTTATGACACTCTGTGGAGCGAGAAAAAACACTCGCTGGCATCGTTAATTTCAAGGCTTCCGCTGTAAAGGACGACGCACCGATTTGTACCGCTTTAAAACCATGATTTATATACCGACGACTGTCGTGCGCATCACTGAGGTTGCTGGGCAAGCCATTGTTATATTTGGTATCCACCAATGAAGCAATTTGCCTATCTGCCAGATCTGCTAGATTTGCAACCGCCGTTTTCATACTGTCCATCGCCATTGCGATATGTCCGCCGTAGAAATGTCCACCGTGTAGAACATGCTCACCCTGACCATCGATAATTGGGTTATCGTTTGCCGAGTTGAGTTCATTTTCTATAAACTGGCGTAACCACGGCAAAGAGTCTGCGAGCACGCCGATTACATGAGGGGCGCAACGAATAGAATAACGGTCTTGTAAGCGCTCAGCGTTACGAGGATGACTGTGATGATTGAGATCTTCTCTGATCCACGCAGCAATTTGTTGTTGGCCAGCATGCGGTTTAACTGAAAACAGAATTTCATCAAAATGATGGCTATTACCTTTCAAAGCAAGGGAGCTTAATGCCGTGATACGAGTCGCTAATTTATGTAAGTAGTCTGCTCTATCGTAGGCTAAGCAGGCAATCGCAGTCATCACAGCAGTGCCATTCATTATTGCTAGCCCCTCTTTAGGACGCAATGTAATGGGTTCTAAACCCACTTGCTCGAAAGCCTCCTTCGCTTTTACAACTTCACCTTTGTAAAAAACGTCTCGTTCACCGACCAATGCTCCGGCGACATAGGAAAGAGGTGTCAAATCGCCGCTGGCTCCCACAGACCCTTCTTGCGGGATCATGGGCAGTATATCGTTATTAATCATGCCCTGAAGCAAATGCAATAATTCCCAGCTAACACCGGAGTAGCCTTGAGTAAGTGACGTCAGTCGGGTTGCCAAAATTGCTCTAGACTGCGCCATAGAGAAGTATTGTCCCAACCCACAACCATGAAAGCGCGTTAGGTGCAAAGGTAACTCTTTGACCAACTCCAAAGGAATGCCAACGGTCACCGAATCCCCATAGCCTGTAGTCACGCCATATATCACACCTTCTTTTTCAAGTAGCTCATCTAAAAAGGCGACGGCCGAGTCAATTTTGCGTTTTAAATTATCGTCGTCACTAATGCTTGCTTTCACATCTGTACGTGCAAAGGCCACAATGTCCTCAATTCGTAGAGGTTGTGCGCCAAAAGTGATAGATGATTGGGTAGACACTGACTACTTCTCCTCGTTGCGCGTGATACTCTCGTCACGCTGCCAAAAATCAAAAAAATTGAACCACTGATAAGGGTATCTGAGCGCAACACTCTGCAGCTCGTTCACATAATCTTGAATGATTACTGATAAAGCGTGTTCGCGTGTCTTGCGTGGTAAAGCAAGGCCATCGCTATAATGACTAAATTGCACATCATAGCCACCGTCATTGCGCATACAGAATAGCCAATAAATTGGACACTCTAACAATGCAGCAAGAATAAATGGGCCTTGTGCAAAAGGTGCCTGCTCCCCGAGAAACTCAACATAGTTAACACGTCCCACCGACGAAGCGCTGGTTCTGTCGCCAACAATAACAATGAACTCCCCCTGCTCGACTTTAGACTTTAGCAAAATTGCCAAGTCCGGTCCCATTTCAGTCACTTGGATCAAATTAACACTGACATTGGGGTTTATTCTTTGCAAGGTACGATTGAACTCAACAGCATGATGGGTAAACACTAATACATTGATCACACTTTGCGTATGGCGCATTCCTAAAGCTCGACACACCTCAAGATTTCCAAGATGGGAGCCAATAAAAATAGCGCCTTGTTTGCGCGCTACAAGCTCGTCAAACAAATGCTGATTTTGATAATTCAACTGCGCTTCGGTGATACGCCCTAACCACGCATCAATCTTGTCAAACGCACTATCAGCAAAAGTGCAGAAATGCTTTAAGCCAACTTTGAAACTCGGTTTTGGTAATGATGGGTCGACATTATGAAGGTGCTGCCAGTATTTATATGATGCTCGACGAGAGTCTTTACCGCTAATATAGAAATAAAACACCACTGGGAACATAAAAATCCATAAGATTTTACGCCCACACAATTTGTATACAGCCAATAAAAACTGCATCCCCAAATAGCTGCCGCGCTCTTGTACGCTGGACCAATGGCGTTTACTCATGCACCAACCTTGGGTTTGAAAAATAACAACTTCGGTATACGAACCAGCATGCCAAAGAATAAACGTGTGTGTAACCAACTAATTTTTAGGTTATCGTTGAGTGGTTGAAAGTGAGACACGCCATTTTCAGGGTATATGACCTGTGTTTCTACAAAAACGCTTGGCGTACCTTGCCAATACATGCGCACCATAACTTCAATGTCGAAATCCATTCGTTTACCCAAATCAACCTTATCAAACAACGCAATACTGGCACTGAGTGGGTAAATTCTAAATCCACACATAGAGTCTTTAATCGAAAAACTCAGTGTTTCTACCCACACCCAAAAATGCGTAATATAACGACTGATATAACGATGCTTTGGTATCGACTCATCGTAGATTGGGCGACCGCTCACTAGTGCTTCAGGATGCGCCTTGGCGCAATCGATTAGTCGGGATATATCTGCTAAGCAATGTTGTCCATCAGCATCGACTTGCAAAGCGTGTGTGTACCCTTTGGCGAAAGCCCAGCGCAAACCACTTTGCACCGCGCCGCCTTTCCCTTGATTGGTTTGGTGGCGGATAAGCGAAACGTTCTTGTAACGCTTTTCGAGTGCGCAAAAATGTTGATGAGCCTGCTCTTCACTGCCATCGTCCACCATGACAATATCAAAACCTTCTCCACTGAGCTGTGCTATCACACTATCAATAGCATGGGTGTGGTTGAAATTCGGAATAACGACGCACAAATTCATAATTACTCGCTCACCAGAACAATTCTGCCACTGGCATGCTGACCTTTCTCAGACTGATAACTGAACGTAAACTTATTCTGATTTTTGCGCTCAAGAGTCAGCTGCACGTTAAGCTCAGGGGTCATCACAACTTGAAATTTAAGCACTTCTACATCTTGAACATGTCCATGCATATGCAAATGTTGGGCTGCATATTTAATTGCCCAATCAAGCTGAACTACACCTGCTAATATTGGCGCATCAGGGAAGTGGCCTCGAAAATAATCCAGGTTTGCAGGCAAATACAAATTAAGAGTGACTCGCTCAGATTCATGTGTTATGGCACAAACCTCAGCCTCTGTAATTACTAAATCAGACAAAATACTGCTCCAATTGTGTGTAGACGAGCTTGCCTTGGGGGTTATAAGGAAGCGACTCCAAGTATCGCCATTTCCTTGGTATGCATACAGCTTCAAATTCTGCGCTCAGCCACAACTTAAGCGCTTGACTGATATGTTTCTTTTCAGTGACGTATGAAATAGCGTCGTTGAGTTCAACAAGCGCTCCCAAACGACCACTTTGTAACCTCACAATAACACAGTCATCAACCCATTCGTGGGCATTTAACCTTGCTTCCATACCCACCAAATTAATGCGTTTTTCGGCCACTTTTACCGTTCTATCAGCACGACCTTTCAGTATAAAGCGCCCATCACTCAAAACACTTCCTAGATCATCGAGTAATCTTTGCTTCTCACTAATCAATACGGAGGACAGCATAAGCTGCCTGTCACTTTGGCTAACCTCAATGCCATAAAAGGGTTGCCAAGGAGACAATGAATTATCGACAACATCTCTGTAGCCAATACCACCGGTTTCGGTAGAGCCATATACTTGGGTAACGGGCAAACACAGTTGTTGGTATAGCCTGATAGCATCATTATCTTTAAGTGGCCCACCGGAGGAAAACACACAGGCGATATCACCTTTATTGGCAACTAAGACATTATCTTGCGCAAGCCGCGAAAGTTGTGCTGGCGATGCAACAATGACCCACTTACCTGCAACTGCAATGCGGTTTTGTAAATGCTCTGGGTACTCATACGTCTGCATTTCTATATGATGACCAAAACGTAATGGCCATAGCAATTTAAAGAGCAAACCATAGATATGCTGGTGTGACACCATAGCGATAAACTGAGGCTCTTTTAGGTTTGTACCAAAAGTACTCTGCAGCGTCTCTAATTCCGTGTTTATAGCATGCCAACTTCGAGTGATAGCCTTTGCTGGACCACTGGATCCAGAAGTAAAAAATATCAGATTTGTGGCCTTGTCATTGCTTGGCCAGAGCAACTCATCTTCGCTCTTAATCCCTTCGCTTTGTTCATCTAGAAGCTGCATTTTAGGTGGGACTGATTCGAGACATTCACCTGCATAAAACTCTGTTATCGTACTGAGATCGGCCAATGTTTGAGCTTGGCTATTAGGCGGTAAAATTATGTCTACATCAAGCTGCGCAAGGGCCAGCAATCGTGTAACAAACTCCATTGCATTGCTATGCCATAAAATAACTTGAGATTTGGGCGTTAGGTTACGATAGCGACTAACGTGCTTGTTGATGGACGCCAAAAATTGCTGCTTATCGATTCTTTTGGTCATGCAACTCGCAGGTTGATCAGCAAGGATCTGTGATAACTTAAACAAGACGTCCCTGCCTTTTTAGCCAAGTCCTAAACAACCATTCTCCAGCACCCAAAATGCCCATTAGAATATAAGCGATAAAGCCGTTGTATAGTGTCCAAATTGAAAGGTCGTTCAAATAGATAGTGTACGTTGAGCAAATAGCATTTATGACAAAGAAGGCACACCAGATCTGCGTTACAACACGCGTGTACTTGACGCCTTGTGCACTTAAATGTGGTTCTTTGATGCGCGCAAAGCGCTCTATCATGCTCTGAGATTGAAACAAAGACATAGCAAAGGTCACAGCCATGACCGCATTAACAACAACGGGATAGAACTGTAACCACACCGCGTCGTTGCGTACGATAGCTCCCGTGACAACTAACAGGCCGCACGCCGAAATTGGCAATAACCAACTACCTATACCACGTGCGCCCAAAGCTAGGCCGAGACGAGTCAGTAGCAATACCGCCAACACCCATCCAACTTGTTGCTCATAACCATTACTTAAACCTAGGTACACCAAAAAAGGATATGCCAAGAAAAGTATTGATATGAGCACATTTACTATGCCCTTTAGCATCGTTAGCTAACTAGTTGCTCTACTTCTTTTACTACATCAGCAACCGTTCTTACTTGCTTAAATGCTTCCGGTTCGATTTTCTTGCCTGTGATCTCTCTTAGTTTCACAACTAAATCAACTGCATCGATACTATCCAGATCTAACTCTTCGTATAGGTTAGCGTCCATACTGATATCATCCGCATCGATTTCAAAGTCGTTCTCTAAAATGCCACGTAATACGTCGTAAATTTCTGCAGCAGTTTTCATTTTTTATTCCAATGTTAAGCGTTGTTTTTTGATTGTTCTATAAATTCAGCCAATGCATTAATAGATGCAAAGTGAGCTTTAGTTTGCTCTGAATTAGCGTCTATTTTGACATTGAACTCTTTCTTAATAGCCAGACCCAGCTCCAAAGCATCGATACTGTCTAAACCCAATCCGTCGATAAATAAAGGTTCACTATCGTCAATATCAGAGACTTCAATATCTTCCAGATCGAGACTCGATATAATTAATTGTTTTAGTTGTAGTTTTAAATCGCTCATAGTTTCGCTACTTGGTTTTTAAAATAAATTTCTAAATGTCGTGTTAAGTCTCTAGACTGCACACTCATCGGCTCATTATTCTCATTGTGCCAATGCTGCGGCTGCTCATCAGCCACAGTCATAGTAAAGTGCGCTTTGGTGGGTGCAACTTTATACCACGGAATTCCCTTGGTTAAAGTACTAGGTTGCATAGTTATCAGCACACAAGTCAGTGATGCATTACAACGCAACGCGATATTGGCTGCGCCTCTTTTAAAACGCTGTAACCGACCTTCGTCTGAACGTGTTCCCTCAGGAAAGATAATCAAGTTGTTTCCCATAGCAAGAGAGCGACAACAGTCTTCTAATAACCCTTCAGGATCAGCGTTACTGATATATCCCGTACTTTTTATCACTCCACGCATAAACGGGTTTTTAAATAAATGTGCCTTAACAACGCAATCTGCTTTTGGTATTGATGCAATAAGTACAACAACATCGATTAAGCTTGGGTGATTTGCGAGTATAAGCCGTCCCTCTAATCGGGTAAACCTCTCTTTGTTTTTAACATGAAATCCGATAACTCCCAAGATATCCATGACATTTACAAAGAAACGAAATGTCACATGCACCGTATGTCTAGCCTTTGCTTGCCGAAACTCTGGATTCTTGATGATTAACCTTTGTAAAGGAAACACCAATAAACTTAATACAATGCCGCCGAGGCCAAACAACGCAAAACAAAAGCCAGTTGCAAGAATCCGCCAAAGGTAGTTGATTCTCCTAACCATGACTTACACGCCACTGATCTATATGCGCTATTTCTTTATTGAAAACTGCGTGAGCTAAAACTAATGCCTGCATCATACCGGAAGAACTTGTGTGTGCTTGTGATAGGTGAGTGATCTCACTGCAATGCGTTGCATCACCATGGGATATCACAAATGCCACACAATGATCGCATTGCGGTTCATCGGCAAACTCTTTATATAAATCTGGCAATGCTCTATCAGCATGAATCACCATAACTCTATCAACTCCCTGGCTGTGGAGTTGTATATAGGCTTCACATAACGCCGCACTGAAGGTGTTCGCTCCGGCTGCCAAGGCAGTAATTGGAGACGTGTTCTTTGTCAAAATCGAGAGTAAGCCAACAACGGCGTTGTGAACCGACAGTCCGAATTGGGTAGGAGAAAGAGGCTCTTTTTCTACAAGTTGCGCCAGCAGGTCTGAAGTTTTATGAAGATCCCCATGGCGCGAGGAAAAAACAATAGGCATGGGCTCAGAGTCAGGGTTTACACTATGAGCACAACTAAGCACCATCTTAGCAAAGTCACTTAGGCGACGACGTTGAATCGGTTTAACCCAACTAACATCAAGCTCAATAGCATGTTCCAATAATGAATCGGATAACTTTTTAAGTTCTTTGTTATTAACCAAGCCCGGCGGTGCTAGGTAGACAGCCAACTTTTCAACAGCACACTTCATTGCCAAAAGTCCATTTAACCCCAAGGCGCAAATAGTAATTGATTGACAATAAAATAGCAAAAGCAGCCAGTACAATTAACCGGCTGTTAAGTTAAAAAATGCTATGAAACGTGACGTTAGACCAATTTAACAGCAATTTCATCGATTATAGCGGGCGTTTGGCTACCAACGAGGTGCTTTTTTTCTACCTCTGCCAACAGAGCAAGACCGGCTTGCTGTTGTTCTTTACTCAATGGCACATAAGGCAGTCTGAATACAGGTTTTACCGCCCCCGTCATCGCCAAAGCCGTGTTAATAGCAATTGGGTTTGGTTCGCAGAATAACCAATTCATCAATGGTTTCAGTTGTTCGTTCAGGGCGCTTTGCGGTTTATCCATCAAGGAACAAAATAGTTCAGGGATCAAGTTTGACGCGACCGAAATTACACCATGGGATTGATGCATGTGCACGCCATCATGGGCTTCATCATCATTACCTGACCAACAAGCGATCCCCTGCTTCTCGTAATGTGCGATGCGCTCATTGCCGCCGCACTCTTTCATACCTATGAAGTGCTTATGATTTGCTATCTTGGCGATAAAGTCTGGGGTTAAATCTTGTCCTGTGCGCCCCGGTACGTTGTAGATAAAAGCAGGACCAATATCAAGAACGCGATTAAAATGCTCGAGCAAACCGGCCTCTGATGTTCTGCCGTAATAAGGGTTGATTTGCAAAGCCGCATGCATACCGGTAGCAAAACCATATTGTGTGGCTTTTATTGCCTCTTTGGTATTATTGCTGCCAGTGTTACCGACGATTAATAAGCGCTCGCCAAATGCTGAAACACTGTGGGCGATAAGCATTAGATGCTCTTCCCAATTCATCAACTGGCCTTCGCCAGTAGTTCCGCCAACAACAATACCGTCGACGCCAGCGGCGATTTGACGCTCAACAAGCTCATCAAAGGTATTCAAACATATTTCGCCAGCGTCGTTATAAGGAGTTTTAATTGCTGTAATAACGCGGGCTTGTCTAATTTGCTCCATTGTTCGCATGTCTTCGCTTCTCTTGTTCTGTTGTGAGTGATTTCTTATGCATGCCCTTTTGGGCTGCACAAGCATACATTATTGATTGTCTGTGTGCATTTTAATTACTTGCAACTTAATTTCAATTGAATCACAATGACTGTATATACATACAGTTAATTTTATCAGCATGCATTTACTTGATTACTTGGAACAGTACTTTTACCGTCAAGATCAGCTCTGTCAGTTACTCGCTATAGATAATGAAACTCTTGAACAATGGCAGCATTTATGTGTATTTCCACAAGCGAGTTATAGCTTGGAAAACAAAATTCAATGTCATTCGGTGCAAGGTATATATGATTGTCAGGTGTTCTGGCAATACTATCCAAATGCCACCGTTGAATGGGGCAAAAGTTTACAAAAAGCCAATATTGAAAATGCCAGTGTTGCATTTAACGTGTTTAGCCAACGCGCTCAGCATGCCCTTACCTATTTGTTGGAGATGGGGTTGCATATTGAAGACAGTTATTTAGAAGACATCCAAGAAAGACTCACCCATCTGTGGCAAAAATTTCTCAGTGGTCAATTTGGCACACAGACACGCCAAGGAACCATTGAAGAAATCGTGCACATGGATGCCATAAAATACACGTTAGATACACTCACAGAAGGGCTGAGAATAACCAGTATCGATGCAGACCAAAGACATGTAATTCACGCTTTGATGAAGCAACTATCGAGAGTCATTATTGAGCCTCCACGTCACGAATACCCCCATTCTTTACGGGCTAAATATCTGGATACGTTGGTAATGAAGTACGATTTATCAATCACACGATAGCGAGTGCTGTTTACCCATAAGCTTGTAACCCATGCACGTGTGTTAATTATTATCCTCAAAAAAGGGACTTTACTGATATCAAAGACATGCATAAACTGATGCCATTGACTTGCAGTATATCGGGCTATTGTATGCGTCTTTTTACTGTCGTTTTGTGGGTCTGGTCATTCATGTGCGAAGCCTCACAGCCACAAACGATTGAACATCCAACGCACAGTATGAAAGTGCATTTTGTTAATCCTGGGCACCAATCAGAAAACGCCACTGGGATGTTTTGGCGCAATGTATCTATTGCAATGCACGCTGCGGCGGATGATTTAAATATAGATTTAGTTACCACATACGCGAACCGTAATCACATTTTGATGAAGCAAAAACTGCAACAGGCTCTGTCCAGTGATGCTGACTATGTTATCGTGGTTGATGAAAAAAAGGCGTTAACTCAATACTTCAAGCAAATTGAAAACGTCAACAAACCCGTGTTGTTTATCTTCAATGCCCCTGATGCAGATTTACTCACGGCTAAACCACACTGGTTATCGGGCTACTTAACTCCAAATACCTTTGATGCGGGTTACAAACTCGCGCACAGCATATACAAAACGGCCAAAGAGCGCTTTGGTGAGCAAGCATCACTGAATTTATTGGCGTTATACGGAGATCACCGTACTGAGTCCGCATTGGGTAGGCAGCATGGTTTAGAGTTATTTTTACGCCAACATCCTGAGATCAATCTCATCCATAGTGATGTTGCTAACTGGTCTAAAGAACAAGGCTTCAGAAAAAGCATTGGCGTGTTAAATCACACCCCTAGCATCAATATGATATGGGCAGCGAACGACCCTATTGCCAGTGGCGCACTGCTCGCAGCAAAACGCGCCAACCCAACGAACCTCCCTGTTATTGGTGGTATCAACTGGGACGAAGTGGATGCCCAAGAACAAGCTGAAATATCGGTAGGTGGTCATGTTCTCTTAGGCGCAGCGTCTTTGGTGCTTTTGTATGATGCACACACCACTCAAACTCCGTTCCCAAGTAGCAGCAACTACGAAATTTTCGCGCCAAATAGTGCTGAGTATCAGCAACTGATCGACGCTATGCACACCCAACAATTAGGCAAGGTCAATTTTCAACGATTCAGTGTGAGTCATGAAGACAGCTGGCAATATAGCCTACTTAATCTGTCAAAGTGTGTGCAAAACGGCTGTTAAATACTAGACGCTGATATTCAGCGTTATTTGCCAAACAGTAACTCCCAAAAGCCAGGGGGTTCATGGAGTTTATGATATTCTTTTCGTAGATCGTCAATTGGCAAAAGCTGTGCTTTTGCTTCGTCCAACTGATTGCTTTGAGCCAGTTCTCGTGCAATTTGTATGCGCTCAGCCACTTTACCAAGCCCTTCACGAGATTCCTTCTCAGACTTTTTGAACTGGCCTTGTTCAGCTTGCTGCAAATACTTCTCAAACTCGTCAAGCGCCGCTAGCATAGTCCTTTTATCCGTCGCTTTAACCGCAAGTTTATAGCTATGCCCCATCTTTTTCATTACAGCCTGCATGTCACTCGTGCTGCCGGCATGGGCGGCAAAAGCAAATAACGCCACAAGCATGATACTCACAATGGCGTGTTTTAGTGTCGACATAGGTTTCATCTATTTTGGTGAAAGTGCGGCTATTTTACCTCAGCAAGCAAAGGACTCAAGCTTGGCGTAAATCCCCTTTACACTGGTCAATCCCAAGAGCGTTTGAGCGCGACCAGTTTACATAACTTATTCGTCAATGGGACTTGGCCACACATGAGGCTGAGCGTAGCTTAGTCGTCCTAAACGACTTCCTATGTGATACCCATCAAGTCCTGTTATTGCAATAGTTTGCATAGTGCCTAAATCGATATGCCCATCTTCACACAAAGCGTCGTCGAGCACTTCGCCATATTCAATAGAACCAATCAACAAGATAGTGCCGTTGTGTTCGATTGGTTGCTCTGAGACCAACTTTACTGCGTACTTCAAATGACTCTCTTTAACAAAGGGCGCGGGGCATTCGCCGATGACTTCAGGTTCAAGTCCCACTTCGTCGAACTCGCTTTGATCGCGAGAGTATTTAGCCGATGTTTGATGCGCAGCTTGCCAAAAATGACTATGAACCTGATTCAAGGTATACCAGCGAGTTGCACGGATATTGGCAAGAGTATGGCGCTCGACTACGTCTGGGCGCATTACCAAAGCAACCAGTGGCGGCTGGGCTCCTAAATGGACCACGGAGCTGACTATCGCTAAGTTGTGCTGCCCCTTGCCGTCTGTGGTGCCCACAAGGTTTGCGCTTTTATAGCCAGATAAACTATTGACAAAATGCGCTCTAAACCGCGATGGCATGGCATCTATGTCATCTTTACTAAAATACATCGTAGCTCTCTTTAAATTCTAAAAATCAATAGGTTGAGAATCCCAATCGCGGAATTCACAGGCCATTCCAACGTCTATGTCTGTACTTAAGCTATACATTCGTTGTGCCACAAACTCAGGAGTGAATAGCTTAGAGGCAGGTACATTTTTCTGAAACGGTTTGGATAAGGGGGTGTCAGTCGTACCGGGGTGAAATAATAAAAACGAGCACTGCTTATGAGTGCGGCGAACCTCGATGGAGGCTGTTTTCGTCAACATATTGAGCGCCGCTTTAGACGCTCGGTAGCTGTACCACCCACCCAAACGATTATCGCTTATGCTGCCAACTCGGGCACTCATTACCGTAACAACACTAGGACGCGCTTTGTGGACCAACTTTGTAATATTCATTAACCACCACATGGGAACCACAGTATTGCAATGTAAAACCTTCTCGAATTGCGTTGCGTCAAACGCACTCAAGCTTTTCTCAGGAGAAATGGTGTCGCCGTGCAACATACCGTTGCAAATAAAGATACTGTCAAAGCTGATGCCTTGCTGTGCAATGGTGTTGCTCCATTGCTCAACACTCTGGGCGCTGTAATGCATTTGCGTGTGCAACTGACGCTTCGCGTGCGTGCGGCTCACACTATGAACTTCGACTCCTTGTTCTTCGAGGTGTGCCACTAACGCCTGTGCTATCGCGCTTGACGCACCCACTACCAGCGCTCTAGCCATCTTTTGAGCCTACTTTACACTGTTGGTTACAACGACACCCCATCAATTTGTTGGAAATCCACACTCTGTGTTTGGCAAACAATCTGTAGCATGCATCGCTGATTAACCGCAAAACAGGCAAACGCAACACGTTGAGCCAGCGATACTTACCAACCGCATTCCACGCCGCGATGTTGGCATCCAAACCAAGCAGAATACGTCCGTCACAATCAATGGCGTGCAGTGTGTCAAAGGCTTGCTCGAAACTTACTTGCGGGTAATAAATAAAATCACGTTCGTTATTGATGTCCACGAACGTGATGCGCTGTTCACTATCATAAGATTTAAGCTTGGTGATTTCAGCATTGCACAAGGGGCAAGCGCCGTCATAAAACAAAGTTAACATTCATTATCCTCCAAGCAGATAATACGAACCCTGTCGCCTAGAAGATCAATGAAAAAGGCCCCGAGTGTAAACCCGAGGCCTTTGTTTTCGTATTTTAAACCGTGTTGTTAGCGTTATTTAGCTAGCATCTCGTAGCGTTACATCTTGACCGTCAGCTCGTGTCCCATCAGGACGCAGTAGGTTCATGTCAAAATCATACTCGTCTACGCGAATGGCTAACTCACGTTTGCGATTGTAATCAACCAGTGATGCATACTCTTGTGCATCAATCACATTCGCTGCCAATGCATTGTCGAGTGTTTGTACGAAGCGCACACCAGAGCGAATTTGCTTAGACTTAATAGCCTTGCGTACTTTCGCCAGAGCATCTAGGTTAGCCAGCTTCGCCTTGTATGCTTGCTCATTGATATCATGACCATCGCCCGGAGTCGGTTTTACAAGGTGCGTTAGCTGCGCTTTGATAGGGGTATCAAGCTGCGCTTGATGAGCAAGTTCGCGTACCAAATCATCACTAATAGCCATTGTCTTGCGCCCATATTGCCACGTTAATACACGCATGAACTTGCGCGTCCCTGACGCTGGGAAGTTATCCAAGAAGCTATGCAGCGCTTGCTCTGCTTGGGCGATAGCCCAACGTGTTGCATAGTGGAAGTAAGGAGCGGCTTGTTCACGGTGCTCAGCACTTACTTTTTGCTCATAATATTTGATTGAAGCCATCGCTGCATACATATAGCTCATTACGTCACCTAAACGTGCCGATAGCATCTCAGCTTGTTTCAGCTTACCGCCTAAAACAAGTAACGAGAAATCTGCATATACAGCAAGGCGAGAAGATATCTTGTGCACTGCTTTTTCGTATTCACGCACTTCAGCTAGATCAGACGAACTTGGTGCACTAAATGGTAGTAGACCATTTTTGAACGCACGCAGTGCATTGGCGGTACTATAACCGACTGTTTTGCGCAGAATGCGATTAAATTTTGCATCAGCGTCTTTGTCTTGTGAGTGAATTGACTCTACCATGCTCTGCAAATAAGGATGGCAACGCATAACACCTTGACCGAAAATCATCAGGTTACGGGTAAGAATGTTTGCGCCTTCAACCGTAATAGCAATTGGCTGCGCAACGTAGCCCGTTGCTAAGGTGTTTTGTGGTCCACGTTGAATCGCTTTACCGGCTTGAATATCCATTGCTGAATCTAGTACATCGCGACCAATTTCAGTCATGTGGTATTTAGCGATCGCAGTGACAACGGACGGCTTCAACCCCATACCTAGACCTTCAGTAGTCAATACACGCATTGCTTCTTGCAAATACGTTTTGCCTGCGATGTCCGCAAGCTTCTCTTGAATACCTTCAAACTGACCAATGGCAAGACCGAACTGTTCACGCACAGCCGCATACTCAGCAGAGCCTTTGAATGCCACTTGAGACACCGACACACCAAGGGCTGGCAATGAGATACCACGACCTGCACCTAAACAGCTCACCAGCATCTGCCAACCACGGCCAATGTTCTTTTGACCACCGATAATGAAGTCCATCGGGATAAATACTTTTTCACCGCGCGTTGTGCCGTTGTAGAAACGCACACCCATTGGGTCATGGCGATTGCCCAGCTCAACGCCTGGGTGGTCGTGCGGGATCAATGCACAGGTAATACCAAGGTCTTCTTTATCACCCAGCAGTTTATTTGGATCTTGCACCTTAAATGCTAAGCCAAGTACCGTGGCAATAGGTGCGAGCGTGATGTAGCGTTTGTCCCATGTTACTTCAAGGCCAAGCACCGTCTCGCCATTGAACTGGCCTTCTTTAACAACACCGATGTCAGGAATACCACCCGCATCTGAACCTGCTTCAGGGCTAGTAAGTGCGAAACATGGAATATCGCGGCCATTCGCTAGACGCGGCAAGTAATGATTTTGCTGCTCTTGTGTGCCGTAATGAAGTAATAGTTCGCCTGGGCCTAACGAGTTGGGAACCATCACAGTTACAGCAACCGCTGAAGACTTGGTTGAGATAGTGGCAACAATTGTCGAGTTTGCATAAGGGCTAAACTCGAGACCACCAAATTTTTTCGGGATGATAAGCGAAAAGAAACGTTCTTTTTTAAGAAAATCTAAAATGTGATCAGGCAAATGTGTGCCTGATTGGATTTCAGACTCATCGATCATTTCCAGAAGCTGTGCCACTGGACCATCAAGGAATGCTTGTTCTTCTTGACTCAATGTTGCCGCAGGTACATCACGTAGTGCTGCGAAATCCGGTTTACCTTGGTAAATAGAACCTTCTAACCACACGTCACCCGCATCAAGTGCTTCTTGTTCTGTGATTGAAATACTAGGAAGAATTTTTTTTAAATTTGTACGTAAGCTCATAACCAACTCATCTGACCAGTTAATATACCCTATATTACGTCATAAAAATGGCAATAGATCAATTGGTCCAACCAGTTTTTTTAACACTATATTTATAACTTATTTTCGCTATGGCACGCGAACACGCGCCAACACTGAGTTTGAGCGAACACGTGTACGCACAAAAAAATAAAAATTTTTTCTCTCATTTTATAGTGAGACCCAAAAAATGGGGGCTTGGATGGTAGTAGTATGAAGATAAGTAGCGCTAAAGGGAGGCCATGTGTGACAGCCTAACAACACGCTCTCACACCCTATTTAAACAGATTCAGGCGTTATTACCCCGGTTAAAAAATTGCAGTTGATGCGTTTAATGCACTTATTAAATCTTGCGGTGTAATGGCTATCTCAACGCCTCGTTTGCCACCACTGACATAAATACAGGCTTGCTGCATGGCCTTTTCGTGTAAGTACACTTGCAAACGCTTCTTTTGGGCAAAAGGGCTTACCCCTCCGAGCACGTATCCTGTGATCCGTTCAACATCTGCCGCTTTGGCCATGTGCGCCTTCTTAGTGCCTGCGGCTTTCGCTATCAACTTCATATTTACTTGCTGATTTACAGGGGTAATGGCAACGATAAAGTCATGCTCAGCCGTTTCTAGCACTAAGGTTTTAAAAACAGCCTCAATAGCAAGATTAAGTTGTTGCACAACCTCTAAACCATAGTTATCTGTATGTGGGTTGTGCTCAAAGCTCAACAATTCAAAGTGCACCTTGTTCTTTTTTAGGAAATTCACCGCAGGGGTCATGTGGGTACCAAAAATCATCCTAGTGAGTGAATAGCATACAAGGCTCTCATGAAAAATAAAATGCAATTAAATCAAGCCCACACATCGATTGTAATACCCGATTAAATCTAAAAATGCCTGCTGTAGACTATGGCCAATTGAGTGCTCTTGGAGTTTTTCCACTAAAGTTAAGGTATGTCTTCCCAAAGCATGAGGTGATTATGCATGTTCGACGATTTCGCACTGTGACTCTGTTCGCGGTGTGCGCACTGTTGACATGGTTGGTGCATGCCGAATACAACTATTGGGATCATCAGCGCCAATGCGTCATGCGCTGCGAGCAGTTGACTCAGGAAAAGATGGCGATAAGGGATATTCACTACAGTGAAAATTCAAATATGTGTCGCTGTGATTCAGGTATTGCAGTATTGCTCAATTGAGTAATATCGCAGACATAAAAAAAGCGCCCGTAGGCGCTTTTTATACTAGTCAGTAGAACTGCATTTACTTGGTCAAATCATCAAAGAACTTTTTCACCCCGTCAAAGAAGCCTTTCTCCTTTGGACGATATTTTGAGCTATCTTTGCCCATGCTCTTTTCTAACTGCTCCAACAATTCTTTTTGTTCGCTGTTAAGGTTAACCGGTGTTTCGATGACCACTTTACAGATCAAATCGCCTACTGCACCTGAGCGCACTGACTTCACACCTTTAGAACGCATACGGAACATTTTACCCGTTTGTGACTCAGCTGGAATTTTCAGTTTTGCTCGACCATCAAGGGTCGGCACTTCTATCTCACCACCTAATGCCGCTGTAGTGAAACCGATTGGCACTTCACAGTACAGGTTGTTACCATCGCGCACAAAAATTGGGTGTTCGCGCACACTCACCTGAACATACAAATCACCCGATGGCGCACCATTTGCACCTGCTTCACCTTCACCTGAGAGGCGAATACGATCCCCAGTATCAACGCCCGCAGGGATTTTCACTGATAACGTTTTGGTTTTCTCTACGCGGCCTTGGCCATGGCAACTGTTACACGGATCAGAGATAACTTGGCCTGAGCCCTGACAGGTAGGACAGGTTTGCTGCACTGCAAAGAAGCCCTGGCGCATTTGCACCTGACCAGCGCCGTGACAGGTGCCACAGGTTTTAGGCTTAGATCCTGCTTTGGCACCTGAACCATCACACGGCTCACAACCAACCCAAGTCGGTACTTTGATCTCAACTTCTTTACCGCGCACAGCCTCTTCAAGACTGAGTTCCATGTTGTAACGTAAATCAGCACCACGTTGTTGACGCGATTGACGGCGTCCGCCGCCGAAGATATCACCGAATACATCACCGAAAATATCGCCAAAGTCGCCACCGCCACCGAAGCCACCGTGACCACCACCGCCGCCTTGTTCGAAGGCCGCGTGACCGTATTGATCATAAGTTTGGCGCTTTTGCGCATCGCCTAGGATCTCGTACGCTTCTTTTACTTCTTTGAACTTGGTTTCAAGTTCTTTATCGCCGGCAGTACGATCCGGGTGATATTTCATCGCCAGGCGCTTGTAAGCCTTTTTAATGTCACGTTCACTGGCGTCTTTTGCAACACCCAGTACTTCGTAATAATCGCGTTTTGACATATCTACCACTTTTCAAAAATTCTAGAAACACTAAGGGCGCGTCAAGCTCATTCGCAAGCGCGCCCCGTGTGCAACAAGCTAATTACTTGTCGTCTTTTACTTCTTCAAACTCAGCGTCAACAACATCGTCGTCTTGCTTGGCTTGTTGCTGGCCTTGCGCACCTGCATCAGCACCACCTTGCTGCTGGGCTTTCGCTTGCGCGATTTCCATTAGCTTTTGTGACTTTTCGATTAGCGCCTGAGTTTTAGCATCGATTTCTTCTTTGCTTTCACCCTTGATTGCTGTTTCTAGCTCAGCAACGGCTGCTTCGATTGCTTCTTTGTCTTCTGCTGGAAGTGCATCGCCTGCTTCTTCGATTTGCTTGCGTGTACCGTGAACCATCGCATCAGCTTGGTTACGTGTAGTAACAAGCTCTTCGAACTTTTTATCTTCTTCGGCATTCGCTTCTGCGTCACGCACCATTTTTTCTACTTCTTCATCGCTTAGACCTGAAGAAGCTTGGATTGTGATCTTCTGCTCTTTACCTGTGTCTTTGTCTTTCGCAGATACGTGTAGGATACCATCAGCATCAACATCGAAAGTCACTTCGATTTGCGGCTCACCACGGCGTGCTGGACGGATACCTTCAAGGTTGAACTGACCCAGCGACTTGTTGTCTGCTGAACGCTTACGCTCACCTTGTAGTACGTGAATTGTTACTGCGTTTTGGTTGTCTTCAGCAGTTGAGAAAGTTTGTGACTTCTTCGTTGGAATCGTCGTGTTTTTCTCGATTAACGCTGTCATAACCTGCCCCATTGTCTCGATACCTAGAGACAGAGGGATAACGTCTAGTAGTAGTACGTCTTTTACATCACCTGCTAATACACCACCTTGAACCGCAGCACCTACAGCTACTGCTTCATCAGGGTTAACGTCTTTACGAGGCTCTTTACCAAAGAACTCAGCAACCGTCTTTTGTACAAGAGGCATACGTGTTTGACCACCTACAAGGATGATGTCGTTTACATCACCTACAGATAGGTCTGCATCAGCAAGTGCTTTCTTAAGCGGCTCGATTGACTTAGTTACTAGGTCTTCAACAAGTGACTCAAGTTTTGCACGCGTTAGCTTCACGTTCATGTGCTTAGGACCTGTTGCATCTGCTGTTACGTATGGCAGATTTACTTCCGTTTGCTGTGCACTTGAAAGCTCGATTTTTGCTTTTTCAGCAGCTTCTTTAACACGCTGCATCGCTAGCGGATCGGTGCGAAGGTCAATACCTTGTTCTTTTTTGAACTCATCTACTAGGTAGTTGATAACGCGGTTATCGAAGTCTTCACCACCTAAGTGCGTGTCACCGTTCGTCGCAAGAACTTCAAATGTGTGCTCGCCTTCAACTTCATCAATCTCGATGATTGAGATATCGAATGTACCACCACCTAAGTCATACACTGCAACAACGTTGTCGCCTTGTTTGCGGTCCATACCGTAAGCAAGTGCCGCAGCTGTAGGCTCGTTAATGATACGTTTTACGTCAAGACCTGCGATACGACCTGCGTCTTTCGTTGCTTGACGCTGTGAATCGTTGAAGTATGCAGGAACTGTGATAACTGCGCCTGTTACTTCTTCACCAAGGTAATCCTCAGCGGTCTTTTTCATTTTCTTAAGCACTTCTGCAGAAATTTGTGGTGCAGCGCGCTTCTCACCTTTTACTTCAACCCATGCATCACCATTGTCTGCTTTAACAATTTTGAATGGCATGATGCCGATGTCGCGTTGAACTTCTTCGTCTTCAAAACGACGACCGATCAAACGCTTGATAGCGAATAATGTATTTGTAGGGTTTGTTACCGCCTGACGTTTCGCCGGCTGACCTACTAGCGTTTCACCGTCTTCAGTGAACGCAATAATAGAAGGGGTAGTGCGATCGCCCTCTGCGTTTTCAATTACGCGTGGCTTATCACCGTCTAGTACCGCTACACACGAGTTAGTAGTACCTAAGTCGATTCCAATAATCTTACCCATGAATCTTCTCCAACTTCAAAAATCTGTTTACATGTTTGATGTCTACTAGATAGGGGTCAGTTTTGCTAATTCAAGCGCGATGCATAAAAAAATTTCGTTTTTTTGTCATTTTTTTTCATTTCGCCCCTCTACAAAGGAAATTTTGCGGTTAAACTGGTCGGACGAGAATAAAAAGGGATCGAATTATGACTTTTGATGAACTCATGGCATTAGTAAGTGAGGACGATGTACAAACTCTGCAATTTCCAGAGTCTTGGACACAAGGAAGAACTGCTTTTGGTGGCTTGTCATGTGCATTTGCATTGCAATCAATGTTACTGCATTGCCACGATGAACGTACATTGCGTTCATTTAGCGCACAATTCATTGGCCCTATCGCTCCCAATGAGCCATTTACTCTGGCTTTTAATTTGCTCCGAGAGGGTAAAAATTCAAGTCAATACGCAGCAACAATCACCCAACATGACCAAGTATGTTTAACAGTTCAAGGGCTATTCGCCAAAGACCGCCGTTCAATTGTTGAAGTACCCTATGCGCATGTCGTCGACAAACCAGCTGCAAACCCGCAGCAATGCCTTCCTTATGTCAAAGGTGTGATGCCGAACTTCTTTCAATATGTTGATTTAAACCTTGTCGAAGGTGGTATGCCTTACAGTGGCACACAATGTACGGATTTAAGTGGCTGGATGCGTTTTAAAGAACAATCTCACAATTACAATTGGACGCATTTAATTGCGCTGATCGACGCTTGGCCACCATCACAATTGCAAGTATTCCCTACCCCCGCCCCTGCGAGCAGTATGAGCTGGCACGTGGAGTGTCTGCACCTGCCCGAAATTAATGCGCACGACTGGGTCGGCGTGGATATTAGTACAACTGCAGCACACAACGGTTATGCCTATGAGGACGCTACGCTCTATAGTGAGTCAGGTGCAGTGATCGCACAAAGCAAACAAACGGTCGCATTATTCGCTTAATGATACGTTTGCACACGAGCCTGCCACAGCGCAGGCTCTCTTCCTAAGCGAACATTCAGTTTATCTTAGTACTTCGCTTATATTTCATCACCTTACAACGCTAGGATTTCATTGCTAAAACAGCTATTCTTTAGCTTATCTAACGCTATTACCTACGAGAACACATGCACATAGCTTGCTCGCATTGCGACTATATCGCCTCTATCGAAGAGCCGCTTAGTGCAAATCATGTGGCTCACTGTCCACAATGCCATAGTGTGTTGTTGAAAAGCAGCGACAACAACGACACTCAAGTAGTAGCTCTGAGTATCAGTGCCGTTGTGCTTCTGCTGAGCTCAGTGTTCTACCCCTTTTTGTCTTTTTCCAGCAACGGTTTAACACAAACCATCACCTTACCTGACGCAGGGCGCATGCTGTTTAACTATGACAGTGCAGCACTTGGGGTATTTATTGATTTGAGTATTATTGCCCTTCCTTTGTTAATGCTGTTGTTGCTCATTCCTATGCATATGGGCTTACTCAATGCCATCCCTAAATCTTGGGGCAGACGCATACTTAAATTTACCCAAGCGTTGGAACTTTGGGTTATGTCAGAGATTTTCCTTGTTGGTGTGTTGATCAGCATGGTCAAGATCATGAGCTTGGCTGATGTATCTTTTGGTCACAGCTTTTGGGCGTATGTTGGCTTTGTTATTTGTTACAGCTGGGCTTTTTGTAAAGTTAATCATGCGCGATTATGGCAGCAAATAATGCCATATCAACATATTGAGCCATTGCAAGGACCAAGAGCGATAGACTCACAGTTAAGAGCGTGCCACATTTGCCATCAACTCAGTAGCGATAAGCGCTGTCCGCGCTGCCATACACGCACATCTATCAGGCACAATCAGAGCGTACAAAAGGCTGCGGCGTGGCTTGCGACGTCAGTTTTACTGTATATACCCGCTAATGTGCTGCCCATCATGTACACCATTAGTCTGGGAGATAAAGAACCATCGACCTTAATAGGTGGCGTAATTTTATTGTGGCAAGCAGGCTCATACCCGATTGCGTCAATTATCTTTTTAGCGAGTGTGGTCGTGCCGTTTGCAAAAGCACTCGTTTTAGGGACATTGTGTGTTATGGTTTATCAACGTCTGGGACCACGTTCTAAAGTCTACACTCGGCTATATCAAGTCACTGAATTTATTGGGAAGTGGTCTATGATTGATGTGTTTGTGGTCGCTATTTTAGTCGCCCTAGTGCAACTTGGAAATTTAATGACAGTAGAGCCTGGTTTAGGGGCACTGTGTTTTGGCGCCATGGTAGTTTGCCAAATGTTGGCCGCCCATGCGTTTGACCCGCGTTTAATTTGGGATTCACCTGAGCAGGTAAAGAGAGTAGTGAATGACTAATTCTGCATACATAAAAGCAGCAAAGAAAATTTCTCCAATTTGGCTTATCCCATTACTAGCCTTATTTGTAGGAGCATGGATGCTGTTGCAATATCAAATGGATAAAGGGCAGACCATTTACATCAAAATGGCTAACGCCGATGGGATTGTCGCCGGTAAAACTGAAATCAAAGTGCGCAGTGTAAAGATAGGCACGGTAACGGCGATTCGCCTTGGCAATACCCGTGACCACGTATTGGTGCAAGCACAAGTAGAAAAACACTATGAATCATTGCTCACTGAAGATGCAAAAATATGGGTTGTAAGACCACGCATTGATGAAACCGGTATCAGTGGTTTTAGTACCCTGCTCTCTGGTGTGTATTTTGAATTTGCCCCAGGCGAAAGTGAGCGCACAGTGATCCGCTTTGAGTTACTCGAAGAGCCCGCTTTGATAGGTAATGACGTCAAAGGTACCCGCTTTAAATTATCTAGCCAAAACGCCGAAGTGATGGATGTGGGCACTGGAGTATTTTACAAAGGCTATAAAGTGGGCCAAATTGAAACAGCCCAGTTTGACGCCAGTCAACAGCAAATGCACTATGGTATATTTATCGATGCGCCTTACGAAACCCTGATCACCTTAAATACGATTTTTTGGGTGCACTCTGGCATTGAAGTCGATTTATCGGCAGATGGCATTAATGTTAAAACGGGCTCGCTCTCTAAACTGATAAAAGGCGGTGTATCTTTGGGGATCCCAGAAGGAGATGCCCCCGGCCCTGCAGTGAGTGAAGGCCACACCTTTAGTCTAAGTGAAAGTTATAATGCGGCCTTAGAGCAACGCTTTTACGACTACGAACATTACTTAATTCAATTTGAGCAATCTGTGCGCGGTTTACGCGAAGGTGCCCCTGTAGAATACCGCGGCATGCGCATTGGTACAGTTGAGCAAGTCCCAGCGCAAGTGATGATTGACGGAGCGCCAGCACACTTTAGTGACACCAGCGTGTCGGTACCCGTATTAATTCGCATCGAATTTGGTCGCCTATATCGCGATACGCAAATGGCCAGAGAGTTTTGGACTGACAACTTACAAGGCTGGCTCGACCAAGGCTTACGGGCATCTTTAAAGCCCGGCAATTTATTGACTGGTGCAATCTATGTTGATTTAGATATGTATCCAGACTTGGGGCCTGGACTGCTCTCTAATCGCGGTGAATTCACAGTTTTCCCAAGTACATCAAGTGGTATATCTGCTTTGGCGAACCAGCTCAACGATGTACTTAACAAGGTCAAAGACTTAAAGCTTGAAGATAGCCTAGGTCAATTTGAGCAAACTATGGCAAGTTATGATGCGCTCGCCAAAGACATGCGTACTTTTATCAATGACCCTGCAACGCGCGACCTTAGTGCTGACATCAGCAAGGATATGGCGGATATCAGTAAGAGCATGCGCCAATTTGAGCAAAGCATGGAGCAATTCGAAATTACCATGGCAAGTTTTCAAAATGGTTCACAGATGTACCACGAAATGCAGTCCACTATGGAGCAAGTCAGACGCTTGATGGATGAGCTACAGCCATTTTCTCGTGAACTGAACGAACAACCTAACATGTTGATATTTGATAAAGAAACATCACAAGATCCCACGCCAAGGAGTAAAGACTAATGCTGCGATTATTACCATTATTGATCACAACATCCTTGCTTGGAGCTTGTGCAAGCTCAACTCCCGAGCCGGCGCTGCGTTATTATCAATTTACTATCGACTATGCACAGCAACAGACTATTAGCCAAAGTCGTGAACAAACAGCGCACTTGCTAAGGCTCAGCCCCATAAAAGTGCAAGGAACGTTAAATAATCGCGCTATGGTATTGAAACTTTCTGAGCATGAAATATACAGCGCTAAATCACACTTTTGGGCAGACAATCCAGCGCAAATGCTTGCTAGTTCGACACAAACTCAACTGATGCAATCGTTGGAGGGTGTGCTCGTGGTGCGCGGTGCAGACGTATACGCTGAGCAACTGCAATCTTCATTTTATCAATTAGACATTACCGTTGAACAATTTAATGCTGGTTTGGAAAATGATGCTGAGGTAGCCGGGTTATGGCGACTTTCGCGGGTGGATAACAAGGGTAAATTGCATGTATTAAAGATTGCTCGCTTCTACCACAACGAACCATTAGCTCAAGATGGTTATGAAGCGCTTGCCAAAGCGATGGCTAAAGCATGGCACGCCATGCTTAAAAAAATGAGTGAGCAAGTGAATACACTCGTTACCCCAATTGAATTAAATAAATGATCTTCCTAGCAGACTAAATAGAGCTGTCCTAGCTCAAATTTCTAATACAATTGGTATTAAAAGCGCATAAAAAAGAGGATCTCATCCAGAGATCCTCTTTTGTTTCTACTCAAATATAGGCTTGCTTATTGCTGGCCTATTGCCAGCTAATCGCTTTATGGAATTGGTCCATCGATTGCACTTTTGTTTGACCGTCTAGTTCAGCGAACTCATCATCAGCAAACTTGCTACCACGTAATTGAATATTCAATCGTGCGGCATCCTGATTTAACATTGTCTGCTGGTAGAAATCTTGGATATCTTTAAGCGATGTTTTCTCAACTGCCGCAATAAGTTTAGCGCGGCTATCAAAATCATATTGCTCACGATACCAATCGGTGATCAAACGACCCACTTCGTCATTCAAATTCTTTGGCTTTTCTTTAAGTGCAACCAAAGTGGCATTTTTAAGCTGTAAGAACGTTTCTTCGTCCATATTAGCAAGCTCTTGCTGATATTGCTTTTTAAAGCTATCAAAACGCGCCTGCATATCCTTTGGCCCTTTTACTGGCGTTTGGATAAACAAGCCAATGCCTGCATATTCATCGAGTGGACGAGCCAATGCACCTACTGCGTAAGCGAGTTGCTCTTCAGTACGTAACTTATCAAACGCGATTGTACGGAAGTGACCACGCAATACTGATGCTGCCGCTTTTTGCTCGTAACCAGGCGTTGGGTGGTAAGCCATATCAATAATGGCAACGTCAGCAACGTCTATATCTTTTTGTACAACGTATACTTCACCCTGTTTCGGCTGCCACGTTTTTGAACGCGTGTACTGCGTGTCTTTTGCTTGCTCTGGCAATGCTTGGCTTATACTTTTAGCGATTTGCTCAACACTGCTGTCATCATAGTTACCAAATGCAAAAACACGAACGTTGTTGTTGCTGAGCACCTGACTCATCAATGACTCTAAATCAGCAACGTTAAGTGATTTAGCGGTTGCGATAAGCTCGTCTGTATCGTGACTACCTGAGCGGGTGATCTCAGAGTACATGCCAAACGCTTGATAGAATGGGAACTGCTTTTGCGCATTCATTAGGTTGCGCACATAACGATCCACAGCTTGATCGAACGCTTGTTGCTCTACATTCAAGTTGAGGTTCTTAAGCGCCTGAGTAAGTAACACCGGTTGCTTATCAGTAAACCCACCTACCGATAAACTAAAGCCATTACCTGCGTCCATGCTTACACTCATACCAGCTATGCTCGCTTCGGTAGCCAACGCGGTTTGCGATAGATTATACAAATCAGCCCATAGGCTCATTAGTACACCGGCTTTGATGTCTTGTTGCTTAAGCGGTGAGTTAACATACACTTCCAACAACCCTTTCGGCTGCTGAGCAAAGTACTGGCTTGGCTGCAACCACACTTTAATACCGTCTTTATCGTAACTAACCATCGGCTTGTCTTGCGCCTTGGCTGTCTTGATATCGAATTGCTCAGGTAACAAGCGATTTACACTTGGCAGTGCTAACGCAAATTGACTCGGTTGCTGCCAGCTCGCTTGCTCTTGCTCGCCGATATCTTCAATGCGATATTGGCCATCGTAAAAGTAAAGCTTGCCATCTGTTTGCTCTTCTTTAGACACATACCAAACACGCAGAGTATCACCGTTGAGTTGATTCAATACGCTGTTGATCGCTTCTTCGTTAAACTCACCGTAAAAGAATGGCGCGTTGATGGCGTTATTTAGCGGGTAATCTTGCATGCTTTGAGTTAATGATGACACGTAACCAAACTCGTCACTTTTCTCAAGGAATTGGAATTGGTTATTTAACGAAGTACGAATTTCGTTAAAGTACTTCTTATCAACACCTTGGGTTTTAATTAGCTCAATATAACGCATGATGGTAGCGACGATTTCCTCGCGATTTTTCATGCCTTCATCAGTCAAGTCGATGTTTACATTCAGCTCACCATAGTTGCCATACTTGTTCGGTGTTGCTGACGCACTAAGCTTAGATACCCAGCCCTTATCACGTAAAATCTGCGCTGGGCTGCCAGGCATTTCATTGCTCAACAGATAGGCAACAAAACGGTTAGGCTTGTAGGCAAATTCATCCATGTTGTTTTGGATGACAAAGTCCATCTGTAACTGCTTTACATCTTCGTTTGGCTTGTAGTAAACACGTTTACCACCAACATCATCGTAATTCAGCTGTGCACTGACCTTTGGTTTGTCTATTTTCTTATCTTCGATATCAGCAAAGTATTGCTGTGCAAGCTCACGCATCTCATTAATTGGGCGATTTGAGATCATGGCCACTTTCATGATGTTGGCTGAATAGTATTTATTATAAAAATCAACGGTTTCTTTGTGTAACTGGCTACCTTCTTTGTCGCCCAAGGTCTCTAGGTTACCAATCAAGAAACGGTTAGCAGGGTGCTCTCCCATCATCTTACGCGCAAGCTTAAATTGACCAAAGAAGTCCATCTCACGGCGCATTGACCACTCTGCATTTACTGCATTCTTTTCTTTATCTGTGTATTCAGGATAGAGCTTTGGCGATTTGAAAAAGTCACTGAAACGATCCAACGCTTCACCGTATGCGTCATTATTCACTTTGAACATATAGTTGGTGATATCGAGCCATGTATAGGCGTTGTGTGCACCACCATTTTTAGTCATGAAATCACTGTACCCTTTGGTATCAGGGTAACGCTCGGTCCCAAGGAACAACATGTGCTCAAGATAGTGAGCCATCCCTTGTTGCGTCATCGGATCGTGTAATAGCCCTACGCCAACACTTAGCGCAGCTGCCGATTTTTCTGCGCTTGGGTCTGACACCAAAATAACTTCAATATTGTTATCGAGTTTAAGCGTGTCATAAGAGCGTTTATCATTTGGACTAACGACCAAATTTTCAGGAATTAATTGTGCAGGTGACGATGTGATATTAGAGGTAGATGTCGCATTGCAGCCCACTAACACAGCAAGGCTCAATGCACTAAGTACAAGTGCTTTGTTCATTATTAGAATTCTTTGTCTGGAGTCGTAGGCTGACAATAATCAAAAATCAGCGACAAAAATGCAATGTAAAATGTGATTAAGTTTGTAACAGTTTATTAAATGGCTATTCACTAAAAAGCCTTATGGTAAGACAAACTATGTTAAGCTGGGCTAGAAATTAGCGAAAATAATTCGAATATGAGTCAAGGAATAGAAATGTTAGAAAAGTTATTGATCCTCGCCCTATTTGCTCAAGTCCTGCTGACCTTTTGCGTCATGTTTATTATGGGCCGACGTCGCTTTGCTGCTGCTAGGGCAAAAGAGATTCACTTAGAGCAGTTCTCAACCATGGATTTGAAAGACGCGTCTGAATCGGTGCAAGTGGCAGGGCGAAATTTCATCAACCAATTTGAAATTCCAGTGTTGTTTTTTGTCGCGTCGCTTGTCGCCTTAATAACCAATAACCTTGGGTACCTGTTGGTAACGCTAGCATGGCTATTTGTTGTGTCGAGAGTGATCCATACAGTGATACACCTGAGCAGCAACCATCTGTATTCACGCTATTATTCATTTTTAGCTGGCTGCATTATCGTCCTGATAATGTGGATCACTCTCGTGTGGCGTTTATTTTAACGCCACTTTACGACGCAGAGCCACTAACAGAGCGAAAGGTGCTAACCACCATGCACTGCCTGAGCTCGAGTCAGACGAGTTAACGTCATCAATCAGTGTATTTTCAACTGGGCTCAGTGTTACGGCTGAGTTTGGATCTTCGTCTATGATAATAACATCATTAATCGTAACGAGATTTGCTGATGTAATGTCTGAACCTTGAGAGCACTCATCGGCGCTGTAATTAACAGTAGGAACACTATCTAAGTAATTGAGTGCAGGCAAACCGCTGCACGTAGCCAGTGCGTTAATCTTATTAACCACATCCATGCCATCACCAATCACTTGTCCAAATACGGTAAATCCGCCATTTTGCAAATCGAGATTAGCGCTGTTATCACGGGTATTAAAGAACCATTGGCTAGTCGCACTGTTAACATTGCCTGCCTGCTTAGCCATCGCAATCGTGCCAGTCACGTTTGAGTATACAGGCTCATTTACTACTGCATTTTGAATATCAATAACGTCTATTGACTCATCAAACGTGAACGCGCCGCCCTGAACGACAAATTTTGCAACAGAACGATGCACAATCGTTGAACGATAATCGCCACGACCAACATAACCTAAAAAGTTCTCTACGGTTTTAGGTGTTTGTTGGTCGAACAAATTTACCTGAAAACTGCCTTGAGAGGTTTGAAATTCAACAATGGTTGCGTGGGCATTTGTTGCTAGCATTGCACCTGCAATAGTTAGCACACCGGCTGAAAGTACGGCTTTCATATTGACTCCTGAAACTGATGAGGGCATACCTTACTTCGAGACTAATTCAAGTGCTAGAGCAAAAATACAATAACTACAAATTGATACCTAACTGTAACTCAGGGTTACATTTGTATTTACTTTATATAATTTTAAGTTATTAAAAAATAAATTATAAAACATATCGGACTTATCAAACGCAGGATTCTTGCCTAAGATGGGCGCATGTTAGGGAAACGTTAGTAACAACACACATGAATAAAAATAACGTAATCTGCGATTTTGGCGTTCACAAAGGTGAACCTTACAAACAAGTCCCCGCTTCATTTTTAAACTGGATGGTGGGTATTAATCACAATAAAGCAGCCATCGCAAAAGAAGAATTACGCCGACGCGAGACTGCAGTTCAAGAACTCAGGTACAAAAATCAGTAAGAGATAATGAAATACTCACGAAACTGATTTAAGATCAGGCGCACTCATATACCTAATGGATACACTATGGTGCGCCTTCTTACTCTTACCTCCTTGCTCTTAGTCGGAGCATGCACATTTTCATCTCCTAGCCCTGAGCAATCAGTATCTCAACCTGACAGTCGATATTTAACTGTTTTGCACACCAACGATCATCACGGCCGCTTTTGGACGAATGACAAAGGTGAGTATGGCATGGCTGCACGCGCAACCTTATTGCGCACACTAAGGGAGCAAGCAGCGCAAAGAGGTGACGCGTTAGTGCTTCTATCTGGCGGTGATATTAATACCGGCATTCCTGAGTCTGACTTACAGCAGGCAGAGCCTGATTTTAAAGGTATGAGTTTACTGGGTTATGATGCCATGGCCATTGGTAATCACGAATTTGACAATCCATTAGCGGTACTCGACAAACAGCAAAAATGGGCCAACTTCCCTCTACTTAGCGCCAATATTAAGCATAAATCTAGTCATGAGTATGCCTATACACCTTATGTGCTGGTAGAAAAGAACAACATCAACATCGCGGTGCTTGGTCTGACGACCACAGACACCGCTAAAATTGCCAACCCAGAGTTCATTGGCGACCTCGAATTTATTAACCCGACCGATGCGACCACCGGCGTATTAAAAGAAATTAACAGCAAAAATCCAGATGTTATTATCGCCGTGACACACATGGGACATTACGCCGATGCAAAATTTGGAGTCAATGCGCCAGGTGATGTAACGCTCGCTCGTCAATTGCCCCTAGGAGCGATTGATATGATTATTGGCGGACACTCTCAAGAGCCTGTGTGCATGAGTGCCAGCAATGTAAACGATGCAAGCTACCACCCAGGGAAAACCTGCACACCCGATAACCAAAATGGCATTTGGATCATGCAAGCTCATGAGTGGGGAAAATACGTTGGCGAAGCCCGTTTCGAAATAAAAGGTGACGACGTTATCTTGCAAAGTTATACCTTACACCCAGTCAATTTACGTGATAAATCAGGACAATGGGTGGGAGATTATATTGAGCCTGACCAAAAAATGGTTGATTTCTTAAGCCCATATCAAGCAAAGGGGCAAAAGCAACTGAGTGTCACATTAGGCGTCACCAAAGAGCGACTTGAAGGGGATAGAAACAAAGTTCGCTTTATGCAAACCAATTTAGGCCAGCTCATCACCACTGCACAAAGCCAACACGTCAATGCTGACTTCGGTATTATTAGTGGAGGCGGTATTCGCGACTCCATCCCTGCCGGCGATATCAACTACAAGGATATTTTACGCGTACACCCGTTCAAAAACCGCATCGGGTACATTGACTTCAGTGGCACTGAGGCCCTTGCATTTATAAGCAAGATCACGCGATTCCCTGTTGATTCAGGGGCCTATACTCACATCAATAATGTCACACCCGTGTGTGATAATGCTCAGCTAGTCAATGTGTTAATAAATGGTCAACCACTTCAAGCTGACCAGACTTACCGCATGAGCATCAATAGCTATAACGCAGCTGGCGGCGATGGTTACCCACGTTTAAACAACGACCCGCGTTTTGTCGATACAGGCGATACTGATGCGGAAATATTGAGTGCCTATGTACGCAAAAATTCGCCAATACAAGGCATAAAAACGCCGCAGTCCCTTACTTGCCAATAATGGTAAAAGCGCTGTAATCGCGCACCCCGAGCCCATAGTGATGAACGCGAGAGCGAGAACCTTCACCATGGGCTTTAGGTGGAAAATAAGGCTCTTTTGATTCCATATCATTAGCAAAGCTCTCATCGAGCGCAGCGCGTATCTCACTTAAGGTCTTTTCTAGGCTGTTGCTGAAGTTTGGTCGTTTACGGATGGTATGACCGAGCTCGATTAAACGGGCAAAGTATTTATGCGCCAGTTGCAATAGCTCATCTGGCACATCTTTGTTTTGATTTAGCATTACTTGAGGATGTTCAACACTAAACTCGAGCAATGCCAAATAAAAACACAAAGGCTTATTTGCCAAGTTGACACGCTGGGAATGCTCCCCAAAACGAATACTTTTATCCACCAAGTCAATGATCAACTGCTTTGCCTCAATCTCGCTTTGTTGAGGCTGACTAAGCTCGGTGAGTTTGGTTTCCATGGCCCTAAACCACGGCCACATTAATAACGCCAATAACAGGGCTAACAAAATAGGTATGACACTGAGGCCCTTGCCAATTGGCATAGCCTGCAACGAGTAATACACTTTAATTGGCTCTGTACCCGGTTGATTGAGATAGATAAATCGCTCGGAATCAAACTTACCAGTGAGGCCTGTTTCGATTGCTTCAACGATAACAGGATAGTTATTACTCAACGCCAGTTCATTCAGATCAGCAATGTAAGTGCGAGTGCGACTATTATCTGCTGGCACTTCTAATAAAGGGTTGGCTAGGCCAATATATTGAGAGTCCAGTGCTATGCGTGTTTTAACCTGTGCCAACGCTAAGTTTTGTGTTCGCTGCCAACTGGCTGTCGCCCCCAAAAAGTAGGCCGTGAGGGAAGTTATAAGGGCACATACGCACAACAGGCTGATCGCGCGCCCTGCATGAAAGTGCTTTACGGGACCACGCTTTCTAAGCAAGGCAATGAGCATGCTGCGGACTCTCACAATGCCTCCTCAATAAATCGTGCGGCACTAACGTCATCACACTGCCAATAAGACTGCGCAGCGTTGAAGTATGCAGACGAGTCGGCCTTGGCTATCTCTAACAATGTTTTTTGTAATGCGCAGGCTAAATCTGGATTATCGGCGGCTTTTTTTAGATACCAATGGCTGCCACTAATATTATTGCCAATGGCAGTAATGTAGTTACGCGAGAAACGTTCAATATCACTTTGTTGCCAGTATGAAGCAATGACATCAACCTCTCCTCTGGCAAGTTTATCTCTAAGAGCCGAATGAGAGTTAGCAAAGGTAATATTGAGGTTATCCAAGTTAATATCTAAGTCTTTAAAAACTTGTTTTGGAATGATATGACCAGATCGGCTTGTGGGATAGTCAATTAAACCAATACGCTTATCGAGGAAGTACGCTTTATCAATGCGCGGTTTTTCGTGGCTACCGATGAAGTATGCAGTGTAGCTAGGGTAACCAATAATTGGGTAATAGCCGTACGTTTGTTTTGCGTCAAACGCATCAATGAGGTTGTCTTTTGCCAGTATTAAGGATGCGAGCCCTTTTCCCAAAAAGTTCACCTCATGTTGGGACGAACCGCCCCAAAATGCGATCACTTTTCCATATTGCTTAGAGACGATTGCATTCAAACACAAATTATCGGCAAGCTCTGTGGCTCTTTGTTGGCTTTGCATGAAGATTGACAGTTGCATCTGATTAGCGTCGCTTTGCGTGTTGCAACTGTAGGAAGTTTGCACAACGCTACCCAATGGCGGCAACTGCTTAGCGACATTAAAATCACCCAGCAGGTAACTTATCAAAGTCACTATTGCGATAGTTGTTAATACCAGCGCGCTGTCTCGCCAAGGTTTCATTGATTGCAAAGCGGTTTAACTGTACATCGATTTATGTTGCGGTTATTTCAACAGCTATTATTACTTATTGCAATAAGTAATTTTATCTATCAACAACAAACCATTGTTTTTTAAGAATTATTAATAAGTAATTATGAATGTCTTTAAATCCTTTTTTTTCACTTTAAAAACTCGGAAAATTTACTAGGACAAAGCAACTTTGCAACGTGATAACAACAATGGATTTACAGCATATTCGCGCTAACATTTCGGCATTTTTCTTTGCCGTACTGCTCGTCGTTGCCTGTTTAATAAACCAAGCATGGGCTTGGGGAGCAAACGGACATCGTATCGTCGCTGCGATCGCTGAACAAAATTTATCACCTCAGGCCAAAGCCAGACTGTATGAAATTTTAGGGACTCAAAGTCTCGCTCGAGTGAGCACATGGGCCGACGAAATGCGTTCTAACCCTGAGTATTTTTGGCAAAAGCAATCATCCCGTTGGCACTATATTAATATCGACTCCCAATCCGAATTTTCACGCTCTAAATTCCACGTTCATACAAACAAAAACGATATTAACAATGCACACAGCGCCATCCTCAGCGCAATTTCTGCTTTATCTGCCCCTGATACATCAATAGAAGACCAACGTTTTTACCTCAAGTTCTTAATCCACCTAATTGGTGACATCCACCAACCAATGCATGTAGGTCGCTCACAGGACCGCGGTGGAAATACAATTAAAGTGGAATTTTTCAATAACCCCACGAATTTGCATCGCCTTTGGGACAGTCAATTGCTAGAACAAGCACAACTTTCTTACTCAGAATATGCACAATTTTTATGCTGTGATAATCTAGAAAATACCCAATACAAGAACAAAGACAGTGTACAGCAGTGGTTATTGCAATCTCATAAGCTCGCTTCTTCAATCTATTCAAGCACTTCAGAGCAAATAGGCTACGCTTATGTGGACAAATATCAACGCATCATGGAGCAGCAGCTCGCGCTTGGCGGACATCGTCTCGCCGAGCTGTTGAACTATATATACCAAGGAACAGCGGGGACTCCGCTGCAAGAATAATTACTGGCACATAGATGTGCTGCAATAAATTTTGTTTAACAAATAAACTAAACACGGGAAACGACAACATGAAAATGCAACTTAGGAAAACGGCCATCTCTGTCGCTATCGCTGCGACTATGGGTGTATCCGCTGGTGCTTTCGCAAACGAGACGTCATCGTCAATCAAAGGTCAAATCACAGGTCCTAGTGGCAACCCTGCTGCTGGTACAGTGATCACCATCATCCACTTACCTACTGGGTCAACAAAAACAGCGGTAGTGAACGATGCAGGTTACTTCAGTGCAAAAGGCCTACGCGTAGGTGGTCCTTACAACGTAATCATTGACTCGGACAAATTCGAAGACCAACTGGTAGAGAACGTATCTCTTTCTCTTGGTAAAGAATATCCAGTGAACGTTCAACTACAAGCGAAAAGTGACATCGAGCAAATCGTTGTTACTGGCCGTACAATCAGTTCATTTTCAGGCGGCACGGGCCCTGCTTCTACCTTCACACAAGAAGACCTAGAAACTGCTCCTGCTATTAACCGCGACCTTAAAGACATCGTTCGTATCGACCCGCGTGTTTATATTGATGATAGCCGTGATGCAATTCACTGTGGTGGTGCAAACCCACGCTTTAACAGCTTAACGCTTGACGGCGTGCGCATGAACGACAACTTCGGTCTGAACTCAAACGGTTACCCTACCGTGCGTCAGCCGTTCTCATTCGATGCGATTGAGCAAGTTGCTGTTGAAATGGCACCGTTTGATGTTCAATACGGTGGTTTCACCGCGTGTAACATCAATGCCGTATCAAAGTCTGGTACCAACGAAATCCACGGTGGTCTTTTCTATGACTACACCAACGATTCAATGAAAGGTGACAGCATCGGCGATATCGATGGCAAAATCGATAACGGTGATTACACAGAAAAACGTTATGGCTTTAACGTTGGTCTTCCGCTAATCAAAGATAACCTATTCCTTTTCACGTCGTATGAAAAGTTAGAAGGTGTACAACAGTTTAACTATGGTCCTCTTGATAATGGTTCAATTTCACAAGCTGAAATCGACCGTATCCGTCAAATCACAAGCACTGTGTATGGCTATGACCTTGGTGGTACGCCAGGAAGCATGCCAGTTGAAGATGAAAAGCTACTTATTAAGTTAGACTGGAACATCAATGAAGATCACCGTGCTAACCTTGTATATAACTACAACGACGGTTTTGCATTATCACAGTCAGACGCTGATAACGATGAGCTAGCATTCTCAAGCCACTTCTATGAGCGTGGTGCTGAGTTCACATCAATTGTGGGTGCATTATACTCAGATTGGAATGACAGCTTCTCAACAGAAATTCGTGTTGGTAAGTCAGAACTAGACGCTCGTCAAAATGCACTTGATTCAGCAAGCAGCTTTGGTGAGTTCCAAATCAATGTTGGTGGTAACACCGTATACATTGGTCCTGATGATTCTCGCCACTCAAACGACCTAGATTGGGATAACTTCACGGTTAAGCTAGCGGGTACATATTACCTAGATCAGCACACTATCTCAGCGGGCTACGAATATGAAGACCTGAATGTATTCAACCTGTTTGTACAGCACACACAAGGTGAATTCCGTTTTGGTTCTATCGATGACTATGAGCAAGGTCTAGCATCACGCGTTTATTACAACAACGCAGCGGGTACCAACAACCCGAACGATTTAGCAGCGAGCTTCTCATACCAACTTCATACTTTCTATATCCAAGATGAGTATGCATTCTCTGATATCGACGCGACGTTAATGTTTGGTCTTCGTTACGACAAGTACACCAGTGACGATTACCCTAACTACAATGCTCAGTTTGCAAACCGATACGGTTTCTCTAACCAACAAAACCTAGACGGTATTGACCTTCTTCAACCACGCGTTGGCTTCAACTGGTTCGTAGATGAAGCGCTTGAAGTGCGCGCTGGCTTTGGTCTTTACTCAGGCGGTAACCCAAATGTGTGGGTATCAAATGCATACCAAAACGATGGTGTGACGCAAATCGGTCTTCAAGAGCGTGGCGTAAACCTATTTGATATTGCCTACACCAACGGTGGCACACCAGGTTATGAAATTCCACAAAGCATGTTTGACGAGATCCAAAATACACCAGCTGGTGAAGGTGATGCGGCTGTAAACGTGGTAGATCCTAACTTTGAAATTCCATCAGAGTGGAAGTATTCAATCGGTGCAACATACACGTTCGAAAATGACTATGTGTTAAACCTAGATGTACTTCATACTCAGAAAAAAGATTCAGCAATCATTCGTGATATCGCGTTACGTGAAAGCGGTGAAACAACCTTTGATGGTCGCCCTATCATTGAGAGCATCGAAGGCCGTAGTAACGAATACATGCTAACTAACGTAATGGGTAATGACGGTGTAGCCACTGTACTATCTGCAGCACTGAGCAAGAAGTTCGACAACGGCGTTGATTTCATGGTTGCGTACTCGTACACAGATAACGAAGACGTGAGCCCAATGACAAGCTCTGTAGCGGGTTCAAACTACGGTAACCTTGCAACAACTAACCCAGTTAACCCAGGTAAAGGGACGTCAGATTACGAAGTTCCACACCGCTTTGTATTCCAACTAGGTTATACGCACGACTTCTTCGACGGTTATTCAACGCGCTTTAACCTTCTAGGCCAAGCAAGCGATGGCTTACCGTACAGCTACACATATAGCCGTGCTGACAGCGAGTTTGGTGATTCAAACTGGAATGGCAGCCGCCAATTGCTATATGTTCCATTAGCAAACGATGCAAATGTCATTTACGACATGCCTGCTGATGAGCTTGCTGCATTTAATAACTTTATTGAAGAAGAGAACCTGACTCGTGGTGCTATTACAGCGCGTAACAGTGAAAGTGCAGAATGGTTCGTTAAGTTCGATCTGAAAATCTCGCAAGAACTGCCTGGCTTTATGGAAGGCCACAAAGGTGAAGCGTTCTTCGTAATTGACAACCTAACTAATCTTCTTAACGATGATTGGGGTACATACAAGAAAGGCTCATTCGTTGGTAACCGCATGGTAGACATGTACATCGACGATCAGGGCCGCTATGTATACACTGGCTTCAACGATGGTAACCAAGAGACATCTGTACAACGCGACGCTTCTCTTTGGGAAATGCGCGTAGGTGTACGCTACACATTCTAATGGTGTGAACAACCTATTTGAATAAACACGTCAAAGCCCATCCCTACTGATGGGCTTTTTTTATTTCCTCTGATTTACTTTCTAACTTTGACAAACATCGTATTAATAACGAAATTTCATCGTCGTTAAATTCCTCAAGTAACACTTTTTGCCAGTGCATTGCCACAGGCACTAAAGCATCAAATTGTTGTTTTCCTGTTGAGGTTAAACGCACCTGCTTGGCTCGCTTATCCGCGGCACACGGCTCAATTTTAAGCCACCCCATATTTTGTAGTTCGCTAATTGCTCTTGATGCCGTTGATTTATCAAGCATAGCCAAGTCACACAACTGCTTTGAGGTGAGCGTCGTATTCGCTTGCACGAGATGACAGACCACACGCCACTGGGGGTTCGTTAATTTATTCTGATACACATCAGCGAACGCCTCACTCACTTTCGCTCCAGTCAATGTCATTAAGTAAGGGATAAACGTCTCTAGGTTAAAAGTTGCCATAGCTTTACTTGTAAATAATCTCTTACAGCGGTGAACAAACACCATTTGAATTTACTCTCACATGAGAGTATCTTCTATCACAATACAATAGGAGCATCGCTATGAGCAACCAACAATTACAATATATGACTGGCTTTGGTAACGAATTTGAAACCGAAGCACTTGAAAATGCGCTACCTATCGGCCAATTTAGCCCACAAAAAGTAAATTACGGCCTATACGCTGAACAATTCTCTAGCACCGCATTCACCGCGCCACGTGCTGATAACCGCCGTACGTGGCTTTATCGTATTCGCCCTTCAGTAATACAAGGCGATTATGAGTTGATGGATAACGGCTTACTACGCACCGCTCCTATTACCGAAGTACCGACGCCGCCAACTATGCTGCGTTGGAACCCCGTTGCTATCCCAGAGCAAGCCACTGATTTTATTGACGGTCTTGTTACCATGGCTGCAAATGGCAGTGCCAACGGTCAATCTGGTATTGGTATTCACATTTACGTGGCCAACCAATCGATGCACGGGCGCTATTTTTATAACGCCGACGGTGAAATGCTGTTTGTACCGCAACAAGGTCGCCTGCGCTTAAAAACCGAATGCGGCGTTTTGGAGATTGAAGCGGGAGAAATTGCTGTTATTCCTCGTGGCATGAAGTTCAGCGTTGAACTCCCTGATGGCCCAGTTCGTGGTTATATCTGTGAAAACTACGGGAACCCTTACATTCTGCCAGAGCGTGGCCCTGTAGGTGCGAATGGTTACGCGAATGATCGCGATTTCCAATATCCAGTAGCCTGCTACGAAGACATCGAGGGCGACTTCGAGCTAGTAGCTAAATTCAGCGGTCAATTGTATCGTGCAGATATCAAACACTCACCACTGGACGTTGTTGCATGGACAGGTAACAGTGCGCCATACAAATATGATTTAGCGCGCTTTAACGTAATGAATACAGTGAGCTACGATCATCCAGATCCCTCTATTTTCACTGTCCTGACATCGCCATCAGGTACACCGGGGGTCGCTAACGTTGATTTCGTTATCTTCCCAGAGCGTTGGATGGTTGCCGAACATACTTTCCGCCCACCATACTATCACCGTAATATCATGAGTGAGTTTATGGGCCTTATCAAAGGTGTGTATGATGCAAAAGAAGCGGGCTTCGTGCCGGGTGGCTCAAGTTTGCATAACTGCATGTCACCTCATGGCCCAGAAGCTGATGTATTTGAAAAAGCCAGTAACGCCGAGCTTGAACCACAGCGTTATGAAAATACGCTAGCATTTATGTTTGAGTCACGTTACATCATTGCGCCAACCAAGTACGCATTGGAAGGGCAAGAGCGCCAAGGCAACTATCTAGATTGCTGGAATGGCATTAAGAAACACTTTAATGGACAAAAATAATGAAGTTATATAGCTATTTTCGCTCATCAGCAGCATACCGTGTGCGTATTGCGCTGAACCTAAAAGAGCTTGAGCATGACATTGTGCCGGTCAACCTATTAAAGTCAGAACAACAAGGTGATGATTACCTGCAAAAAAATGTTCAGGGCTTACTACCTGCACTGGAGACTGAAGAAGGCGTGCTGGGACAGTCTTTGGCTATCCTTGAATGGCTCGATGAAACAACGGATCACGCTCCTCTAATAAGTGGTAATGCGTGGCAAAAGGCACAGATCCGCAACCTTGCATACGCTATTGCTGTTGATATTCACCCACTTAATAATTTACGTGTGCTGAAGTATTTGACCAATGAACTACAGGTCACAGAGGAACAAAAAACAACGTGGTATCAAGATTGGATCACCACAGGGTTTGATAAAGTAGAGAAAATGCTCGGTGATGGACCATTTTGCTTCGGTGATACACCGACACTGGCAGATGTGTGCTTAATACCTCAGGTATATAATGCCCTGCGTTTTAAAACGCCAATGGAAAATTACCCGAAAATCATGGCAATCTATACCCATTGTAATACCCTTAAAGCATTTAGTGACGCTGCTCCAGAGCAGCAAATAGATGCACAATAAGGTATATAATGCGCAACAAAATGCTGCTTGGACTTGCTCTGCTAACTTCTTTGCAGGTCCATGCTAATAACAGCAATAAAAGCGAGCACTTAATTGTCGGCGTCAGTCCTGCAACAAGTGCTGCGCATCTGTGTTGGTATAACGAGCAGCGTTTCAGTGAAGGCGCTATCATAGAGATGCATAAAACTGCCAAAATCTGTGCCCTCAAGCACCCTAACCAAGCCAATGGCCCTCTAATGTGGCGTTCGCTCGATGCCAAAGGCCAGCCCATCTACCCCGAACTAAAAAGCAAAATCCAAGTACGCTAGGGCGTGTTGACCTAGGGTTTAATTAACACTAGGTACCATCACCTTGAGCGACATAGGTTGAATCTCGATATCTAGCTCATTGGCGTGGCGTATTTCACCATCAATCACATAGTCAATGCCATCTTCGCAACCAATGGTCACGTGTTTAGCATTGGTATGATGCACGTTCACATCAAGCTGGGTTTGGGTCACGCTATTGAATGCCAGCTCTGCTATGCTCAACACATTAACACTCGAGTCCTTCGCAGGTTCTAGCCAGTTAACATCTAATAAACCATCATCGTGCTCAGGTTGCCCTCGCCCTTGGGCGAGCAAGGTGAATGCAGGAGCTGCATTAGCGACAATCATACTGTTGGTATGAATTGTCTGTGGCGGCACTTCATCCATTTTGAGCACGTAATCTTTGGCTTTGTGTTCACTCAAGGCCTGCCAAAATCCCTGTAAATAGGCAAACTGACCGCTGTTATTTTTAGCTTCACGATGAGCGGATTCAATCATTTTGTGTTCAAAGCCAATGCCAACAAGCAGCAACACGAGTTCATCGTTACAACGTGCTGTATCTATCGCTTTAGCATCACCACTGATAAGTACATCCAGCGCTTTAGTCACACCAAATGCTTTGGTTTCTATTCCCATTAACACGTGCGCCAACGCGTTGGCAGTGCCAAGAGGTATAATCCCAAGAACCACCTCAGTGTCACAGGTGACCGATGCAACCTCGGCGATAGTGCCATCGCCACCGCAGGCGATAATCATATCGGGGTGCTCAGCCATGGCTTCGCGAGCCAATACTTTGCCGTCTTTATCTTCGCTGGTGACTTTAACAGACATGTCAAAATAGCCGTTAAGACGAGACATAATTTCGTGCTTTTTGTCATTCCACTGTTGGCGTCCAGACACGGGGTTAGCAATCAAGCATACGCGGTTGCGCACCACCAGCTCGCCTCGCTTGTGCATTTTCTTAAGGGCCTTTAATTGGAAGCGGTTTAAACTCGCCGTTTCTCGGGTTTCTTGGATACGATTAAGTATGTCTTCGACGTCGGCATTAGGGTCTTTCGCTAACAAATAAGCAGCCATCACCAACACCGAGCGCCCTCGCCCTAATGCGCAGTGAACCACAACATTGCGATTACGCTTACGGTGATGGTGGATCCAATTAATCGCTTGGCGTAATTGCGCGCGGTTGGGGGCAGCATGATCAAGAACGGGAATATTAAGATAGCTAATGTGCTCACCGAACACCGTCCAATCGAGGCCATCAAACTCACAGGTGGCATCTAATATAGCGGTGACGTTTTCATTTTTTAGGGTATCAACATCAGGCGGAAACAATCTACAGGCAAGAAATAAGCCGGGTTCAACCTCTTGAATTGGTGGCACTTTATCATTTTTTCTTTGCCATGCATTATAAAGCTGAGCACCCAATAAAAAGGGTATGAACGCCCAACGTATGTACCAGGGAATTGTACCATTTTGACGTTTTCTGAAAATGCGCCCCGCATTAGCGATATACGCTAAGGACACCAAAAACAACGACAGTGCACTCCAATAAAAGAACAGTGCAAAATAGGGTGATTTCATCATCACTGCTGCAGCACATAACACGACAGCAAGTACCAAGTATGCAATGGCGGCGTACATCTACCACTCCTTGTATGCGTTTATAATTATAATGCCCATCAACATGGTGTTGCGTTGAATCCCTGTGCACCTGCTTTTGCTGTTCAACGCGTTGATACAGCTCTATGCTTTAAGCTTAATACACTTTGGCCCGTTGTGTTATTTGCACATTAGCAAAAACACCCAGCAGTTTCTATTCACTGCGCAATGTGTAACTGACAATGAGGTCTTCAATCACACACGCATTGTTATTTGTGGATGTATTAAACATGGTTGTGGCCTCACTTGCCTCTAGCGTAAAGTCCCACATTTTTCCTTGCCAATACTGTTGCGCTAGCGCTTTGTCTGTATTCGTTAGGCACATAGCTTGAGTAAGGCTTCTCAGTTTGCCATCGTACAAAATGTCATTAAATCGTGTATTGGGCAGCGTTTGCCCTTTTGCACTCACGCTTGGCTCTTGCGGAGTTTTTGCAAGTAAGCGCCACTGGTTATCGGTGTATTGCAGTCTTACACCGGCAGGGTAGTAACTGTAGCTAAAGCGCTGAGTGTCCAACGGGGTGATTTTAACCACGCCAGATTTGCCAAGTACCGTGGCGATATTGCCGCGCTGTGAGGTAATAACAACCAAAGCGCTCGTTTCATCGACTCCATAACCCGAGCCCTGTCCCGTTTGGAGTAGTAAATTATGAAGACGCAAGGTGCGATTGCGTTCACTAAAATGTGTATCAAGTACGCCATCGCTAAAACTGCCAAGACCACCACTTTGCACATAACTCAACGCTTCGAATCCGGCTAATGCACTTGGCGCGCTTTCTTTTTTCTGTGCATGCTCAGTGCTCAGCAGGACAATCGCATCGCCGCTGGTGATCATTGGTACCGGACCATGGATGTTGTTGCCACCACTTTGCAGTGCTGTGCCCGCACTGGTACCCACGATCACAGGTGCTGTGCGTAATGCTTGCGTCCATGGGTAGGGCTGACCCTGTGAGTCAAATAATACTGTGAGCGCCCTACTTTGGTCCCCGCCATTAAATACCACAGCAGTCGCCGATGAAATGTGTGTTAAAAGCGCATCCACGCCCTGTTCGCACAGCGCCTGCTCTTGCGCCACTAAGTCAGGGTAAACACGCGCACGGTTGAATACTCCAGCGTTATTGCGAAACTCCTCTAAGCGCTCACAGTTACCAACACTGATAGCCTGCACCAGAGCTGGGGTCAGCGCGAGCCACTCGCTGTCGATATCGTCAAAACTAAATAACTGCTGATAATAATCGGCACTCGCATATGGGTCTCGACTTGACGCGGTGATACTCACCACCTTTGCTTTACCCGATTGCTCTTTAGCAGCGAGTCGCACTGCATTGGCTACAAATGACAAAATATCTCTAGTGGCGTCACTTGCGGTTAAATCGCGAAAAACCTGCTCTTTGCTGTGTTTAGTGCGCGTATCTGTGTGCGCTACTTGCAATGAATCAAGCACATAATCCTGAATTTCGATGTCAAGCAGTTGCGCCTTAGCATCTTGCGCAAACCATTTATCCACCAACGCTGAACGCGTTAACGCTTCGTTGCTTGGTATCGCCCTGAGCGCTGCTGCCAAGGCCTCTTTGTGCTGTGCAAATGCATCGGGCATTGCCCTTAACATGCGCTCAATAGCGTGTTCATCGAGTTGATATAGCGGTAAATGAGGCGCATTGAGCGAAGGTGGCTCAGAGCAAAACTCAGGTGTAGATGATGAGCAAACCTTGAGAGCCCCACCGATAAGCACCTGAGTTTGCGCCTGTGCAGCCGCCCCCCATAAAGCGCAAACCATCAGCATTATTTGCGGTATAAATCTAACCAAACTACACCCCTTATTATCACTTAACGCTCTTAGCGTGGTGTCGTAAACATGACTCAATGCACCGAGTGTACTTACGCTAGCGACTTCGGTTTTGTAAGTCAAAAAGTGTCGTAACTCGCGCAAAAAAAAGAGCGCCGAAGCGCTCTTGAGTCAATGATATTTACTTATTCATTGCCTCTAGTAGGAAAGCGGAAATTTTAGCGCCTTCTCGCAAGGTGGTCTCTGAACTGGACTTACCTTCAAGAGAGCTGTCGGTAAATGGTGCTATTTCCATCATGTCTGCACCAGTGATTGGGAACTCATCGCCCAGAGCTTTGAGTATAGCCAGTGCTTGTTCTGGGTTGAGGCCGTCGTCTTCTGGCGTACCCGTTGCCGATGCGAATTGTGCGTCAAGCGCATCAATATCGAAGCTCACGTATAATTCATCGACGCCATCAGCGCGTAGTTGTGCGAGCACCTCTTCGATCACCGCATCCGTGCCACGCTCATTAATCTCATGGGCCCAATGTTGCTTGACACCAAATGTGCCTTCCCAATGTGCTTTTGGTTTGCCACTTGAGCGAATACCAAATTGGATAAGATGCGATGGGTTTGGCAAATACTCTAGGATATGTGTACACCAAGAACCAAAACACAAATCGATGCCCAAACGCTCCACAAGTAAGTCCGTGTGCGCATCAAAGTGAATGATTGCGACCTTCTTACCTTGCTCACGCTTGGCTATTAGATAGGCCTTGGTTAATGGATAACTAATTGAGTGGTCACCACCGATACCAAAGATGCCTTTATCAGGGAAGTTAGCGTAAAAGTCTGTACATACGTCTTCAGTTATAGACAAAGGACTGACGTGGTATTCGCTGTTTTCATTAGCATACAGCGCCTTTTGGCAGTTGCTGATCGTGCCCTCATTCAGATACTTATCATGCAGCAAGTGTGGAATGACACGCACATCACCTAAATCGAATGACGTTGCTTGTGGCTGCTGCTCAACTAAGGTGCTGCGCAAGAATAACGGTCCCCAGTTTGCACCACGCAAAATACCGCCACCACAATCCGAGCTGATCCCCAGCATGACAGCTTTGTGCTCAGTTGTTTGCAAGCCATCTAAAGAATCCCGCCACACATTTTCAACATCTTCTGTTTGCCCATACAGTTTTTGATGAAGCGCAGCTTTGCGCTCTTTTGCCGTATTTACGGTAAACACACCATTTCCTGGTGGACATAAACAGTGTTCGATTTTATTGCGGAATTCTTGCCACTTCGCTGACATGCTATCTCCTCGATATTTATGCAGTTTTGCATCTTGCCCATGTTTTTTGATAGTCGCACTCGTACGTCGACCAGATACGGCTTTGCAAAGCGTAACAGATGGTCACGATTATAAATTAAGCCATTGATAAAAATAAACTTTTTAAATTTATCAATTAAACGAATGCGCTTGCATACTGGATCAATATACAAGCGCGAAGACGTTGTCAAACGTACACTGTTCGACACGGTTTTGGTGGGTGACTGCCTATGCATTAAAGGTGCATAAGCCTGCCATCTGCGTTATTCGTACTTACGTGGACGTTTGGTTTTGATGGTGGCGATATAGCCATGCCAGCTTGCATAACTTAATAGCGGCATAATCACAATGAACCCAGCCGTGCCCGTTGCAAACCCAACTAACACCAGCGTCACAATACATGCACACCACACAATCATTGCGCCAATGTTATTGCGTACCGCATGCATCGATGTCACCACGGCAGTCATAATATCCACTCTGCGTTCCATCATGATTTGCGGCGTAAAGGCTGAAATGGCAAATACGCTTACCAATAACACTCCACCGATGATTGAGCCCAAGGTCAAAAACGCACTAAGCTCTTCAAAGCTAGGGTTAGGCGTGTTTGGATAGAGCGCATGCACAAGTGCCGCCAAACGCATCCACACAATCATGATCACCATGAGTAAAATAGCAAAACCCCACTCTCCTGCAGGATTGCGGAACATTGACTTTAGACTATGTCGAAATGTGGGAGTATGACCTTTCTCAAGCTCCCATGCCACATCATACAATCCCGCGGCAAATGCCGGACCTATCAAAGCAAACGCAACGGCCGCTGGTAAAAGAACCAAGTGACTGTCGCTTGCATAGGCGAAGTAGAGAATGGCGGCGGGAATAAGGGTAAATACTAGGCCATAAATTAGACTTAAAATTGGCGCTCTGGCCATGTCTTTGAATGCTAATGCGAGCCAATGAAATGGAGCAAAAGCGGATATCTGATTACACTCAAAACAGCGTGCAAACTCACTGTGACTCGTCGCGTTAGTCGATGCAGCCATAACTTACCTCCTGTGATACATTTACAAAGTCAGTGCTTTGGTTAACGCTTTTTGTGCGATTTAAGTCTTTTGTACATATTTCGTACGGACTTGCGCATTGTTTCTCTACACTGACTATTTAACATCTAGTTGACATTTACGGGGCTGGCAAGCTAATTGGATCAAACATATCGGACATAAGTCCTTATTGACCCACTGCAAACAGTCGCAGCATGTGATGTTATTACCAGTAAGGGATATAAAACAAAGGGTTACTATGAAAACAGTGTTTCACCTAGGAATTAGTCAAGCCGACCTTAAAGGTGCCACCTTGGCCATCATACCGGGCGCACCGGAGCGAGCAGGCGTCATTGCACAGTTGTTAGACAATCATGAGTGTTTGGCTAAGCATCGAGAGTTTCATGTATACCTTGGGCATATCAACAACATCCCTGTTGTGGTGTGTTCAACGGGTATTGGTGGCCCATCTACTTCCATTGCTGTGGAAGAGCTGGCGCAATTAGGCGTGAACACCTTTTTGCGTGTTGGCACCACAGGTGCTATCCAAAAGCACATTAACGTTGGCGATTTGCTTATCACCCATGCATCAGTGCGTTTAGATGGGGCGTCACACCATTTTGCGCCCCCGAGTTACCCAGCAGTCGCCGACTTCAAAGCCACTGCAGCACTGGTTAAGGCCTGTGAAAAAAATAACGTGGCGCACCATATCGGTATCACCGCATCGAGCGATACCTTTTATCCGGGACAGGAGCGATATGATACGCACAGTGGCTATGTCCCAACGCACCTCCAAGGCAGCATGAAACAATGGCAAGCACTCAATGTGATGAATTATGAGATGGAATCAGCAACCTTACTGACCATGTGCAATGCGCTAGGCCTCAAGGCTGCATGTATCGCCGGTGTATTGGTTAACCGTTGTAATCAAGAAATTCCCAATGTAGATATTGCTGAAGTAGAACGACGTTCAATCACTCAAGTTATTGACGCGGCACGCGCGCTGCTTGAGGATAAATAATCAAACTGAGCGTGTGCAGCCACCACCTTAACAATGGACTGTACAGCGCTTTGGTGCGATTTAAGGCTGGGCTCTTCGGCAAGAGTCACGGCACTTATTTTATCAAAATCAATCCCTTTTCCAGTCAAGGCTATCTGGCTTAAGGCGGCTAAGAATGGGTTAAAGCTTGGATTAAACGCTGCATTTTCAATGTAACGACCAAAATAAGCTTTACCCTCATAATCAATCTGTACCGCAGCGCGCCCACCACTGTATGGCGCATAGCTGTGTGCTAAATGGCTCATCAATGCGCTGCGTTGATCATTGCTATTGCTCTGCGCGCTCAGCTGCTCTGAGGTTGTGAGTACTCTTTGTGAAATGTTTAAGTCTTCAGGGCCAAATGCCAGTGGCAGCAATTGCTCAAGGTCGGTGTGAGTATCATTAATGCTCACCGCTAAGCGTTGGTTGACCACAAACTCATTCATGAATTGACGACAATACCCGCACGGCGCGGCATTGATGTAAATATGCTTAAGCGCCACAGCACCATTTAGCCAAGCGTTATGTATCGCCGTTTGTTCAGCATGAACCGCAGTATCTAAGGCGCAATGCGGTAATTCTACATTCACTCCCAGTGCAAAAAAGTCCTCGCCATGCTCATTTTCAGCGCGCACCAAAGCGCTCACATAAAATTTTGAAATGGGGGGAAAAGCCCACGACTTAAAGTGCGCCAATAGCCATTTCGCAGTGGCATTGTCATCAGCATCTAATTGCAGCGCGAGTTGTTGAAATTGTTCGCAAGTAATGATCCCGCGTTGAGCGGTTATGGCATCAAGCAATGAAGATTGGCTCACTCATTAGCCTTGTATAATTATTATTTTCGCCGATAGTAACTCAGCAACCCACTGCGGGCAAATTCATACCTCAAAGGTCACATTGCTCTAGGTAAGAAGTTCGCCCCGCACATAGTAGATTGCGCGGGGCATTGAAGTGCGATTAACCGGTATTGCGCATTCCTGCTGCGATGCCTGTCATTGTGATCATCAACGCGTTATCCAGCGCCTCGGAGCTTTCACTGCGAGCGCGTTTAAGCAACTCCACTTGCAGCACATTCAGAGGATCGGTGTACGGGTTTCTCAAGGCTATGGACTCTCGGATCCATGGTTGATGCCCTAACAAAGTGTGCTCAGGGCTTAGCTCTTTGATGAGCGCGACTGCCTGTGCCAATTCCTCACGCAGCTTATCGCCCAAAGGCTGTAACTGTGCACTCACCAAATGTTGGTCGTAGTAAGCGCTGAGCCAACTGTCGGCCTTACAAAATACCATTTCCAACATTTCTATCCGAGTGCGGAAAAATGGCCATTGTTGCGACATTTGCTGCAACCTCTGCTCACCAAATTTCTCAATCGCCGCCGCCAAGCCTTGATAAGCACCAAGCCAAGCGGGAAGCATCAAGCGGTTTTGTGACCATGCAAAAATCCACGGAATTGCACGTAAGCTCTCAACACCACCATGAGGATTGCGTTTGGCCGGTCGCGAACCGAGTGGCAACTTACCGAGTTCTTGTTCCGGCGTTGCGCTACGAAAATACGGTACAAAATCTGGGTTTTCACGCACTACGCTGCGATAATGTGCGCACGATACATCACTTATCAAGGCCATCGCATCACGCCACTGCGGCTGAGGCTCTGGTGGTGGCAATAGGTTGCCTTCAAGTACCGCGCCAACATATAAGTGCAGGCTCTGCTTAGCCACACTTGGCAAACCAAACTTAAAGCGGATCATCTCCCCTTGTTCAGTGACACGCAAGCCGTTTTTTAAACTTCCCGGCGGTTGCGAACGCAGCGCTTGTGCCGCAGGCGCACCGCCGCGCCCTACCGTGCCGCCACGACCGTGAAACAGCACTAACTCAATACCATTATCCTCGCTCAGAGCCACTAATGACTCCATCGCGCTGTATTGCGCCCAACCAGCCGCCATCATACCGGCATCCTTAGCTGAATCAGAGTAACCAATCATGACATGCTGATGTGGCCCCATAATACCTCGGTAAACATCATTCGCGTAAAGCGTAGACATTACCTGCGGTGCACGATTTAAATCATCGAGCGTTTCAAAAAGTGGCGCTACTGGCATATTGAAGCCACAGCCTACTTCTTTGAGCAGCAGTTTTACTGCGAGCACATCAGAGGCTTGTCGTGCCATAGAGATAATGTAAATGCCAAATTTATCGGCACGGTTATTGGCGATGACTTTGAAGGTATCAAGCACTTCTTGGGTTTGCTCTGATCCCTGCCAATGAGCAGGTAAAAGCGGGCGTTTGCTGGCCAGTTCAGACTCCAAAAACGCGAGTTTTTGTTGCTCGTCCCACTGGCTGTAATCACCGAGTTGTAAATATTCGGTGATTTCAGCGAGTACCTGCGCATGCCTATCACTGTCTTGGCGAATATCTAATTGGCTCAACTGCAAGCCAAAACAACGACAACGGATCAGGGTATCGCGCAGTAAACCATCGGCAATAGTCTGCATATTGTTTGCGCACAGCGAGTCGTAGCATATTTGCAGTACTGAGCTGACCTGCTCAATGTCGGTAATACAGTCTTGGCCACGTGGACTTTGACCAGTAATTTTCGCTTCTAGATATTCATGGGTGAGTCGCAGTTGGCGACGTAGTTCCTTGAGGACTGTGCGATAGGGTTCGTGTGCCTCAGTACTCAGTGCTAACAACTCAGCGCTTGCTTGATGCATCGACAACTCACTGATCAACTGATTAAGGTCACGAATGTATAAGTCCAACGCCATCCAGCGACCGTGTTCAATAACGCTTTGCGTCACCTTTGCGGTGACAAAAGGATTACCGTCTCGATCGCCCCCCATCCAAGATGTGAAACGCACTGGCTGCGCATTTTTGTCTAAACCAATACCTAGTTGGGCGTTAAGTAATTGGTCTAACTCTTTGACATATTCGGGCACCGCTTGCCAAAGACTATTCTCAATAACCGCAAATCCCCACTTCGCTTCATCAAGTGGTGTCGGTCGACTGCGGCGAATTTCATCCGTGTGCCACGCTTGCGCTATAAGTTGACGTACGCGCTCCATCAGGCGTGCTCGCTCTGAGGGTAATAAGTCACTTAACTCTAATTGGTTTAAACAATCACTGAGCTCGACATGCTTATTGATTAGGGTGCGCCGCGTGACCTCAGTTGGATGTGCGGTAAGCACAAGATTAATATCTAATTTTTCAACAGCTTCTTGTATTTTATCTGGACTAACATGGTTGTGCTTTAAACGATTTAACGTTTGTTCTAACGGGTCGAGCTGGCAAAAGCCAACATCTGCATTACGAGAAACGGTGTGGTACTGCTCTGCCACATTGGCCAAGTTTAAGAATTGATTGAATGAGCGCACCACCAACAGCAATTCATCATCACTCAAGTTTTGCAGCTCTGCGAGCAACTTGGCTCTTGCAGCATCATCGCCATTACGGGAGCTCTTTGCTAACTGACGGATTTCTTCGACTTTATTTAATGCGTTTTCACCTTGGGCAGCGGCAATCGTCTGCCCCAGCACTTGGCCCAATAAACTTACATTACTTCTCAGTGCAGCATATTGGTCACTCATCCTCATTCTCCTGTTGCTGTTTAAATGGCTTAGGTCTTTTCAGTTGTAGCATGGAACGCGTGTTCATTTGAAGTGCACACACAGGTGATAAATATTAATGTGATGGATTAAATATAATCCGTACCCCTTTCAAACACTCGGTTTGAGTGATAACGATACAAATTTTCATCACTTTTTTTGCAATATTTTTGTAGCAGTACTTTGTATAAACCCAAATAAACAAGCTAGAATCAGGAAGATAGCAGTGACCTTGGAGAGACTTATGTTGCGAAAAACCCTATATACCGCGAGCCTTTGCGTCGCTTTCGCTCTGAGCGCCCCCGCTCAAGCAGGATTAGAAGAAGGCATAGCTGCTGCAAATGTTGGCGACTTTGAAAGAGCAGTCAGTGAATTTCAATATCTCGCAGACAAAGGATTTGCACCGGGCATTTATGAGTTGGCGCAATTATACGAAGGTGGTTTTGGAGTACCTAAGAACCAGCACAAAGCAGCCGAACTATATCAGCAAGCCGTTGATCAACAATATCCTGATGCAATGTTCTCTTTGGCGGTAATGTACCAAGAAGGCCGTGGCGTTAAAGTCGACCTGCAACGTGCGGTGGAATTATTCACTAGCGCTGCAGAAAAAGGGATAGCCGCAGCCCAATATAATCTGGGTGTCATGTATACCAATGGTGAAGGTGTACTTAAAGACTACAATGCCGCTGTAGATTGGTACCAAAAAGCAGCTGCACAAAACTACACTCTGGCACAGTTCAACCTTGCCCTGATGTATTACGATGGCCTAGGCGTTCAAAAAAGCCTAGAGAAGTCATACATCTGGAACACGATTGCAGAGTACAATGGCAACGACAACGCCAGTACAAGTCGCAAGCTTGACGAGCGTAAGCTGCAACCAGAAGTAATAGAAAGGGCCAAGAAAACAGCCGATGATATCTATCAAAGAATTCTCGCTGGTAGATATGTTGGCGAAGGTCGACGCTTATAATGCAGGCGCATTAGCATCATGATGAGGACTGACACAGCAGTCCTCATAACATGCGTGTTTGCAAACGAAGCTAGTTCAATTCCAGTCTAAAGGATTAGAGTGTCAAAATGGAATTTGCGATCCTCCTTGCAACGCTTTCATATCAACAACTCTTAAAGGATTTCAAGGGGATGGTATGAAATTAATCAGTAACGGACTGAGCCATCAAGGCTTTGTACGACATACAAATGAAGACGCGTTACTCGAATTACCAGAGCACAAAGTGTGGGTGATTGCCGATGGTATGGGCAGTCATGTACACGGCGATTTTGCCAGTGAGTTAATCATCACTGAAATTAAAAATCAGCTGAGCAATGGTGCTTGTCATAACAATAAACTCAGTGCGATACGCGATGCTTTAAGCAATGCCAACGAACGGCTTTACCACTACAGTGTAAACCAACTCAAAGGACAAAAGGTTGGTTCAACAGCAGTTGTATTAGTGCTCACGGAAGATACATATCATTATATATGGGTGGGAGATAGTCGCGGCTACTTGTTGCGCAATAATGTTCTCAGCCAACAAACACGCGACCATAGTCAGGTAAATGAACTACTCGACGAGGGTGCCATTACCGATGCGCAAGCAACCGCACACCCGCTCAATAGCAAAGTTTCAAGGGCTATAGGGGTCAGTGCCAACGTTATCATTGACTCGGTCCAAGGCCCCCTTGTTCACAATGACACCTTTTTGCTGTGCAGCGATGGCCTAACGGGCCAGTTGTCAGACGTAGAAATTGAGCATGCATTAATTGACAGCGCCACAAACGTAAATGCCCAAAATCTTGTGCAATCTGTGCTCGACAGAGGCGCACAAGACAATGTCAGCTGTATCTTGGTCAAATACGCAAGTTAACAAACAATATTGCGCGCTGTTCTATGCACTCTGTGGAGCCTTTTTAGCCTTGAGGTAGTTGTAAATACCTATCAGTGACGCGGCTATCCAGAAGATTTCGATAACAAAGCTAGCAAGGTTAAAGTTGTAGCAAAGGCTGATAAGCAGCAAGATTGCGCCACTGAGGTTCATGAGGTTATATCCCATGCCAGAGGCGGGTAATTTACCCAGTTGCAATAAGAAAAAAGCACCAACCACCAAAAATGTGCCGCTCATGCCAATTACGTCAAATAATATGTCCATCATGTCCTACTCAATAATGAAACCTGCGCCAGCCTACCAAGCAACACACGCACACCTAAGGACATATGCCCTACTTCATATGGACTTTCTGACCAATCATTTTTAAAGCAGGTGTTCCTCTGATCATTGTTTGGCGCGCAAATACTTGATGGCAGTTAGGGCAAGTTGCTGTTTGCTCAGTGTAATCTTCAACAATGCGTTCGATGAAACACTTAACTAATGCTCCTTTTCCGCCCTTGCGATACTTATAGAGCTGAGTGCGACATTTTGCGCAAAATATGTCGACGGTACGCACAGGACCTTTTTTATTGGGTTTGGCCATGACACTCCCCAGTGACAAAACCGTGAGTGTAACATCGATAGGTAACGAGGATTAACTCCAAAGCCCGAGAATAAAACCGATTAAGGTAAACTGCACGGTATGATAGCCACCATTAACCAGAAATAATTTAAGGGGTCGCTGCTCAAACAAGTAACTGATCCCAAATGAGGTCGCAACCCAAGCGATACCTGCAACAAATCCAGCTCCCACGGCAAAACCTAAATCGGGGTTAGGACCCAAAAACAAAGCAAAAGCGAAAGAAGCGATAAGTGAGAGGATAAACGCCAACAAAAAGACTTTTTTCATTGATGCATTCGCCAAGTCGACGTCGGTCAAACCGCACCCATCAAGCCATGCAGATTTGAACATGTAGGATGAATACCAAAAACCACCCAGAACAAAGCAAGCCAAGGCGGACACAAAAACAGCAAGGAAATTTAGTTCAGAAAAATTCATAAGATTACCCACTCAAGGCTAACACTTAAAGCGTAGTCTTTTATTAGCATTACAGCAACGCTGTAGCCCCAGTGAAATGCGCTGACACGCTTATTTTTACTGGCCTAGAGCGCGAGCATACATCTTAATGGGTTGTCTCTGTCTTTTTAATGGGGAACGGCTCACTCGGTGAGCCTTGGTGATACACCAAACGCCAATGGTCAGTGTCGCTTAAACGCCAAATCGACATCCGTGTAGAAAAATGCCATTGGCCGCCCTTTATCCGTCTAAGGGCAGCGCTATAGGATATTTGCACCACGGTGTCGCTGAGCATACGGCCTGTAAAATCTTGATTATGGAATACCGGTTTACGCCCCTTAGATTGTTCTCTAGGAGCGCGCAGCAGAACACTTTCTTTGTTCATACGCCGACCATCAGTCGACACCTCAATGAAGTCATCATCAAGTAATTCATCAAGTCGCGCAGCATCGGCACGTACTTCTTCGCGCATCAAAGTGCGCTCCAGCTCTATTAATTGCTCCAATAGCTGCGCTTTGATTTTACTCATGATTTTTTACAATATTCCCTTGTTTCATTACGAAGTCTACAGACAGCAGTTGCCCAATGTCCTCTAGTGGCGATTTGTCTACAGCAATTACATCAGCGTAGTAGCCGGTTGTTAATTTGCCAACTTCTTGTCCCATATTCAATACCTTAGGTGCGGCTTCTAAACTTGTCGCCAACGCTTGACGAGGTGTCATTCCATAATTTACTAACAGCACAAATTCCTGTGCATTATCGCCATGACGCGAAACCCCAGAGTCTGTGCCGAAGGCAATATTAATATCCGCGTTCAAAGCCTGTTGGAAAGAGGCTTTTACCACAGGTGCCACCGTTTGTATTTTCTCGACGATGGCTGCTGGCATGTTGGGATTATTGCCAACTTCTTTGGCTACTGTCACGCCCGCCATTAAGGTAGGCACCAAATACGCTTTGGTTTTTTTAAACAACTTAATCGTGTCTTTATCTAAGTATGAGCCATGTTCGATAGAATCCACTCCGGCTCTAAGTGCAGCGGCTATGCCACCGGTGCCATGAGCATGTGCCGTTACAGGACGCCCTAAGTTGTGAGCAGTATCAACAATGGCACCCAGCTCTGCATCGGTTAACTGTTGATTCAACCCCGCTTTTGTATTGCTCAGCACACCACCTGTGGCTGTAACTTTAATTACCTGAGCGCCAGATTTAACCATCTCACGCACCGCTCGTGCGCAGTCATCAGCGCCATCACATACCCCCATTCTTGGAGCGAATGCATCGAGCACCTCTTGACGGTAACCGTGCATGTCAGCATGTCCACCTGTGGGTGTAATTGCCTCTCCAGCGGCGATGATACGCGGACCTACCAACGTATTACTGTCAACCGCGCGTTGCAAAGGGAAAATCACCTCATTGCTGCCACCTAAGTCTCGCACCGTGGTAAAACCTGCCTCTACGGTGCTGCGCAAGTAGTTAACTGAACGCAAAGCATAGTCTGCCTCCACTTCCATCAACGCACGATGCGGGTTAGCTTTAGGGTCTCGCTCAAAGCCTAGGTGTACGTGCAAGTCTACCAACCCCGGGAGCACAAATTTCTGCTTTAGATCCACAACCGACGCGTTATCTACCCCAAGATCTGCTGGACTCAGATAGCCATTGTGAATCGCCTTTACTTTACCCTTGTGTACTTCAATCGTTTGCGCTGCCAATACCTGCGCATCTGCCGCAGTGAGTAGTTGCCCAGCATGGATAAGCGTTGTTTTTGCCCACACGCTGTTTATCGATGCCGTAATCAATGCTGCTGCACAGATCAATGCCTTGTTCATGACGCATCCTCGTTTTGTTTATTTTGTTTGTATTACTGTAGGTTACGAAATAGAGTTTCGTACACTTGCGTACAATTTAAGACATCATAGTTTGCGCATATAAGCCAGTATAACTCGACCAATTGCGCGCATTTTGATATAAAACAGCAATTATAAAGACATCTGGCTTGTGCAAAGTTAGCAACCAAGATGCAGCAACAATAGGAAATTTTATGCACTATGCAGAGATCACGGGCTGGGGTAAATGCATTCCACCAGCGCGCATCAGCAATGAAGATATTGCTACCGTTGTCGACACTTCCGATGAGTGGATCAGCAGCAGAACGGGTATCAAAGCTCGTCACGTTAGTCATGTTAGTACCGCTGAACTCGCTGCAGTCGCTGCACAACGCGCACTAGATTGCGCTGGCCTTGATGCCACTGACCTCGATTTGGTATTGGTTGCAACGTGTACACCGAGTACAGTGGTTGCCAACACGGCTTCAGAAGTACAGCAGATTCTGGGCGCTAATGGCGCCGCTGCATGTGATGCTAACGCAGCATGCTCAGGGTTTTTGTATGCCTTGCAAATGGCAACTGCACAAATCCAAGCAGGTATGATCAAACGCGCAGTTGTTGTCGCTGCTGAGCGCATGACTTGGTATGTTAACTGGGCACGACGTGACAGTGCGGTACTTTTTGGGGATGGCGCAGGGGCTGTTGTACTTGAAGCAACTGAAGAGAAAGTCGGCTTGCTGGCGTCAAAATCAGGTTGTGACAGCTCTGACAGAAGTATTCTACACATAGACAACTTTGGTTCGAACATTAATAAGTACGAGGCCATTGGCGGGTCAGAAATTAACTTTATTGGCCCTGAAATTTTCAAACGCGCAGTCAAAGGCATGAGCTTAGCGTGTGATGACGTACTCAATAATGCCCAATTAAGTCTTGATGACATTGACGTGTTAGTACCTCACCAAGCCAATTTACGCATTATTCAATCAATTCAACAGCGCTTGAAAGTTGAAGATGAAAAAGTAATGGTCAATATCGATGAATACGGCAACACCTCAGCGGCAACCATTGCCATTGCGCTATGTGAAGCGGTTGAGCGTGGCATGATCAAACCAGGTGCAAATATTATGTCTGCCGCTTTTGGTGCGGGACTTACATGGGCTGCCAGCTATATTAAATGGGGCCAACGTATTACACCGCTGCGCCAAAGCACAGCTCAATTACCACAGTGCACGCAAACAGGTTTAGAGCTTATCGCTGAAGCAGTAAAAGCGTGCCAAGAGTAAGCACTCAAAACTAAGTAATTAAGGCCACATATGTGGCCTTTTTTATTGCACCAAAACATGCGCTACATCATGGCAGCACGGACAAATTCGGCTATGTTTTTAACATAAACCTGCGATGGGGTATGAACATGAAAAGACATGGTTTGCACATAGGTATAGAGCGCACTGATACACGCTTTTACATTGCGCTGGTGTTAGTTGGTACGCTGGAGCATCGTGATTACGAAGTGATCACGCCACTTTTTGATGATGCACTTGAGGGCATAGATGAACGTATCGTCGATGTATTTGTTGACGCAAGTGCGCTCGAAGGCTTTACAGCACATGCCATGTGGGATGATTTCCAACTTGGAATGGCCCATCGCAACCAGTTTAGGCGTATTGCTTTGTATGGTCACAGCCGTTGGCAAGAATATGCAGCAAAATTTGCTAATTGGTTCGTCAGTGGCGAAGTGCGCTATTTCAGTGAACAACACGACGCACTAACATGGTTAAATGAATAATACATCGGAGCCACGGGTGTGGCTCCAATCATTGTCACCTAGTGACCATACTTGTCATTGAGCATTGCATACACTGCGCGAATACCGAATGCTTCACCACCCACAGGGCGCCCCGGAAGATTTCTGATGTTCCACGCCATGACATCAAAGTGCACCCATGGTGTATTTGGCGCAACAAACTCTTGTAGATAAAGTGCAGCAGTGATTGCTCCACCAAATGGGCCTGCGCTGCAGTTAGTCATATCTGCCACATCACTATTGAGTAAGTTTTTATACTGCGCAAACAACGGCATACGCCATACAGGATCCTGACTTTGTTCACCTGCGGTGCAAAGTAAGTTAGCAACTTGCTCATCGTTACAGAAAAACCCTGGTAACTCAGTTCCCAATGCAATGCGCATGGCTCCAGTCAGGGTTGCGAAATCGATGATCAGATCTGGGTTGTCTTGTTGCGCTTCATCTAACGCGTCACATAACACCAAACGCCCTTCGGCATCGGTATTATCAATTTCGACAGTCAACCCTTTGCGTGTTTTCACTACATCGCCTGGGCGAAATGCATTACGAGACACCGCGTTTTCAACCGCAGGAACGAGTACACGCAATTGCACATTTAGGTTCATGGCCATAATGAGATTAGCCAAGCCAATTACATGAGCGGCGCCACCCATGTCTTTTTTCATCAAGCGCATACCTGCGGCCGGCTTCAAATCTAAACCACCCGAGTCAAAACACACGCCTTTTCCTACTAGGGTTACTTTAGGTGCGTTTTGTTTACCCCAGCGTAAATCAAGTAAGCGAGGCTTATTTTCACTGGCACGACCAACAAGGTGGATTGTCGGATAGTTTTGCTCAAGCAATTCGTCACCAACCCACTGAGAGAACGTGCCATTGTAACGTTGGGCCAAATCACTCATCACTTCACTCAAGTGCTGGGGCATCATGTCTGCCGCAGGAGTATTTACCAAATCGCGCACAATGTTGGTCGACTCTATTTGCGCTACCAATTGGGCATACAGGGTGTCGTCGCTTATCAATAATCGAGCTTTAGGCGCATTTACTTGCTTATAACCGCAGAATTGATAACCACCCAGAGCAAAACCTAAAGCGATATCAGCTTCATTGCTGCAATTTTTGAGGGTGTAATCAGCGTGGGGGAGCTTGGCTACCACATCACCTGCTGCCCACATATTCGTCGCGTCGTCACAGACAATAACCACACATTGGCTTTCGCCGCTTTGTGGGTTAGGAACAACACACACTTTATTTTGTTCGGCGTTGCCAGATACCCATGTACGCACAAATTCATCTTGTTGTTCAAGCCAGCTATCAAGCTGCGCTTTTTCAAATACAAAAAGTGGCACTAACGATGTATCAACTCGTGGTGTGTTTATAAGTAAATTCATTGCACACTCGCATTCTATTACGGATACTGTTGAGGATAACAATTCCACTAGCTAAATGATACTGCACAGCGATGGACACACAGACACCGAAGCATCTAGAACCCATGCGATTATTCTTCGCGCTGGGGTTGGATGCTGTGAGTAAAAACAAGATAGATAACTGGCTGCGTAGTCACGTTGAATTATCCAAACCAGCAACACAACAGCGAAACTGGCATCTCACTTTAGCGTTTCTCGGCCAAGTCACGCAGCCACTATGTGAAACCTTAATAGCACGCGCGCACACAATCGCTAGCCAACCTTTTGAATTGGCACTCGACGAGCATGAATTTTGGCCGCACAACGGTATATTTCACCTCAAGCCAAGCTCTCCTCCACAGACGTTGGTACGCCTTGCAACAGATTTGCTTGGTATGGCATCCGAGCACCACATAAAAAGTGAACACAGCCGCTTTCGCCCCCATGTGACCCTTGCTCGCAATCTCAAAGCATCGCCGTTAGTCACCAAGCAGGTGCCTGCGATTCAATTACACTGTCATGAATTCACTTTGTATCATTCTACTCGGGATGAACAAGGATTGGTGTACAAGCCACTGAGCACCTTTGCACTGCAAAGCTAGTCGGCATTTTTGTCTTTATGACTATGTTTAGGTGGTCGCGGATTGCTAAATGAGCTGGGCAAGATATCCACCCCCACTATTTTCGCTATTTTAACAACGAGCGGAATAGTGATTGGCGCAAATGGTAAGACAGCGAACACGCCCAGCCCTAACCCTTTTAACAGGTCGACAAACTGCTCATTGGCTACTTGTAGCTCTTGCTTGCTCGCTTGGCGTTTAGTGTAACGCCGATAAATATCGAGCATTTCTTTGGTTTCTTCGCGCTCTTGCGCAAGCGCCCATTTAAGCGACACCATGGCTCGACGAAGCTTCAACTTTTGCCGCCTGCGGGATATTTTAATAACCCGAACAGGCGCTTTGTGGAAGGAGCGATAAATCCGCATAACATCACTCTGAAACTTAATTGTTGTAGATTGTCACATACTTCACCAGCAGACACTAGCTTCACGTTCACCGACTCACTCAGCAACTTATTAATTAAAAAAAGTTTCACTTTGACAATAGTCGTAACTAAACAGTATTGAACTTAGTGTTAATTGTCTGTATACATTGCATATACACAATGACAACAAAGAAGCAATATCTGTATAAGTCTGGGGGACATTTATGAATTTAAAATACAGAAAACTACAATCAGCTGTACGCTGCGCTCTACTGTCAACGTCTGCTATTGCTGTGATGCACAGCGGTGCAGCATTCGCTGAAGAAGACACAAACGCTGAAAAAGCAGAAAAAATCGAAAAGATTGCGGTAGTAGGCTCGCGTGCTGCACCACGTTCAATTGGTAGCTCTCCAGTTCCTGTTGATATCATCGGCGCTGACGAGCTAGGCAAGTCTGGCAACACCGACATGCTTGAAGCTATCAAAGGCACGGTTCCTTCATTCAATGCGCATTCAAACCCTATTAGTGACGCGGCAACGCTAGTTCGCCCAGCGAACTTACGTGGTCTGCCTTCAGACAGCACGCTTGTACTACTCAATGGTAAACGCCGTCACCGCGCGTCGGTTATTGCATTCCTAGGTGGTGGTATCAACGATGGTGCACAAGGCCCTGATATCTCAGTTATTCCAAGCATTGCTCTGAAGCAAGTTGAAGTACTACGTGACGGTGCTGCGGCACAATACGGTTCTGATGCAATAGCAGGTGTAATCAACTTTGTACTAAAAGATGCAAGCGAAGGCGGTACTATCGAAGTACGCTCTGGTCAGTATTACGAAGGTGACGGCGATTCAACGCAAATCGCAGGTAACATCGGTTTACCATTTAGCGATGATGGTTTTGCGAACTTCAGCTTCCAATACAAAAATGCTGATGCAACAAGCCGCAGTGTTCAACGCCCAGATGCAGCTGCGTTTATCGAAGCTGGCGTACCCGAGGTACCAGATCCTGCGCAAATTTGGGGTTCTCCAGAAGTAAAAGACGACATCACGTTATTCGGTAACATCGGCTTAGAACTTAGCAACACCGACGAGTTCTACATGTTCGGTAACTACTCTGAGCGTGATGTACGTGGTGGCTTCTACTACCGTAACCCGCACACTCGTCCGGGCGTATACTCGAACGATGGCGGCGAAACACTTCTTGTTGGCGACTTAACAGGCGATATGAGCGGCAACTGTCCTACAGATATTGCTATTCCAACTAACGGCAGCGTATTAGACGACCCACGTTACATCAATGAAGTTGCAAACAATCCAAACTGTTTTGCTTTCAACGAAATGATCCCTGGCGGTTTCACTCCTAACTTCGGTGGTAACATCACAGATGCATCAATCACTGCGGGTGTGAAAGGCGAATACGAAGACGGCTTCCTTGCTGGTTGGTTATATGATGCAAGTGCGTCTGTAGGTTACAACGAATCTCGCTACTTCCTATACAACACAGTGAATGCATCGTTAGGTCCAGATACACCTCGCGATTTTTCACCAGGTAAATACGAGCAGCTAGAAAAAACATTCAACTACGATATGAGCAAGTTGTTTGACTGGGGCTTGTACGATGATGTGAACGTAGCAACAGGTGTAGAATGGCGTGAAGAAACCTTCACGGTTGTAGCAGGTGACGAGTCATCATTCAAAGTTGGCCCACTAACGTCTCAAGGCTTTAGTATCGGTTCTAACGGCTTCCCAGGCTTCCAGCCTTCGCAAGCGGGTGAATTCACGCGTCGTAACTACGCGGCATACGTTGACTTAGAAGCACTTGTGTCAGAAAACCTATTACTTGGTACTGCACTTCGCTACGAAGATTATGACAGCTTCGGTTCTACAGCTAACTACAAGTTTACAGCGCATTACACATTCAATGACATGTTCTCAATGCGTGGTTCAATCAGCTCTGGCTTCCGCGCTCCAACAGTAGGTCAAGCGAACGTAAGTAACGTACAAACAAACCTAAGCAGTGGCGTGTTAGTAGACTCAGCGCTATTACCACCAACAAACCCAATTTCTGTACAACTAGGTGGTACAGAGCTTGAGCCTGAAGAGTCACAAAACTACACGCTAGGTGCAGTTTACCAAAATGGTGACTTCTTCATGACTGTGGACATGTACCGTATCGACGTTGATGACCGTATTTCTCAGTCAGACAAGATTGAGCTAACACAGAACGACAAAGATGTGCTTAAAGCTGCAGGCGTTCCAAACGTTGATCAGCTAGCGCAAGTAAGCTTCTTCACAAACGACTTCGACACCACGACTAAAGGTGTGGACGTTGTTGCGAACTACAGCACTGACCTACTAGGTGGCTCATCTACGTTCAGCGCAGCATACAACTACAACAAAACTGAGGTTACTCGCTTTAGTGAAATCACAGGTGAGTTCAAGGTTCGTCGTCTAGAAGAAGACCTACCGAAGCACCGTGCAACATTCACATGGAACCAGAACTGGGATACGGTTTCAGCGTTTGTTCGTGCTAACTTCTACGGCGAGTACCAAGGCGTTCACGTAGACTATGATGCAACAGCGAAAATTGCTGACGCTTCATGGACATTCGATGCTGAAGTAACGTACCACGTGAGTGACTCTATCGGCATTTCAGCGGGTGCTCAGAACCTGTTTGATAATGAAGGCGAGAAACTTGATTTCGAAGATTCAGGTTTAGCTAACAACACATGGGGTGGTAAGTTCTATGAAACATCACCTTATGGTTTCAACGGCGGTTACTACTACGTTAAAGCGTCATACAGCTTCTAACAGTTAACTGTTTTGAATACATCGAAAAGCGGGCTTAGGTCCGCTTTTTTATGCTTGCACTGACGTGTTTAGAGCGTTATGTTGAAATCAAAATAAAGTTTACGTTGAAAAATTATGAACTTATTGGAACAAGCAAACCAGCTTCTCAGTGAAAATCGTTTGCAAGAAGCTGAGTTCCATTATAAATCTGTATTAGAGACGGGCAGCCATCAAGGTGAGGCTTTATTTGGCCTTGGTCGTATTGCCATGCGTCTAGAAAAATACCCCGAAGCGGTGGTGCTACTCCAACAAGCTTGCCAACGCTTACCTAAAGTACTTAACCCGCTTTTTGCGCTTGCCGATGCGTTTGATTCGCTGCAAAAAGGCAAAGATGCGTTTGATATTCTTGAATATTGCTGCAAAATTGCACCGCATAATAGCCATGCATTTTATCGATTAGGTTTGCACTTACTCATCTATGGACACCTAAAACAAGCGCAGAATGCGTTTTTAAAGGGGCTGAACTGCCCTATCAGTGATGTCACACCGTACCTTTATTACGAGCTCGCGCAATTAGATAAAAAACACATAACCACTGGTGAGATAGAGCAATTACATAACCTATTAGCCCGCACACAGAACCTTTCGGGCCAAGTCGTATTGCACTACACCCTTGCCAAGGCGTATCACCATCAAGGGGATAAAAATCAAGCGATGGCGCACTACCGCCTAGCAAATAGCCTGCAAGCAAAACGATGTGCCCCTTTTGGTAGTGATTTTAAACACTACATTGACGATATCATCACCACGTTCAACGCCGACTTCATCGCAGATCATCAAGATCCTGTGCAGGCCAGCTTCACACCTGTTTTTATTATTGGTATGCCGCGCAGTGGTTCCACGCTATTAGAGCGTATGCTTTGCCAACACCAAGGCGTTGCCAGTCTTGGCGAAAATGACAGTATCAGTGCGAAAGTAATGGCTTTTTTAAGCGCGAAAACGAAAAAACCTTTTCCGCACTGTCTCACTGGCAGCGATGAGCAAATGCGTGCTCAAGCCCGACAAATATACGCTCAAGAAGTCAGCAAGCGCAAACTGGGTAATGCCATTATCCTTAATAAATTGCCTGCGAATTTTCAGGCCGTAGGCGCAATAAAAGCGATTTTTCCCAATGCCAAATTTATTGACATGCGACGCAGCTTTTACCCTATGGCATGGTCTGTGTTTACCCATTACTTTGGGGCTAACGAAGCGTTTTTCTGCGACATGGATGCATTAACAACGTATTACGAAGGTTACGATGAGTTGATGGTGCATTGGCATAATGCCGTTAAAGGTAGCGTTACCACGATACATTATGAGCAGTTAATCGAACAACCTGAACAACAACTGCGTCAACTCTTTAATTGGCTGGGGCTCACTTACACCAAAGAGAGCCTGAATTATCATAAATCACGCGCTCCGGTGAGCACGCTAAGCCGTCACCAAGTGAGAAAGCCGCTTTATAACGACGCCAATAAAGCGTACAAAGAGTACGAACAGGCGTTCAAAGAGTGTTTTAGCCGTAGCGTGCAAACCAGTTCAGCACATCTTGAAACTGATCCCGCGTCGCCTGAGGGTGTGTAAGCATATCGATGTGGCCATAATTGTGTTTATGGCCATACCGACGCCCATACACATTGAGCTCACTAATACCAATACCTGATTCTTTTATAAAGCGTTCGATATCTACAGGCTGCGCCAGAGCTTTATCTTTCACCCCAGCGATGTGCAGTGTTGGGGGAAGTGCTTTGCCCTTTAAAAAAGCACCATAATCAAAGTTATCGTCACTATCTACCCACGGATTAGGCTTCACCCATTGCACGCTTTGCGCATGAGATTTTTGGGTTTCGTCATCACTCCCCCATTTCAGCCTTTTAGCAGGCAAGTAACCATGCTTTTTCGTGTATTTGGCCCCCAACCAAGACCAAAACACATTCCCTTTAAGAAATTTACTCGGGTGGCGATTCACTAAAGTACGCTTTGAACCAAAATAGGCGCAAGCACTCACTTGCTTTATATACTGAGGGAAGCGTGCAAAGGCACAATTCAACAGCACCCCTCCCCATGAATGAGCTATCCAAAATCGGGGAAATTGACCACTGTGCTCCTGAATTTTATTGATAAAAGCAGGAATATCTTCACAGATTGCTTCTGTTTGCCCGTATTGTGCATCACTGCATATAACAGGTTTACTCTCGCCACGACCTCGCAAGTCAGCAACGTAACAACGATAACCATGGCGTGCTAAAAATGGCGCTAGACCTTTATTCGTGTGAGTGTAGAAAATTTTGCCGTTTTCCACCGCGCCATGCATAAAGAACACGCAAGGCCCCTGTGCTGACTCTTTGGCTATGTAACGCAGATGCAAGGTTTGCTTAGCGTCGAGCTTAATGCTCAACGACGTTTGAATGGGTTCTGATGTCATAATTTGCACTTTTCTCTCATCGTACCAGCGTGTAAAAAAAGCGACAAGCTTGTATCCATATTCAGCGTGTGGCGGGTGCCATTCAAAATGAGAATCTGCGGCACGATGAGATTTTGGTTATAGAGTAACAACAATGCAGAACCATTATTCATTGATGTTAGAAGTTCGAGTTGCTGGAGCCACTGGCTAGATGAGCGCTAACAAAAAGGCGATGAAAATGTGCCGAAAAAGTTTGTTTGATGGTTTCTATGTTGTGTAATTCACATTTACGGTGGGCAGCGGCCTTGTACCATTAGTGGTCATAAGGCCATCATTGAGTGTGAGCAGACGTTGAACATAACTCATATTTGGACAGAAATGAGTTAGTGTATTTATTCGGTAACGCCTTACTAATGGGCGCATAAATGCTTGGCTAAAATTAGCGACGAAGGAGCGCAAGCCAAGCGTTTTGCGTCCTTTTGAGTAACTTGATACTTATTGAACCTTCTCCCCGAAGTTTAGCGAAATACTAAACTTCAAGGCGACCAAACCAAAAGGAGAAAGCTCAATGAAATTTTA
>NZ_JBMMUF010000012.1:0-85044 GCF_049257235.1 Pseudoalteromonas maris
GAAGGCCGGCCCCGACTAGGCGTCCCCAACCGATGATAGTGTGGCATTTGCCATGTGAAAGTAGGTCATCACCAGGCTTCAATTTAAAGAAACCCGCTCTATGAGCGGGTTTTTTGCGTTTGGAGATAAATAAACTCAGTAATCCAAATGCTAGGCCTGAGACTTTTGCAGAATTAGTTTAGAATGAGGGCAGAGGTAGCGATTTAACTCAGAATGAAGTAGAGGTGGGTATTTATGGTACTGGCTGCATATTTATTGATATTTGCGCTTTTTGGGGTTGCTGGCACCTATTTCGCAAAGTTTCTTTATTATCAGTGGTATCGAAAAGAGATGCGCCCTAACTACATTATTAGAGCGCTGCTGTGCATTGTTGTGATATTTATTATTACCGTGCTGCTGTCATTATTTGGTTATTAGTACACTGACTGCGCCGAGCCCATCACTTTTGTACATTGATTTTGCTGACATTGCGTCGCGGGACGCGAAAGATGTTCGCAAATGCTCACCATGCCAGTAGCTGCATTAAATTGAGCCTCACTCGCGGTTATTTGGTCAGCTAGCTTTTGCACTTCGTTTGCATCTGCGGTTTTACTTGAATACACGATATAGTCATTAGGACCACCACATGCACGACTTCCTACTGCTACAACTTTACACTGCATTGAGTTATCACAAGACTTATCTTCGGTAAGCTGACGCAGTGTTTGGTAGCCAGCTAAGATTGATTCTTTCGATGCGTTTGCTGTGATTGGCTGCGTCACTGCTTGTTGTATACGCTGTGCTTCGGGTGATTCGACATTTTGCGGTGCAGGTTTGATTGCATCGAGTTTGTTGTTTTGTAACTGGGTGTTTTCAGCGGCTTGCACATTGGCTTGCGCCACTTGCTCAGTTTCAGACTCTTCGGTGTTATTGCAGGCACTAAGTGCAAGGGTTGCCAGTGCGATGACGGTTAAACGCATAATATCTTGTTATTTTGTTGATGTTCTATACATCATACAAAGAATTGGCCTATGCGCCAACGGCAACACCAAATGAAAGTCTTTAATCACTAATACCACCTTGTGTGAGTCGTGTGGGATCTAACAGTGCAGCCAGCTCTTCATCGGGTATATCGGTGAGTTGTGCGGCAACCTCGATGATAGGTTTATTTTCTGCATAGGCTGTTTTTGCAATTAAAGCTGCTTTTTCGTAGCCAATGATTGGGTTTAATGCCGTTACTAGAATTGGATTCTTAGCAATGGACTCAGATAGGTTGCGCTCGTTGACCCGAAATGAAGCGATAGCTTTATCTGCAAGTGCATGGCAACTATTGGTTATAAGCTCGATACTTTGCAGTAAATTAAAGGCAATCACCGGTAACATGACATTGAGCTCGAAGTTACCTGATTGGCCAGCGATGCTTATAGTGGCGTCGTTTCCTATTACTTGGGCAGCAGCCATGGCAACGGCTTCGGGGATCACAGGATTCACTTTTCCAGGCATAATGGAAGAGCCCGGTTGTAATGCTTCCAACTCTATTTCACCGAGCCCAGATAAAGGACCAGAATTCATCCATCGAAGGTCATTGGCGATTTTCATTAATGCCACCGCTGCAGTTTTGAGTTGCCCCGATACGGCAACTGCGGTGTCCTGAGTTGCAATTAAAAAGAACAGATTACTTGCTGAGCGAAACTCAATATTCGCTTGCTTAGATAATTGTTGTGCAAATGCGGCGGCGAACTTAGGGTCTGCATTAATCCCAGTACCGACAGCCGTTCCGCCTTGCGCCAACTCCTTCAAGTGTGCAGCGCTTTGGGATATGTGTTGTTGTGCTTTAGTCACCTGCTGTTGCCATGAGGACATACTCTGGGCAAAAGTGATAGGCATTGCATCCATTAAATGGGTGCGTCCCGTTTTAACGTATGTACCTTGTTGCTCTATTTTTGCGCTGATAACGCTGGTTAAATGCTCAAGTGCGGGTATAAGCTGAGTTTCAATGGCAATTGCACTACTGAGGTGAATAGCGGTTGGGATGACATCGTTGGAGCTTTGCCCCATATTTACATGGTCATTGGGGTGAACTTTGCTACCTAGTATTTGCGAAGCTCGAGTTGCAATTACCTCGTTTATGTTCATATTCGAACTTGTTCCTGAGCCAGTTTGAAAAACGTCTACAGGAAACTGTTCAAGATGTTGACCCGAGATAACCTCGTCGCACGCTTTGCTGATTGCTAGGTGTATTTTCTCTTCGAGATATCCTAGGTGATAATTGGTGTGTGCCGCAGCCTTTTTTATGTGGCTAAGCGCGCTTATGAATGCCGTTGGCATGGTTAGGGAGCTGATTCTGAAATTGTTCACAGCCCGTTGAGTTTGAGCTTGGTAAAGAGCCTCAAGCGGCACTTTTAACTCTCCCATGCTGTCGTGTTCAGTTCTGTATTTGCTAGCCATAACCTTGCTCCCTTGCGTTAGTTCAGAATAAAAAGCGCCGTTAAAAGTTACGGCGCTTATGATGAGTATTCAGTCTATGTAGGCTTTGAGCATCCACACGAGCTTCTCTTGCTCTTTAATATAGTCACTCATCAGTGCCGCCGTACCTTCATCATCATTATCTCCAGCTTCACTGAGGACTTTGCGTTGCATTTTGATTAAAGTGGCGTAGCCATCCAATAAGTTCTCAACTGCTTTGCCGCCGTCACTGATGTTTTTCGCTTCATTGATCTGGCTGAGCTCAATGTAATCCGAAAAAGCATGTAATGGTTCGCCACCCAAAGTAAGGATGCGTTCGGCTATCTCGTCTACCTTTTCCAGTAGTAAGTTATAGATTTCCTCAAATTTCACGTGGAGCTCGAAAAAGTCTCGGCCTTTTATATTCCAATGGAAGCCTCGAGCATTCATGTATTGAATTTGATAGCAACTAAGTAGTCGGTTTAGTTGTTCGATAACTCGCTGTGTATCTTGTGTATCTAATCCAATTGCATTTACTTGCGACATTGTTTTCTCCTTGAGTTTGAGTATGTACAACAGTATGGCGCACTGAATTCTGATCACAAGTGCATAAAAACGATGCATATAATCGCTTTAAGCGATTCAGCGCCGCCAGAGCACAGCTTGGTAATAGGCATATCACATGCCAACTCAGGGGATGAAGTGGTCAATAATTGATCTGGCGCAAAGTGGCAACGCTTCAAAAAATAAGCGCACATTAAATTTGATTTAGAGCAAAGTTTGCACACCTATGAGGCGCATAATTTACTCATGAACTACAGGAGATAAGTCATGAATAAGTCAAAAAAAGCGGAAATTATAGTGTGTGTGATTGCTGTGCTTACCTTTGTTGTCGGCCTAGTTGGACATCTTGCTGGTGCGAGTTACGCGAATTCTGATGCGTTCGGTTTGATTGCAGCACCTATCCCTTTGGTTTTGGGTGTTATTGCTGTGATTGCTTATAAAATTGCCGCTACAGCTGAAAATTAAGGCGTGTATAACTGCTCAAGGATGTAATCCACAACCTTGCGCGAGTATATAAGGCTGGTGTGACTGAGGTGAAACACTTTATGTTGCGCCATGCCCGAGAGCTTGGTCTCGTCAACCATGACGGTGCCGTCGGACGGTTTTCCCTGTTCTAATAAAGGCAAAATTCCAATGGGAAGATCGCCAGCAATACTGTAAAGCTGTGCGCTAAAAGGCCAGTCATGGTTGTCGCTGACCAAATACTCAAGGCTGTTTTTAAGTAAGCCTTTCATGCCTTTTTGTTCCATATGGCGAGCAATTTGCGCCCCTTTATGGGGTGTGCCGAGAGTAAACACCTTCTTTACTTGCTGCGCCTGTTGGCTGTTTTGACTCAGATATCGTCGAGCGATTAACCCACCCATTGAATGGCATACAAAGGCGCAATCCTTATCACCTATAAAGCCATTAATTTTTTCGCTGATGGCATCTGTATCTGGGTCGAGCGTGTTATAGGAAAGGTTGAGGATCTCATAGCCATGTTTTTTGAGTCGAGCACACAAAGGGTGCATGACAAAACCCGACATATACAAACCATGGAGTACAACGACTTTAGTGATCACATCTATCCTTTGCTAAGTGCTCCTCAATGTAGCTATTTAGCCTTGCCCTTGAAGTAAGGTCAAGTTGATCTGTAACGATTGTTCATTGTTGCTGACCCATACCTCATTATCCTCGATAGTAATAGTCAAATCGATGCTTCGAGAGGCCATAGCTGCCAGCTGCTGAGTTTGTTCGTAAGCTAGGCTAACAATGGTCAAGTTCTTGAAGGAATGGAGTTTCGGCTGATTTTTTTGCCACCACATGCTCTGTGTGTTTTCACCGTAGGTGTAAAGCACCACGTTTTTCGCTTGTGTACAGGCTTTCTTTATGCGCTTTTCATCCGGTAAGCCAAGGTCTATCCATAAGCTGATACTGTCGTCCATCTCACGACACCAGAGTTCTGGCTCATCTTCAGCACATAAGCCTTTGGTAAACTGTAAGTTCTCACTGGCATTAAGAGCAAAAGTTAATAACCTAATCATCAAGCGTTGTTCGGTTTCTGACGGATGCTGGGCAACCGTGAGCGGGTACTCTTGATAATGATGACGGTTTAAATCGCTTACATTTAAACGCGCTTTGATGATCGTGGCCTTCAATGCCATAACAACTCCAACAGCAGTAAAAGGCGGCAGTATACACGCTTCAATCGCGTCATGGGCAAAAATTATACCTACGGCTGTGAGGGTAAAGTCAGTGAAAGTCCTTGCTGGCATGTAGTACAATAAAGGCATTAACCGTTTACTAGCTGTAAGAGTGCGAAGAAAAACATTGCATGCGTTTTTCTTGTTTGCGGCAGCTAAATCAAAAAAGGTCATTAATTCAGATGAGTAGAGCAGGTATTCAGTGGTTCCCAGGCCACATGAACAAAGCACGCAATGAGATCAAAGAAATCATGCCGCAGATGGACGTGATCATTGAGGTGCTCGATGCGCGCATACCTTATAGCAGTGAAAATCCTATGGTTGGTGCGCTGCGAGGTGATAAGCCGGTCATCAAAATATTGAACAAAGCTGATTTAGCTGACCCTGATATGACTAGCCAGTGGATGCAATATTTAGAGCAGGAAAGCGGCGTGAAAGCGTTGCCTCTTGAGCACGATAAAGCCAATCAGGTTGGTAAGATTATTGAGCTGTGTAAAAAGCTAGTGCCACACAAAGTGGGTGCTGATAAACAGATTAAAGCCATGATCATGGGCATTCCAAATGTTGGTAAATCTACCCTGATCAATACCTTGGCAGGACGTATTGTTGCCAAGACTGGTAATGAGCCTGCCGTGACGAAAGCGCAGCAGCGAATCAAGATTGATGAAGGCATCATGCTCTACGATACCCCGGGCATGTTGTGGCCCAAGGTAGAAAATGAAAATTCAGGATACCGCCTTGCAGCGACAGGGGCAATTCGTGACACAGCGATTGAGTACGAGGATGTAGCTAGCTATACCGCCGAATACCTACTGCAAGCGTATCCACAATTATTAGTTGCGCGCTATAAAGTAGATCCCCTCCCAGACCATGATTATGATTTCATGCTCGCAGCGGGAAAGAAGCGTGGATGCATCCGCGGTGGTAATCAGGTGGACTTACACAAGTTTTCAGAGATCCTTATTAACGAGTTGCGAGACGCGGTAATCGGGCGCATTACTATGGAAACGCCACAAATGCGTGAGCAAGAAGAAGAAATGGTTGCTGAGCTTCGTGCTGCTGCCGAGGCTAAAAAAGCAGCTAAAGAAGAGGAAAAGCGTCAGCGTCGCGCAAGAGCGAGAAAGAACCGCCGTTAAGTTTGCATATCTGCGCTGTAGTTTAGACATAAAAAAAGCCCGTAAGGGCTTTTTTGTTTTCATATCTACCGTCACCGATATGAGCAATGTAGCAAGTAAAAATGTATGAGGTGGTGGCAATGTTCAATCAAGGGGCAATCTGAGATTGATGCCAACCACCATGGGTTTCAGGGTCTTGAAACACATCAACATAACTGAGGTTTGTTAACCACCCTCGTTGTTGATAATGATTATCACTTACAAATCCAAGGTAGTCAATAGTTAATGATAATTATTATCATATACATCGTACCTATTTTTACATTTAAACTGCGCATTTTGTTTTTACTTAAGCTAAATTGAAGAAAACAAAGACTTAATTGGACAGACAATGGCCGATAACAACTACCCGCAAGGGCACTTTTGCTGGGTTGAGCTGTGTTCAACGAATTGGCAAGAAGGAAAGGACTTCTACAGCAGCCTGTTCCAATGGACGCCTGATGATCAGCCAATCGGTGACGGGGTGTATTTCACCATGCTCAAGCAGCAGCAAGATGATATTGCGGCAATGTATCAAATGCCTATCGATCAACAAGTGCAAGGTGTTCCTAGTTATTGGTTGAGCTACATTGCGGTTGATAATGTCAAAACGATGACCGAAAAAGCCAAGGAGCTAGGTGCAACGGTGGTTCATGGCCCCCATGATATCCCTGGAGCAGGAGAGATGGTGCTGCTATGCGATCCTTGCGGCGCGATGGTGGCATTGTGGCAAGGCAAGGGGCACAAAGGCTCAAAGCACAAAAGTATTACTCATACTCCTTATTGGTTTGAGCTTGCGACAAGAGAGTTGCAAGTGAGTGTGCATTTCTATGCACAGCTCCTAGGTGCGAAAATCGAGCAAAAGCCTATGGAAGGCATGGAGTATACCTTGTTAACTATCGACGATGAGCCTGTTGCAGGGATGTTGGCAATGGATGAACAGTGGCCAGACGATATCCCTTCGCACTGGATGGTGTATTTTGCCGTTGATGATTGTGATGGGCAAACGCAGCGTGCTCAGGAGTTAGGTGCGCAAGTGTGTGTCCAACCAACCTCTGTGCCAGAAGTTGGTCGTTTTAGTGTACTCAACGACCCTCAAGGCGCAGTATTTTCAATAATTAAACCCGAGGTTTAATTAGGCAAAATTGCCCCCATACTTAAGTCCATATGTCTTCACAATTAAGGGGCTGAATATGACACAGCATGTGGTAATTACAGGGGCTAATCGTGGTATTGGACTGGAATTAGCTAAGCATTATGTAAAAGGTGGTGCGCAGGTAACAGCAATTGTGCGTACCAGCAGTGATGAGCTGGACGCTCTTGGCGTTGATGTTATTAGTGGTATTGATGTCACCAACGAGCACGATATCTTAACGCTCAACTCTGCCCTCACCTCACCCATAGATTTACTCATTAACAATGCCGGACTGTTGCATAGCGAGACCCTCGCAAATATGGACTTTTCAGCAATTGAGGCGCAATTTGCAGTTAATGCGCTCGCGCCATTGCGAGTGACTCACGCTTTGCAAGGCTTGCTGAAATCGGGCGCTAAAGTCGCGATGATCACATCGCGTATGGGTTCTATTGCAGACAATGGTTCAGGAGGGTATATCGGCTACCGCATGTCCAAGGCCGCACTGAACGCGGCCTCAGTAAGTCTGGCTCATGAGCTTAAAGCAAAGAATGTAGCGGTAGGCTTGTTCCATCCGGGATTTGTTCAAACCCGCATGGTGGGCTTTGCAGGAGATGTTACACCCGAAGTGGCGGCCCAAGGCATTAGCCAACGTATTAGAGAGCTCAACGTCGAAAATAGTGGCGGCTTTTGGCATGCCAATGGCGAGCAGCTACCTTGGTAGCGATTTACTCGCCAGCTGCCTGAGCATCAACGTTTAAACATGCTGCTAGGGTGAACAGCAGCACTTGTTCTTGTTCATTAACGTCATTGTCGTGCTCAATGCAGGTTTTACAGGCCTTAATTAAGGCCTGTTTTTTATTGCTTGGTAAGGCTTTTAGTATCAGTAATGCGCGGTGTAATCTAACCACTTGGTTGTGGGCTGTAGCGCTAAAATGCATGGGCAGTGCTAATTGTTCTGCCGCAGCGTCAAACGCAGCCTTTTGTTGTTCGTTATGAGTATGACCAAAGCTTGCCAATGCATTAAATAGCTGCTCACACGCTGATACCACTAATTTTTTGCTCATCACGATGGCTTTTTTATTCGTATCCCCCATTAACGCATGCACCGTTAATTCGTAAAACGCCCAGGCGTTGAGTTGCATGTCGTTATGTGATTTTACGAACTCATCCAAGCTGGCAATAAAGTGCTTTTGTTGTGCTTTGGGTAAGCACCGCAAAGAGCCAATCGCAACCTCAAGCAAGGTAAATTTTTGTTCCATGGTTAAGGCGCTAAGGGCAGCCTCCGCTTGGTCAAAGCGAAATGCATCCACGTTGGGCATATTAATGACTTGGCGTAACTGCGCTTCGCGAATATCCCAGTTGTCATGCAAGCACAGCAGCATGACCAGCCACTTTGCATCAATGGGTTCATGTGCGAGATAACCCAAGGTGCTATCAATGCCCTCGAGTTTTTGTTGGTTTACTGGGTTTTGCGCATGTATTTGGGCTTGTAAATGAGTATGCGCATGTGCTGCCATAGCTCCAGGAACAACGGCAGTGCGGGCACGCTCGACAATAACGCCATCCCATGAAGGGTCAAGAGCCTTAATGCGCTTAGCTAAAGGTGGGTGAGTGCTAAACCATGAGACCCAAGGGTTTAATGCATTACTAAAGAATAAATGACTATAAATATGCGCATTACTTTGTCGTAAGGTATTTTTTCTTGGGCTTGTGGCAATAACTAATAGGGCCTCTGCAAGCTCATAAGGGGAGCGCGTAAGCTCTGCGGCTCCAGCATCTGCCAGAAATTCCCTTTGTCGGCACACCATTGCCTTTATCAGATCACCGAGCTGTGTGCCTAACCAGCCAAAAATGGTAAGCACTAATCCCACTATAATGGTAAAGCCAGCACCATCTCCTTTATTGCGAACTCTCGAGGAGGCTCTCATCGCGCTGTAAATAAGGCTCTCACCAGCTTGACCGATAAAGGTGATGCCGAATAGCAGTGCGCTCATACGCGCGTTTAGGCGAACATCGCCATGACGGATATGACTAAACTCATGAGCTATCACGGCCTGTAATTGGTCGCGAGTAAGCTGCGTGATAGCGCCTTGGGTGACCGCTATCACACTGTCATGTGTATGATAGCCGGCAGCAAAGGCATTGATACTGGGTTGATGTTTTAAAATATAAACACTCGGTAGAGGCATTCGCGCGGCAATCGCTACCTCCTCTACAACATTAAGTAATTGCCTTTCTATGGGGTCATAGGTATTACTTTGGACTTGTTCACCACCGAGTTGAGATGCGATCACCTGTCCGCCTTGGCGCAATTGAAAATACTTATAAAGTACCGCAGCAATAATGACACTGGCGATGGTTGCCGCGATACCTAAATGAAACCCATAAGGTCTATCTTGATCCTGTGCACCAGAGTAAAAGTAGGTATGTGGGTCAGTGCCGTAGAAATCCATCACCCACAGTACAGGGAAGTGGGCCAGCGCAATCAGTGCGCTTACGGCAATCACAAAAAGGGTAACCAGCAACCACGTTTTTCGTCTAGCTTGGCGCTGGTGGGCGAAAAAATTCTGCACCTTAGTTGAATGACACTTTAGGTGCCTGACGTTGCGTTTGTGGATCGTCTAGCTCAAGCAACGGAGCATCTTTAACATGACCTGTCATGTTCGCCACTACCACTTGCGGGAAGCTTTGTTTGTAGGCGTTAAACTGCATCACTGAGTCGTTATATGCTTGGCGCGCAAAGGCGATGCGGTTTTCTGTGCTGGTTAAATCTTCGCTTAAGCTAGCCATGGTTGAATCAGCTTTAAGCTCTGGGTAGTCTTCAATGCTTACTTGCAAAGCACCGAGTGCGCTGGTTAATGCGCCTTCAGAACTGACAAGCTGAGCAAGAGCTGCGGGGTTAATGCCATTGCCTTTGAGTGCTTTGAGTGCACTTACCGCTTGGTTTCGTGCTTCCGTTACCGCTGTTAACGTAGCCTGCTCGTGTTTAAGGTAAGCTTGAGCGGTAGCAACCAAGTTGGGGATCAAGTCGTGGCGGCGATGCAATTGCACATCGATTTGAGCAAACGCATTTTGATATTCGTTTTTGTACTGCACTAAAGTGTTAAAAATTACTATCGCAACGATTGCGACAATCACCAACACGATTAAAAAAATCATCATAGTAAGAGTCCTTCCCTTTTTGTGGGCATTATGAGCTTTGTATTTTGTTTTTACTGAACAAATTTAGCATAGCAAAGATCGACAGCCAGTAACTTACCGCTCAACAATATACCTTATTTAGCCACAAAGTGAGCTAAAATTGTCGCAGATTTGTTATCATTACAGCTTGTTTTGTTCTTAGTAAGGGTTTTAAGTGGAATTATCACAAGGTGCAGTACTCAGTTTGCCGCTCTTTTTACTCAACGATGATTTGTATGCGCGCGATATTGATGCGCCTGACTTGTTGTTAGAGGTCACTCTTGATGAGGATCTTTTGGCAAACCTGTGTCAAAACCCCAGTGCTGAGCAATCGGTGAGTTTGCAACTCAATGAATATCAATTGGTAGCGCAAAGTGAGCCTGTTCCGCAACAAGAACATCAAGGCATGTTAACGTTAAGTCTAGGGCCATTATTAGCTGCCATTGTTGAGTGTGACGACGGTACGAGTTTTGTGTCACCCCAGCTAGAGATGATGCCGACGTTCGATTTAGGGGACGAGGATGAATAAACTTGGATGGGTCTTTGCGCTTTTACTGTGTACAGGCTGCGCCGTATTCGGCGCGCAAAAGTATGACAGTTTATTTGGTGTCCAGCAGGTGCAAAACCGACTGCTGCCAGCCTCACAAGAGCCGCAAAGCTTCTTCCAAGACCATGTTAAACCCGTAATTGATAACCGCTGTGTGGTTTGTCATGGCTGTTACGACGCCCCATGCCAGTTAAAGCTTTCCTCGCCACAAGGTATAGACCGCGGACTGTCAAAAGAGTTGGTTTATGATGGTACGCGCTTGCTTGCAATCGAACCAAGTCGTTTATTTATAGATGCACACACTACACAGCAGTGGCGAGAAAAAGGCTTCACGCCTGTTCTCAATGAACGCGAACAAACAGCCCATGCTAATTTATTGGCCAGCGTCATGTTTCAAAGTCTCGCATTAAAACAGCGTAACCCACAGCCTAAAGATGCGATATTGCCAGAGAGCTTCGATTTTAGCCTCGACAGAGATCAAAGTTGTCCAACGATTGAAGAGTTTGACGACTATGCCAGAGATAACCCATTAGCAGGCATGCCCTATGGTTTGCCCGCCGTGAGTCCCAAAGAAATGGCCTTGCTTACACAGTGGATTCAAAATGGTGCAAGCATGCCCGAACATGCGCCTATCAGCGAGCAACTGCGCGGTGAGGTGGATAAATGGGAGAGCTTTTTGAATCAGGATGATTTGAAACATCGTCTCAGCGCTCGTTATATCTACGAACATTGGTATTTAGCGAATATTTATTTTGATGCTGTTGATAAAGCGCAATTCTTTAAATTAGTGCGCTCAGCTACGCCCCCTGGACAGCCAATTGAGGTGATTGCGACACGTCGCCCGTACGAAGACCCCAAAGTAGAGCGTGTTTATTATCGATTGCGCCCTAATCACAGCACTATTTTAGCGAAAACACATATTCCCTTGGCGCTCAATGAGGATAAGCTAGCGCGCCTAAAGTCGCAGTTTATTCACCCTCAATACAGCGTGACGAAACTTCCTGGGTATAACATCAGCATTGCTTCAAACCCTTTTAAGGTCTTTGCACAACTGCCTGTGCAATCGCGTTATCAATTTATGCTTGATGAAGCAGAGCTTATCATTCGTGGCTTTATTCAAGGGCCTGTTTGCCGTGGGCAAATAGCGCTGAACGTAATTAATGACCATTTTTGGGTGGCATTTGTAGACCCTAAATTTATTGGTAATGAGCAGTTTGAAAACTTCTTAAATAGCCAAGAAGATAAACTTGATATGCCAGCGCAAGAAGACTCCAATGCGTTGCCAATAACCAGTTGGGTAAAATATGCCGCAAAACAAAGCGAGTTTCTTGAAGCCAAAGCGACATTAGCAAATCAGGTGTTCGCGGGTGGTAAAAACTTAACACAAGACATCATTTGGCAAGGTGAGGGGTATAACGATAATGCTGCGCTCACTATTTTTAGACACTTCAACAGTGCAACCGTAGTGAAAGGTTGGGTTGGCGAAGAGCCCAAGACAGCATGGATTCTTGATTACTCATTATTTGAGCGTATCCATTATTTGCTGGTGGCAGGGTTTGATGTTTATGGAAATGTGGGCCATCAACTTATTACCCGTTTGTACATGGACTTCTTACGCATGGAAGGTGAGGATAATTTCTTGTCCTTGCTCCCGATTGAACAAAGAAAGCAATTGCGCGAGCACTGGTACCGCCGTTCACCAACGAGTTTGGTGGAATTCTTAAAAGACTCAGATATTCGCTTTAACCAACCAACTGGGGTGCTCTATAACACTCAAGATTATCAGCACGAGTTGTATGATAAGTTAAAAGCGACACTCGAGCCTGTGATGAGTCAGCGCTATGACTATCAGCAAGTGCCACAAATACTAAGACGATTGAATGACTTACCGAGCAAGGTGGTCAACGTGTTACCGCAGGTGAGTTATATCTTAGTCAAAGGTGACTCAGAATTGCCCAACGCTTACACGCTGGTGCATCACAACGCCCATTACAACATTAGTAGTTTACTTCGCGAAGAAGCACAGCGTGCATACAGTGAGGATACCGCGCTCGTTGTGCCGGGGTTTATTGGCGATTACCCAGAGGCAATTTGGATGTTAAACGCAGACGAATTGGATGCATTTGTTGGAAAGCTGGAAAAAGCAGATACGGAAAAAGCCTACCAAGCGCTTAAAAGTGAGTTTGCAATCAGGCGTACCGACCCAGACTTTTGGCGCTACAGTGACCTGTTACATGACATCGCGAAGCGCTACAGAGGCATTGAGTATGGGCTGTTTGACTATAATCGTCTTGAAAATCGGTAACTTATAAAAAGCGCATTGTAACATTTTAATAACACTTGTTTACTTGTGTCTGTTTTGGCAAAATTGCGGTGGGAAAACAGATGGGAAGCAAGTATGCACTACTGGTTAATTTTGATTGCCGTATTGATGTCGGCAAGCACCGTTAGCGCAAATGAGAAGAAGCTGAGTAAATGTATCAGCCCAACAGGGAAAGTAAAATACACTACGGAGTCTTGTCCTCGAGGTTATCGAGAGCAAGTTATGCAAGAGCAAATGTCATTAATGCAGTTTGCTCAAAAGGCGCGACAAGCGCCTGATGTCGGTCCAAAAGAAGTAGATGAAACTGACTTGGCATATTACTTACGCAGTAATTTTGGCTATACAGACTGGGTTGAAAATGTGCAGCGCAGTTATCTAGAACAGGGTAACGCTGTTGTTGTCGTTGATACATTCCGTTTGCATAAGCTTGAGGGGATTTGTCGCGCGACACACCAATGGATGAAAGATCATCCTCATCCGATTTTTAACCTCGAAGACATGCGCTTTGAGTTCACAACGGGTTCGTCATTCGATACACGTTATATAACGGATGATGTGTGTGAATATCGATTGAGATAATATAAAAAAGGAGCGAAAGCTCCTTTTTTTATATCAATCAGCATACTGATTGGCATTACTGCACTGAATCAGCCGCTGCCAACAACAACTGCTCACTTAAGCGTACTTTGTAGTTCGGGTTTGCGTATTGAAAATGCACGCGAGAGTCAGTATCAAGAACAAATACCGCAGGTACTGGCAGAGCAACTTTCTGTTCACCGTCCAAGGTTACAAAGTTAACCCCGAGCTTATTGCGATAAATATCTGCAACCTTGTCTTCTAAGAAAAATGCCAAGCCTAAATCTTGTGATAGGCGCAGCTGATCGTCAGAAAGCAGCTTATAGTTTGCTGAGCTAATTTTACTTTCTCTAAGCTTTTCTGGGCTATCAGGAGATACGGCTATAATTTGAAAGCCTTTTTCCACTAGCTGCTGCTCAACTTTTTGAATATTCGCCAATTGTTTTGAACAATAGGGGCACCAACCGCCACGATAAACCACCAGTATTGTGGGCTTTTCACTCACTAGGGCTTTAATAGAGACTTCTTCGCCTTGGGTATTTTTTAATGTGCTATCAGGGATCACTAACCCAGGTAAAACTGGGCTCACTTGCTCCGCTGAGTCGCTAATATGCGTGATAGTCGCTGCCTGTGCTACGTGACTGGCAATGAGTAATGTTGAGCTCGCAATGAGCGTGTTTACGAATGTTTTGAGCATGATAAAACGTGCCTTATAAAAAAGTTCTCGAACACAAGAACGAGGTACTTAGGATTATCTTTCATTCCTTCGTCAGATAACGGTATGATAGTTACTATTGAGGATCAATAAGAGAAAAAACATGTCTAGCGCAGCTAAAAAAATCGCGGTCATGCTTGAAATGCAGCATGCAATGAACACCAAAGTCCATGAACAGTGGTTCGAGCAGGGTTTTGAATGGTATCGAGCTATTTGGGTTGAGTGTGCCGAAATGCTTGACCACTACGGTTGGAAGTGGTGGAAAAAACAAACGCCTGATACTGAACAAGTGATCCTTGAGCTCGTAGATATTTTCCACTTTGGCTTGAGCCTGCGTATTGACGGCGAAACAGCATTTAGCGATTTAGCACAACAGCTTGAGCAAGAAATGGCACAGCCACAATGTGCAGATGACTTTAAAGCGACGCTAGAGATTCTTGCTGCAAGTGCCGTGAATGACAAACAATTCAACGCTGGAGCTTTTGCTGGGTGTATGCAGCAAATTGGCATGAATATCGACGACTTATACCGTGGTTACGTGGGTAAAAATACCCTGAACTTCTTCCGCCAAGACAATGGCTACAAAGATGGCACCTATGTCAAAGTGTGGAATGGCCAAGAAGATAACGAACACCTTGTAGAGGTAGTGAAAAGCCTAGATACTGAAAATCCAGACTTCGCACACCTTGTTTATCAGGGCCTGCAGCAGCGTTACCCAGCTTAAACGGGTAAAATATCGCGATAATCAGTGATATTTTCATAACCAGATAGTAAGCGCATTGGCTGTTTACTATCTGGATTGGCCACGGCGAGTAAGTGGCCTATACCAAACTCTTTCGCGCTAGCCAGCACCGCGGCACTGTCATCCACAAACAGTGTACGGCTTTTATCAAACTGCAAGTCAGCCTCTACTTGTTGCCACAAACGTTGTTGTTCTTTACTGACCCCATAGTCATGCGTTGAGATTAGCGTATCTAAATACTTATCCAGCTCTGTTAGCTCGACTTTAAGACTCAAGCTGTCGCGATGGGCATTGGTGAGCAAAATCAGTTTTTTGCCCGCTTTTTTTAAGGCGTGTAAAAAGACGATAGCATCTTCGCGAATGGAGATAAGGTGCTGTATCTCGCGCTTGAGTTCCATGATGGGTAATTGTAACTCTGCTTGCCAATAGTCTAAGCAATACCACTGTAGTTGCCCTTGCACTGCTTCGTACTTATTAGCCATCTCTTTACGGGCATCATCAATGCTCATCTGATGCTTTTTTGCATAGGCGTTAGGCACCACTTCTAACCAAAAATGATTGTCGAAGTGTAAATCAAGTAACGTACCGTCCATGTCGAGTAATACTGTATCGATATTGGCCCAATTCGGCATAGGATTTTCCTAATAAAACAATTATGATGAGAACAAGGTGATAATAACAAAGTCGTGACCATGACACAGAAAAAGCAGCAAATTCCTCCAGAAATATTGAATAATCAGGTCACAGCGCAAAGCCGATTATTCACCGTTGAGGCACTTGATCTTCGTTTTTCTAATGGCGAGCAGCGTCAGTATGAGCGTATTCGTGGCGGTGGTCGAGGTGCCGTGATGATCGTGCCCGTGACCGAAAATGACGAGTTGATTTTAGTTCGAGAATACTGTGCTGGTACACATAACTATCAACTGGGTTTCCCCAAAGGGTTGATTGACCCAGGTGAGACGCCTGAGCAGGCCGCTAATCGAGAGCTCAAAGAGGAAGTGGGTTTGGGCGCTAAAACTATGTCGTGCCTCAAGCAAGTGTCATTGGCTCCAAGTTACTTTAACGCGCAAATGCACATCTTAACGGCGACTAATCTATACCCAGAAGTATTAGCAGGGGATGAGCCTGAACCATTGGAAGTTGTGTATTGGCCAAAATCACAGTGGCAGCAATTATTATCAGAGCCCGATTTTACAGAAGCGCGAAGTGTGGCTGCTTTGCTATTATTAATAAACACCTCAAGCAGCACATAGCGGTAGAATTGGTAAGCGCATCAAAGCATTGATATAGGCAAAAAGGTAAGGGGGCGAAGTTGCAAGAATTCTTACAGCCGTGCATTGAATTGGCAGAGCAAGCCGGAATGGCCATTATGGCTATTTACAAACAGCCTGATATTGGCCGTCAGGTCAAATCAGATGACACTCCCGTAACCAAGGCGGATATTGCCGCGAATGATGTGCTTGTTAAAGGTCTACGCGAGTTAGCGCCCGATATCCCTATTATGTCAGAAGAAACACCTATCCCAGCGTTGGCGGATAGGCAGCATTGGCAGCGATATTGGTTGCTTGATCCTATGGATGGCACCGGAGAGTTTATCTTACAAAGTGGTGACTTTGCCGTGAACATTGCGCTGGTGGAGGACAACCATCCGGTTCTCGGCGTGATTCACTGGCCCGCAAAAAACATTACCTACTATGCGTCGTATAAACATGGTGCGTTTAAAAAGTCTGAGCAAGGCACCCAGCAAATTAGCGTTGCTCAACCAGCGGGATTAACCTTGGCTGTCAGTCGTCGCCAGAAACTTGAAGCCGTTAGCCAATACCTCAACACTTCGTTTGATACCATTGCGTTGGGTTCATGTTCACTCAAAGCATGTATCATCGCCGAAGGTAAAGCCGATTGCTTTATGCGCATCGGGCCAACGGGCGAGTGGGACACTGGCGCGTCACAAATTATTGTTGAAGAAGCGGGTGGATGCATTACTGATGCTGAGTTTAACCCATTGACTTATAACCAACGTGAGTCAACTGAGAACCCTGACTTTATCGTGATGGGTCATCCTGATTGGGAATGGCAAAAGATGATAAACCCTCACCAACGCTCTCATCACGATTAGAATGATGGTGTTGGTTGAAAAATCAGCATCTGAAACAGATATTCAGTTTTAAACTTGCATTTTAAATCTTTTGCTATATTATGGCGCTCTCGTTGACGCAGGGTACCCCCAAAGGCAACGAGATTAAGACGTAAAAGTCTACTGGCGCGGGATGGAGCAGCCTGGTAGCTCGTCGGGCTCATAACCCGAAGGTCGTCGGTTCAAATCCGGCTCCCGCAACCAATTTTTAATTGGAAAGCCCACTTCTTTAGAAAGCAGAAGCAAAACAACTTTCAAGTCTACTGGCGCGGGATGGAGCAGCCTGGTAGCTCGTCGGGCTCATAACCCGAAGGTCGTCGGTTCAAATCCGGCTCCCGCAACCAACTTCTTTTTTGTTCGGTTAGAAGTTAAAAATAAACCCTCAGTCTACTGGCGCGGGATGGAGCAGCCTGGTAGCTCGTCGGGCTCATAACCCGAAGGTCGTCGGTTCAAATCCGGCTCCCGCAACCAATTCTCAGTGATTCCTCACGAACTTTCTCAAAAAACTACTATCGTTCGCCCTACGGTCGTCGCCACGGCGTGTCGCGTTCACATCCGGCTCCCGCAACCAATTCTCAGTGATTCCTCACGAATTTTCTCAAAAGATTACTATCGTTCGCCCTAACGTCGTCGCCACGGCGTGTCGCGTTCAAATCCGGCTCCCGCAACCAATTCTCAGTGATTGCTCACGAATTTTCTCAAAAAATTATTATCGCTCGCCCTATGGGCGTCGCCACGGCGTGTCGCGTTCAAATCCGGCTCCCGCAACCAATTCTCAGTGATTCCTCACGAACTTTCTCAAAAAACTACTATCGTTCGCCCTACGGTCGTCGCCACGGCGTGTCGCGTTCATTCTCAATACTCACAGTTTCCAAAACCAATTTTTGAATATCTTTCAGTCAATTCCCCCTGACTTATACCAATAGTATTCATGTTGTTCGACATTCAACGCTTGCCAATGTGTGTTGTCTTCACGCTGTCTACTTGAAGCCTTTTTCGGCCGATTTTAATTCCAACACACTGTGTTGGTTATATAAAAGGTACAAGCGCGGTAGTATTGAGCTGCTCCTCATATAAAAAATGTCACATTCAGTGTGCGCATTCGCAAAATGAGATGCAGGATCGGGCTAGGATCTCCGCGATTTGTAGGTCAGAAGCACTACAGCAATCGATTGAGCACTCAAAAAACTCCACCTTTACCAGTTTTTCTCAATTTGATTGCATTTTAAGCGGTTTCGATGATGATGTTCATTGCAAGAGGTGATATACTCCCGCCGAATAATTTTTCGACCAATCAGAGTATAGAAATGGCAGATTTATCCAAATACAGAAACATTGGTATTTTCGCGCACGTTGATGCGGGTAAAACTACCACCACTGAGCGTATCCTTAAGCTCACCGGTAAAATCCACAAAACTGGTGAAGTACATGATGGTGAGTCAACAACTGACTTCATGGAGCAGGAAGCAGAGCGTGGTATCACAATCCAGTCAGCTGCTGTAACGTGTGAGTGGAAAGGTCACCGTTTAAACGTAATCGACACTCCTGGACACGTTGACTTCACAGTAGAAGTATACCGTTCATTGAAAGTACTTGACGGTGGTATCGGTGTATTCTGTGGTTCTGGTGGTGTTGAGCCGCAGTCAGAAACTAACTGGCGTTATGCGAACGAATCAGAAGTTGCACGTGTTATCTTCGTAAACAAACTAGACCGTATGGGTGCTGATTTCTACCGCGTTGTAGATCAAGTACGTAACGTACTTGGTGCAAACCCACTTGTTATGACTCTTCCTATCGGTATCGAAGACGAGTTCTGTGGTGTTGTTGACGTTCTTGAGAAGAAAGCGTACGTATGGGATGACACTGGTCTTCCAGAAAACTACGAAGTACAAGACGTTCCAGCAGACATGGTAGACAAAGTTGAAGAATACCATGAGATGCTAGTTGAGTCTGCGGTTGAGCAAGACGACGACCTAATGGAAGCGTACATGGAAGGTGAAATGCCTTCAATTGAGCAAATCAAAGCATGTATCCGTAAAGGTACTCGTGACCTTTCGTTCTTCCCAACATTCTGTGGTTCTGCGTTCAAGAACAAAGGTGTTCAACTAGTACTAGATGCTGTTGTTGACTACCTACCAGCTCCTACTGAAGTTGACCCTCAGCCACTAACTGATCCTGAAACAGGTGAGCCTACTGGTGAAGTAGCAACTGTTTCTGCAGATGAGCCACTTAAAGCGCTAGCGTTCAAAATCATGGACGACCGTTTCGGTGCACTTACCTTCATCCGTATCTACTCAGGTCGCATGAAGAAGGGTGATACAGTTCTTAACTCTGCTACAGGTAAAACTGAGCGTATCGGCCGTATGGTTGAGATGCAAGCAGACGAGCGTACTGAACTTACCGAAGCACAAGCAGGTGACATCATCGCTGTTGTAGGTATGAAGAACGTTCAAACAGGTCACACTCTTTGTGATCCTAAGCACGAATGTACACTTGAAGCGATGATCTTCCCTGATCCAGTAATCTCAATCGCTGTTGCTCCTAAAGACAAAGGCGGTAACGAGAAGATGGGTATCGCTATCGGTAAGATGGTTGCAGAAGATCCGTCATTCCAAGTTGAAACTGACGAAGATTCAGGCGAAACCATCCTTAAAGGTATGGGTGAGCTTCACCTAGATATCAAAGTTGATATCCTTAAGCGTACTTACGGCGTAGACCTAATCGTTGGTCAACCTCAGGTTGCTTACCGTGAAACTATCACGCAACAAGTTGAAGATAGCTACACGCACAAGAAGCAGTCTGGTGGTTCTGGTCAGTTCGGTAAAATTGATTACCGCATCAAGCCAGGTGAGCCAAACTCAGGCTTCACGTTCACTTCATCAGTTGTTGGTGGTAACGTTCCTAAGGAATTCTGGCCAGCAGTTGAGAAAGGCTTCGCTTCAATGATGGAGCAAGGTGTTCTTGCAGGCTTCCCAGTACTAGACGTTGAAGTTGAACTATTCGACGGTGGTTTCCACGCAGTTGACTCATCAGCAATCGCGTTCGAAATCGCAGCGAAAGGTGCATTCCGTCAGTCTATCCCTAAAGCGGGCCCGCAGCTTCTTGAGCCAATCATGAAAGTTGACGTGTTCACTCCGGAAGACAACGTGGGTGACGTAATCGGTGACCTTAACCGTCGTCGTGGTATGATCAAAGACCAAGAAGCAGGCGCTATGGGCGTTCGCATCAAGGGTGAAGTACCACTATCAGAAATGTTCGGTTACATCGGCCACCTACGTACTATTACTTCAGGTCGTGGTCAGTTCTCTATGGAGTTCTCACACTACGCACCTTGTCCGAACAATGTAGCGGAAGAAGTAATTGCAGCTGAAAAAGCGAAGAAAGACGCTAAGTAATTAGTTCTTTTTTACAGAAAAACCCAAGCTTTTAGCTTGGGTTTTTTTATGCCTTTTATATCGATATAAATCATTTCGGCTGTCATCTAGTAGTCATATTTCTATCATCTTTAAGTCAACGAACCGTTATTTTTTAGCAACATTTTCCCTTTAGAGTATGCCCAGCAGCGAGATACTGCTCTTGCTATTAGGAAGTCGCTTTTAGGTGCAATGCACCCAAAACGTTCTCAATCATCACTCGGGAATACATAATGAAAATGACAAAGCTAGCACTTGCCTCGGCTCTTGCGCTATCGAGCCATGCTTTTGCAGGCGTGTTACCTGCGGCACAATCACAAAGCCCATGGTACCAAGCTGATCAAGACAAAGTGGTCGCCAAGCAACAGCATGCGGTGGCACAAAAACCTACCAAAGCAAAAAACGTGATTCTGTTTGTAGGTGACGGTATGGGTATTTCAACACTCACCGCAGCACGAATTCTGCAGGGACAGCAACAGGGGCTGCTGGGAGAGGAAAACTACCTTAGCTTCGAGACCTTCCCTTATTCTGCGCAAGTAAAAACATACAATGTAGATGCGCAAACTCCAGATTCGGCGGGCACCATGACGGCGATGGCGTCGGGTGTTAAAACAGATGTTGGGGTGATAGGTGTAGACGAAGACGTTGAGCGCGGAGATTGCTCAACCGTTGCCGGCAATGAGCTTGTTACCGCTTTGGAGTTAGCTGAAATCCGCGGTTTAAGCACGGGAGTTATATCAACAGCGCGTATCACTCATGCGACTCCGGCTGCAACTTACGCTAAATCAGCTGATCGTAACTGGGAAGATGTGTCGGATATGCCTGCTGAGGCGATAGAGGCTGGATGCCAAGATATTGCCAGTCAGCTTGTTAACTTTGAGGCAAACCTAGAAGCGCGTTTTCTAGGGACGGACGTTGATGGTATCGAAGTCGTTATGGGTGGTGGTCGTCGCCACTTTTTGCCAAAAGACGAGGCCTATAACACTGCCGATGCACGCAGTTCCGTCGAAGGGGACCGCACAGACGGTGTCGACCTCACTGCGCAATGGCAGCAGCAATATGAAAACGGCGTATACGTATGGGATAAAACGGGATTTGATGCCATCGATGCCAATGCGGAGCGTGTTTTTGCATTGTTCAATGAGTCGCACATGCAATACGAAGCAGACCGCGAAAATGATATCTCAGGCGAGCCTTCACTATCTGAAATGACAGCTAAAGCTATTGATATTCTTGATAACAATGACCAAGGTTTCTTTTTAACCGTCGAGTCAGGGCGCATCGACCACGGGCATCATGCAGGTAATGCATACAATGCATTGAACGACACCATTGAGCTGGCAAAAGCAGTGCAAATGGCTGTTGCTAACACTAATCCAGAAGAGACGCTAGTCCTAGTCACCGCGGATCATAGCCACGTATTTACCATTGCGGGCTATCCAAAACGTGGGAATCCGATACTTGGTCAAGTCGTTGCGGTAGGCAAAAACACACCGACATTAGCCGCGGATGGACAGCCATATACCACGGTTGGTTACGCCAATGGGTTGGGCTTTCGTGACCTTGGTGCACAAACCGATGCTGATGCAAGTTACAGCGAAGCGGCACTGGCTGGTCGCCAGAACATAGCTGGTATCGATACCACGGCTGCGGGATTTCACCAAGAAGCCACTATTCCACTGAGTTCAGAAACACATGCAGGTGAAGATATTGCGCTTCATGCCAAAGGTCCGAGTGCGCACTTAGCGCAAGGCGTGGTGGAGCAAAGTATGGTTTTCCACATCATAGATTCAGCACTTGAGCTAACGAAGCAATAGGGATACGTTCAATGAAAAAACTAAGTTTTCTTTGTGTAGCAGTAGCTGCTGCATTGGCGGGGTGCTCAGACGATGATGCGCCGCAAAAACTAACACTTGAAACAGCGATAGCTGTGGGCGATGGCCAGTGTGTTAACGGTGGTATCAAAGTGCAAGCGGGTGCTGATGATAATGGCAATGGTCAGCTTGAAGGCAGCGAAGTAGACGCCTCTCAAATAAACTGTAACCCAGTTAAGACGTCGCTTGATGAGTCTGAGTTAGCTAACTTAACGCAAAATACATGGTTTACAGATGCAAAAGCGAAAGTAAGTGCGGCACAATCGCGCTCGGAGGCGGTGATGACTTCAGCACCTAAAGCGAAAAATGTGATCTTATTCGTGGGTGACGGTATGGGTATCTCCACGGTGACTGCGGCGCGAATTCTGGCAGGTCAGCTTGAAGGCAAAGCGGGTGAAGAGCACCAGTTAAGCTTTGAAAAAATGCCATTCTCAGGTTTCTCAAAAACCTACAACGTAGATGCACAAACACCAGACTCTGCCGGCACCATGACTGCCATGGCGTCAGGCGTAAAAACTGACGTCGGCGTGATTGGCGTGGCTGAAGGCGTTGAGCGCGGTAATTGTGCGTCTGTATCTGGTAATGAACTCGTGACAGCTTTGGAGCTTGCAGAAATAGCAGGTAAATCAACAGGTGTTATATCAACGGCGCGTATTACCCACGCAACACCAGCGGCAACCTATGCTAAATCGGCGGATCGTAATTGGGAAGATGTATCTGATATGCCAAGCGACGCAGTGATCCAAGGGTGCGAAGACATCGCGATGCAATTAGTGAACTTTGAGCAAAACCTCGAAGCACGATTTGATGTTGATGTAGATGGTATTGAAGTCGTGATGGGTGGCGGTCGCCGTCACTTCTTACCGAAAGACCCTGCGTTTAACAGTACTGACGCGGTGAGTAGTACTGAAGGTGACCGTACGGATGGCATCGACTTAACGGCAAAATGGCAACAAGCTTACCCAACGGGTAAATACGTTATAGATCAAGCAGGCTTTGACGCTATCGATGCGGCAACGACTGAGCGTGTATTCGGGTTGTTCAATGAGTCGCACATGCAATATGAACAAGACCGAGCGAATGATATTGCTGGTGAGCCTTCTTTGGCACAAATGACGACCAAAGCCATCGACATTCTTAATAATAACAGCGAAGGCTTCTTCCTCACTGTAGAAGCGGGTCGTATCGACCACGGTCATCACGCAGGGAATGCTTACAACGCCTTGCATGATACCGTCGCGTTTGCTGACGCCGTGCAAGCTGCTATGGATAACACCAATAGCGAAGATACCCTGATCATTGTCACTGCCGATCACAGCCATGTATTTACCATAGCGGGCTATCCCAAACGAGGTAATCCGATCTTAGGTAAGGTTGTGGGTGTGGGGAAAGAGTCACCGACATTGGCAGCTGATGGAATGCCGTATACCACGCTTGGTTATGCAAATGGTAATGGTTTCAAAGACTTAGGCGCAGAGACAGACGCAGATGCAGGCTACAACGGTGATATCGTGACCGGTCGCGTAGATTTAACGAATGTTGATACTACAACACCAGGCTTCCACCAAGAAGCATTAGTACCGATGAGCTCAGAGACACACGCTGGTGAAGATGTGGGGATTTACGCTCAAGGCCCTGGTGCACATCTAGTTACAGGCACCAACGAGCAAAGCTACATTTTCCATGTAATGAACTATGCAGCTGACTTGGTTACTCAAGCACAGGCGAAACTACCTAATTAACCGGGTTCACTCATCAGGGTCAAGGTCTATGTCTTGGCCCTTTTTATATTGGATTATCAATGAAGTATTTAGTTTTTATCACATTAGGTATGGTGCTAAACCAAGCTACACTTGCCGTTGCAGCACCGGCTAAGCAATGCGATGTTAATCCCGAGATCATCAAAGCGAGCTACCACCAAACACAGGCGCAAGGGGAAGTAAGACGCTTCAACCTTTGGCGATTTAATTCAGCCATTGCGCATCAATCAGTTGATACAGGTGTGGTTGAAAAATGGCAGCAGCTTAAAACAGGGCAATTACGACCCACGCGATATTTCGAAACGTATCAACGTGGCATTGAGTATCAACCGGGTGAACTAAGAAGTCACAACCAGCCGGATTGGTCACAGAAATACCAATTAGTCAGTGATAGTTTGCTGACGTCTTCAGTTAAGCAATATGGCCATGGCTGTAATCGCGAAGTGCGCTTTGAGCATCGTCAAGGACAGCAAAGTATCGCCATTGAATGGTTACCTGAACTGGATTTGCTTAAGTCAATGACGGTAAAGGAACAAGCACCCAACGGGCTAACAAAGGTGATTAGCTCACTGCAATTACGTGATTATCAGTCGGCTAGACACATCGTAGAGCAGCAGTTTGCATTGTGGGATCGCTATCAAATCACAGACTATGCCGATGTGGGTGACAACGAGAGCGATCCATTTTTGAGCAAGATGATTAATCAAGGCTTTGTTGAGCATGGCGCTTCAGGGTTCTACGATAGTCAGGGGCATGCGATCGGTGGGCATCACCACTAGGCTTTGTCGGGCCGCCGACAGCGGCGGTTTTGTTGGTCAGGGTTTACCCTGACAACCTTGCAAGGCTAAAGCCTCGCCTACAGGTAATTGCAGGCATTGTTGTTTAGGTCAGACTTTGTCGCGTTGGGCGACGAGAGACCGAAGCTTTGCTTCGTTCGCTCATCGCCCTCAAACAACTCATAGGGCTTTTAACTTAGCCATCCAAGGTCAAGTTGTGCTACCCGCCCACCATGCTCAGCGCAGATATCAGGGAGGAGGGAATCCTTGTGGGTCAGGCTTTAGCCTGACGATGACATTTGCGGCTTTTGGTGCCGCCAGTTCTGCTGTCTGTAGCGATTGAGCATCGCTGTTTTGTGGGGCGGTGCTTTCGTCGACAAAGGATTTTACAGTTAGATTTTGTCGGACCGCCGACGACGGGTTAGAGGAAATGCTTGTCCATTTCCTCTAACAACTCCTAGGACACCCCCAAATTTGTTGGTGCTTGCGCGTGTTGTGCGACTAACGCCCACCATGCTCAGCGCAGATATCAGGGAGGAGGGAATCCTTGTGGGTCAGGCTTTAGCCTGACGATGACATTTGCGGCTTTTGGTGCCGCCAGTTCTGCTGTCTGTAGCGATTGAGCATCGCTGTTTTGTTGGTCGGTGCTTTGCGTCGACAAAGGATTTTACAGTTAGATTTTGTCGGACCGCCGACGACGGGTTAGAGGAAATGCTTGTCCATTTCCTCTAACAACTCCTAGGACACCCCCAAATTTGCTGATGCTTGCGCGTGCTGTGCGACTAACGCATACAGCGAAACTCGGCTATCCTTGCCTCGATTCGCTTAACCTGACCATCCAAGGTCAAGTTGTGCTACCCGCCCACCATGCTCAGCGCAAATGTCAGGGGGAAAGCGATACCTGTGGTAGTCGAACTAAACTTAAGAATTATGAGGCTATAGGTGAAGGCTCAGTTTTAAACTGTGTACCTGTTATTGCCTGTAATCAAAATGGCTGGTAACTTTCTGGTATTATTGAATAAAATTTAGTTAGCGTGAAAAATCTGGGTTGTGAATAACTTACTTAACCGATAATTCGCACTAATATACTGTCAGTGCTCTAGAGGATATCGCAATATGATGGAAATAATTGGATTGATCGTTGGGATAGTTGGAACTGCTATAGCCATTTATCAAGCTGCCATAATCAATGAATCCAAAAAGCGAAAAAATGAGCTGCAGTATCTGTTTGCCGGCATCAATGCTGCCGCCAATCAAAAACAACAGGCATGGCAGAGTCAAATTTCATTACTGCCCAAACCTACCACTCCAGAAGAGTGGGAGATTGCGAGGCTCTACGTTAGAGCAAGAGATGACGCAATGGAAATAGCAAATTTAACGAGCGCTCTGGAAGGGGCAATCGATCCAGATAATAGCGCCATTGTGAGCATGATGGATAAATATAAAAAAATCGTAGATAAAAATAATCAAATGATGCAGGGCCCCGGCATTGAGCAGCCGCAATCAAGCACTAACAAGGCAAATCAGCAAGAGCCTTCGGGCGAGACGCGCTAACGCGCCTCAGCTTGCGGCGTTAATTCAAATCTAACAGGCGTTGACCGACAACAACAAGCACCATGGCACACTTTTCCATTAAGTATTCCAACAAAAAGGGCAGATAAACTATCTGCCCTTTTTAGTTCTTAGCGTATTCGCGCAATTAGAACTTAAGTGCGCGGTAGCGTAGGGTGACGTCGCCGTATGGGGTTGCACCGATTAGGCGAACTTTCCATTTACCACCTTCTGGGTTTTCAAACTGGCACAGCTGATTTGCGCCGCTGTTAGTTGACTCACAATCAGCTTTGAACACCGATGGACGGCGCTGGTGGCTGACGTATAAGTTGACGTCGCCCCAACCACCTTCTAGTTCAATGTCGAGGTAATCGAAACCTGCAGGGATCTCAATAGTGTAGTTTTTCGGCCAGAACCACCCAGAGATATTGGTATATTCACCGGCTTCTTCAGCAACAGGCTCTGCAGCGTCAATTGCCACAATCACAGGGTCATGATCTGAAGCGCGATACGCATGCGGCGCATACAAGCTTGCTTGTTGCGAGTCAGATTTAAACTCGACGTTGTAATCAAGTACGCGTGGCTCGTCGGCGTTGATGTGCCAATCGGTTGCTGCAATCACTTTATTCATCAAGCTTGGTGATGCTAGGGCGTGATCAAGACTACCAAGGCGACCTTGGAAATTGTACGAATAACCTAGGGTGTCGCCATCTAGGGTGGGGATCACATTGGCATATCCTGCATCCGCAAAAGCGCTAATTGGGTCTTCTTTAGCATAGGCGTTCATATCACCGACGATAATGATGTCGTCGTCATTCACACCCGTTGGTTTGGTTGCCAGCCATGCGCTGAACTCAGTCGCGCCTGCTACTCGCGTTGCGTTGTAACACGCTTGACCGTCATTTTGGTCAGCATCTAAGCCTTGTGCACTGCGACAACCACCTTTTGATTTTAGGTGTGCCACTGCGACTGTGATGACTTCTTTGCTGTCTTTATGCTGGAAGCTCTGCGCAATAGCTGCTCTGTTGCCATATGACAAAGCACCTTGGTCGTTAATTGCTGGTGTGCCTTTTTCGATAATGCGGTCGCGACGATAAATGAGTGCGGTGGTAATTTGGTCAGTGCCGATTTGGTCAGTGCCAAAATGCACATAGGCATATCGATCCTGTGCTGTTGCTTTATTGAGTGCATTCACCAACGAAGCCAATGCGCTGTTTGCACCAAAGCCATCGTTTTCGATTTCCATTAAGCCAATAATGTCGGCGTCAAGCGCGGTGATTGCACTGACCAACTTGTGTTGTTGGCGTTCAAATTCAGCAACGCTATCAGCACCGCGAGGTGTTGGGAAGTCACCTTGCATGCCATCGCCATTAAAGTAATTAAGCACGTTAAAGCTGGCTACTTTAAAGTCGCCGTGCGCAGATAGCTCGGCGCTTGCTACACGTGGATTGTTGGCAATGAACTGCACCGAATCGGTAGGGTGCAAACGATATTGGTTGAAGCTATAGCCCAATACCCCAGTAAGCCCTGACACACTGTCGCCTAAGCGCAGCGTATTATATGCATCAAGACCACCTGCAGGATATGGAATGACTTCTGGGTTTTGTTGTGTAGAGCCATCATCTAGCAACAATTGCTTCAGTTGATTTTGTGCTTCATGGGCATTGGCAGCATCGCCTGGCATCGCTACTTGCGTACCTTGATACAAACGCTCTGACGCCAAGCCCACTTCACCGTAACGCGCTAGGTTGTAATGATCTATCACATACAGAGGTTGTGATACTCGTACCAGCATGCCTTCATAGGCTTCGAGGTCAGCTGTGCTGGCAACAGGAAGACTGATTTCTGTGGCCGTTACGTCTGTTGTGCCACAGTTCACCAGTGCATCCACATCTTTTAATTGCGTAGCATCATAATATTCATCCACTGTTGCGCTTAGACGAACAATATCACCCACATTTACGTCAAACTCGGTGTTATAAACGAAAATGCCTTCAGAAGTGGCCGCGTTATCATCAGCAACTAATGACGACAAGAAGAAGCCACGCAGCTGATTTGCTGCTTGGAAGTCAGCGCTAACAACGGCCTCTACCACAACATTTTGGCCTTTAAGAGGGCTTTGCGCTGTAGCGCCTTGAATGCTGTGAATGGGCGTTGCAGGGTCTGCACAGGTTAGCGTAGGTTCAGGATTTGGATTAGGATCAACAGGGCCTACACCGCCGCTATATTGACCTAAGTCAGTGATATCGTCACGTGGTGCCGCGGTGAAATACACGCTTGGGTTATAGGCAGAGGTAATATCGGTGCGTCGCGGTGAGCCGTCAATACGACGTAGTGTTAGGTTCTGCGTTTTTAGCTCAGAGGTGCCCCAAAAGCTACCTGGGTCGACGCCAACTTGGCCAATACTATCAATTACTTCACCATCTTTGCTGAGCACAATTGCATCATCACCGTTGTACCAGCTAAAAGAGTTTAATTGTTGTGCTAGCGCTTTGGTTGGGGTGTATGCACCTGCGTTTACTACTACGTGGGTAGATTGAGGAGCAATAGTGCCTATCAACGGATAGTTTGTTCCCGCTGATGTGCTGCCATTGAAATAATAAGCAACACTATAGTCACTTAGGTCAATGGCATTATCAGTTGGATTGTAAAATTCTAGCGCTTTGTTGTTACTGCTGCCTTCAATATATTCTGAAATAAATATTTGCGCATTAGCAGAGATGGATGCAAGTGCACCTGCGATTGCAAGGGCGATTGCTGTTGGAGCCTTTGTTGTCATTTCGGAGTCCCGTTATTCTTGTTAGAACCTTAAAAAAGGGTACGTCAGTGTACGGGCGAAAGATTACACTAATTGTACCGAAATGTTAAAAATTTGTTTTCAAACAAGGTAAAAAAAACGGCGCCCTAAAGCGCCGTGTATATTGTGTTACTTCTCATTGAGCCAAATGGCCGCTTTTTTCGCAAAGTAGGTCAAGATACCATCGGCACCGGCACGTTTAAATGCAAGTAATGACTCCATCACAATCTCGCGCTCCGCAAGCCAGCCATTGTTAATAGCAGCCATATGCATGGCGTATTCGCCACTTACTTGATAGGCAAAGGTAGGAACGGCGAACTCGTCTTTGACGCGACGAACAATATCCAAATAAGGCATGCCCGGTTTGACCATGACCATATCAGCGCCTTCTTGTAAGTCCAAAGCGACTTCACGCAAGGCTTCATCTGAATTCGCTGGGTTCATTTGATAGGTTTTTTTATCTGCACCTTTGAGGTTGCCCGCTGAGCCTACGGCATCACGAAATGGTCCATAGTAGCTTGATGCATATTTAGCTGAGTAGGCCATGATTTGAGTATGGATAAAGCCGTGTTCTTCCAAGGCTTCACGAATAGCACCAATGCGGCCATCCATCATGTCTGAAGGAGCAACAACATCAGCCCCTGCTTGTGCGTGTGATAAAGCTTGCTTCACTAATATTTCTGTTGTGACGTCATTAATCACGTAGCCATCGTCATCAATGATGCCATCTTGGCCGTGTACAGTAAAAGGATCTAAAGCGATATCGGTGATAATACCGAGCTCTGGTACGGCTTCTTTGAGTGCACGTACAGTGCGTTGTGCGAGGCCTTCAGGGTTGTAGGCTTCTTCGCCATGCAGCGACTTTTTATCGCTTGGCGTTACTGGGAACAGCGCAATGGCAGGCACGCCTAACTGCGCCAGCTCTTTAGCTTCTTCAATTAATAAATCAATGGAAAGGCGCTCAATACCCGGCATGGATTCAACGGCTTCACGACGATTCTTACCTTCGAGCACAAAAACAGGATAAATCAGGTCATTAACACTGAGTTGATGTTCTTGCGTTAAGCGGCGAGAAAAATCGTTTTTGCGCAAACGGCGCATGCGTGTGTAAGGAAATAGATCCAACCCTGACTGTGGCATAGTGCTCTCCTGAAACTAGAACTTGGCTGAGGTTAAATAGTACCAGCTAATGGTGGCGCGCGCTCAGCGTAAATAGCAATTAATTGATTCTACTCAATATGTTCAAATACTTCTAAAGGTGAAAAAGGCGCTTGAAGTTATCACTGGTAATCGCTGCCATTCGTGCTTCGCTCAGTTGGAAATGGTTACTGAGGTGGGTGATAACATAGGGCAAATGAGCAGGCTCACAGCGGCGAGATTTGGGCTTGGGACGAATAGTGCGCGGTAACAAGTAAGGTGCGTCGGTCTCACTCAGAATGCGCTCTACAGGAATAACATTCAGCGCTTGGTTCAATTCTTGTGAGCGGCGCTCATCACATACCCATCCTGTTATACCCAAATAAAGACCTAGTTCGAGGTATTGCTCAGCCTGTTTTGGACCACCTGTAAAACAATGCAAAACGCCTCGTGGAGCATGCTCTTTTAGTATTGCCAGCATGTCGTCACTTGCATCACGCTCATGCAAATACACAGGCATGTTTAACTCATTGGCCAGAGCCAGCTGGCGAGTAAATACCTCGCGTTGTTGCTCGCGCGGTGAGAAGTCGCGGTTATAATCAAGGCCACATTCACCAATGGCAATAACATGTGGGTGGGCCGCAAGCCAGCGAAGGTTTTCTTCTAAGTTGGCGCTGGCATCTTTGGCATTATGAGGATGTACGCCCGCACAGCTATAAAAGCCATAGTGCTGCGCCAAGGTGTGGGCATCATGACTATCTTGTTCATCGCAGCCAATCAGCATCATTGATGTGATGCCAGCTTCGCGGGCGCGCAGCACGACTTCGTCAGTATCTTTACTGAATTGACTGCTAGTAAGATTAACGCCCGCGTCTATCATATTTAGTCAGTGCGTTTAACGCGAATAGATTTATTAAGACCTTGTTTTTTCAGTAAGAATGAGTTGAACATCGCACGGCTGATCACAACTGTATCACCTGATTTGAGTATAAATGACTCAGCACCTTGCTGACGCCACACCTGACCATTGTCTAGGGTGATGATGAGCTCACCATATGGTGCTTCTTTCACCTTAGTCACTTTAGCGACTAATTCATCAGCAGAATTTTCTTCTATTTGCTTATGCTCAAGGCCAAAATCATCTGCTTTATGCTCGGCTGCTGTTGCTGCACTCGCTCTTGGGGCGGCTTGCTCAGGAAGGTTTTTTTCTTTGTTCTTACCTTTCCCTTCGCCTTTGCTCTTTTGGCGCTGTGCATCAATAGGCTCACCCGCGACAACATTGTCGTAGCAAAGCAAACGACGAAAATCGTTTTCAATCATGCTACAGGCTTTAAGGGCCTGTACGTTAACGCCATTATTGGCTATTGCCGGCACAGCAACTGTCGTTAATAAAATAAGTGAGGCTGGCACAAGGTATTTGTTCATTGTCTTTCTTCCTGTGATGGTTTTGCGCTATAAAACCCCGCCAGAATAAGGCCTAGCTCGAACAGTAGGAGCATGGGGAGCGCGAGTAACGTTTGTGACAATACATCCGGTGGTGTTAAAAACATGGCCACTACGAATGCACCAACAACAATGTAAGGGCGCTTTTGCCTTAGGCTATCAGTTGTTGTTGCGCCACTCCAGCACAATAACATAATTGCGACTGGGATCTCGAAGGCTACGCCAAAAGCAAAAAATAGCTTTAGAGCAAAGCCAAGGTAACTGCTGATATCAGGCGTCAAAGTCATGACTTCTGGGCCGATACCGGTAAAAAAGCCCAGTACAATTGGCAGTACTATAAAGTAGCAAAAAGCGATGCCGCTATAAAAAAGTAAAATGCTTGAGAGCAGCACGGGAATCAACATCCGCTTCTCATGTTGATACAGGCCAGGTGCTATAAACGACCAAACTTGATGCAAAATAAAGGGAATTGCAGCGAAAAGAGCAACAAAAAGCGTTAACTTGAATGGGGTGAAAAAAGGGGCTGTCACATCCGTAGCGATCATGTGGCTGTTTTCGGGCAAATGATCGAGCAAGGGGGCTGCAACAAACGCATAAATGTCGTTGGCAAAGTACACCAAGGCGATAAAGATCACCAACACGGATAGTAGGGCTCGTACTAGGCGGTTGCGTAGTTCAACCAAATGGGCAATAAAGCCACTTGCTTGGGTTTCACTCATCTTTGTTACTACTTTGCTGCTTTTGTTTGTCGTAGCTGCGAGTTACAGATTGGGCTGCTTTTTCTAACTCTTTCACTGAGTCTTGTAGTTCGCTGGGTAAGTCTTCCATATTCTGCTGTTCAGCCTTTTTTAGGTTTTGATGCAGTTCGTGGACACGCAGTTCTTCACTGACTTCCGCAGAAATATGGTTAGCCATTGTTTTTATGCTTTTTATCCAGCGACTTACTGTGCGAATAGCGACAGGCAAGCGCTCAGGCCCGAGCACAATGAGTCCGACGATAAAAACGACAACCAGCTCCCACATTCCCATATGGGTTATACCTTATCTTTAGGTTGCTCTGGCGACTTTTCTTCAGTCTGTTCTTTGCTTTGAGTTAGCTTTTGTTCTTCAGGAGTTTGCTCTGACTTTGCTTGCTTGTCATCGTCAGCAACAGCATTTTTGAAGCCTTTGACCGCATTACCTAAATCACCACCGAGGTTGCGCAATTTCTTGGTACCAAAAATAAGAATGATGATTGCAAGAATGATTAATAACTGCCAAATACTAATACCGCCAATGCCCATAATGTTCTCCGAAGTAGTCGTTAACGTGCTGCGCAGTATAGCGCGCAAAGCACTATTGTCATAGGGTTATGCGCCCTTGCGCCAAGCCCAAATTAATGCCGCCAAACCCGTCACCGCAGCGATAGACGATGCCACGTTATGTCCTGCTAAGGTTAGTAGAGCGGCAATGATCAGGCCACTACACCCAGCAAGAGCCAAAATAATAGGGCGCTGACTCACCGCGGGTGGCGGTGTGGGATGTTGTTGGCGTTTGAGGCTGTGATAAATAAGATCCGGTAACTCAGGCATTTTTTCAGCCCAAAACGGCAAATTAGCATACATTTGTTTGGCTACCGCCCACGGACCTACTTGGTCTTTAACCCAATCTTCAAGGAATGGCTTAGCGGTTTTCCATAAATCTAGCTGAGGGTAAAGCTGTCGGCCCAAGCCTTCAACATACAGCAAGGTTTTTTGCAGTAATACCAGTTGTGGCTGCACTTCCATATTGAAGCGCCGAGCGGTATTGAACAGGTTTACAAGTACATGCCCAAATGAGATCTCAGCCAACGGTTTATTAAAAATTGGTTCGCACACGGTACGAATGGCAAATTCAAATTCTTCAATACTGGTGTCGGCAGGCACCCAGCCAGAGTCTACGTGCAATTCAGCTACTTTGCGGTAATCACGATTGAAAAAGGCAATGAAGTTTTCAGCTAGGTAGCGCTTATCTTCTTTGTTTAAGGTACCAACGATACCGCAGTCAATGCCAATGTATTGTGGATCGTGAGGGTTGTCATAAGACACAAAAATGTTACCGGGATGCATATCGGCATGGAAAAAGCTGTCGCGAAATACTTGGGTGAAGAATACTTCAACACCACGCTCCGCGAGCAGTTTCATATTCGTTCCTTGCTTGAGTAGTGCATCGGTGTCAGAAACAGGGATGCCGTAAATACGCTCCATGACCAACACATTGCTGCGGCTGTAATCGCTATATACATACGGAATATACAGAGCAGGCGAGTGTTCAAAGTTGCGGCGTAATTGAATGGCATTCGCCCCTTCACGCATTAAATCCAACTCGTCTAGCAAGGTCTTTTTGTACTCTTTAACAACCTCTACAGGGCGTAAACGGCGACCCTCGCGCAGTAATTTAGCCACGACTGTTGCGAAGTGTTGCATCAGGGTCAAATCGGCGTCGATTTGCTTTTGTATGTTGGGGCGAATCACCTTCACCACGACATCATGGTAGTGACCGTCGTCATCACATAATTTTGCGGTGTGAACTTGGGCGATTGACGCAGAGGCCAAAGGGGTGACCTCGAATTCACCAAACACATCGCTAATATCATCAAGCTCGAGCGCTTTTTCGATAATTTCCTTCGCCTTTTCGCCAGAAAAAGGTGGTACTTGATCTTGCAGCAGTGCTAGTTCGTCGGCGATGTCTGCTGGCAATAAGTCTCGACGAGTAGATAGCATTTGCCCAAATTTAATCCATACAGGGCCGAGCGCCTGCAGTGCCAAACGTAAACGCTTGCCTGCCGACTCATCTTTATGGCGATTGCGTAACCAAAACAAACAGCTGCGCAGTGCCTTGGCAAACCAGGGCAGTTTTTGCTGCGGCAAAAGTTCGTCTATGCCATGTTGTAGTAAGGTTTTGGTGATGAAGTACAATCGCGCTGCCGACACTAGTGACCTCGATGCGTTGTGGATTGACAAGAGTGTGCGAGTAACGCATCTACACGCTGCTCAAGTTGTTGTAGGTCGTTTTTTAATTGCCTGTTTTTTCTAGTAAACTGCTCGATTTCAAGGGGATGTATGGCAACTTTTAATTCGTCTTGAAGTAACGTCAGCACAATATGATCTACCTTGCCTTTGTTGTCCTGAAATTGCTGCTTTGTTTTGCTAATACTTTGCCAAAGAAGCTGTGCAGGGGCGTCGCCTATATAGCCAGACCAGTGTTCTGGCCAGTCTATATCAAGCTCACTAAAAGCTTGGCTAAATGCCTGTGCAAGATGAATGTCACCTTCGATATCCAGCTTATGTTGACGAATCAAATGAGTGAGCAGTGACGGATCTTTGAGTTGCATTAAGGTGTCAGTATCAGCACTGATAAAACAATCATAATGTTCAACTGCTTGCTCGTGCAGTTGCAGCATCAAGCCTTCACTGGCGTACACCACGCTAATATATTGCTGCCAATCACGCACATGCACCACCAAACTCTGTGATTGCACTTTTTTGAGCCGCTCGCTTGCCTGCGAGTCTAGCGAGAGTACACGGTTTGCAAGTGTTTCTATGGCGGCTAAAGCGAAGTGCGCGAGCATGCCCGTTCCTTAAAATTTAAAGCCGCGGTGCAGGGCAACAATACCACCGGTCATGTTTTGATAAGAGGTTTGCTCAAAGCCCACTTCTTGCATCATGCTTTCCAGCGTTTGCTGGTCTGGGTGCATACGAATTGACTCGGCAAGGTATTTGTAGGACTCACTGTCATTGAGTACAACTTCGCCAACTTTTGGCAAGATATTGAATGAGTATAGGTCATACAACTTGGTCAATACTTCGTGCTCAGGCTTTGAAAATTCAAGAATTAACAAACGACCACCAGGTTTAAGTACACGATACATAGACGCAAGCGCTTTGCTTTGGTCGGTGACATTACGCAAGCCGAAGGCAATGGTAATGACATCAATGCTATTGTCTGGGAATGGGAGCTCTTCAGCATTCATCTGTACGTATTCGATGTTGCTTACAAGGCCACGGTCGCGAAGCTTATCGCGTCCCACTTTGAGCATTGAATCATTGATGTCGCCAAGAATAACCTTGCCTGTTTCCCCCACGAGTTGACTGAATTTAGCCGTAAGGTCGCCTGTGCCACCTGCTAAGTCGAGAATGGTTTGGCCGCGACGTGCACCAGAGCTGGCAATCGTTACGCGTTTCCACAGACGATGGATACCAAAAGAAAGCAAATCATTCATTAAGTCGTATTTTGCCGCGACCGAGTGGAATACATCGGCTACATGGGCCGCTTTTTCATTTGCGGCTACGGTCTTAAAGCCAAAATGCGTGGTTTTTTGATCTGCTTCTTTCATGCTCATTCAAGTCTAGAGGGGAAGTTTGCCATAGTGTACTTGAGCCCCAGTAACAGCTCAAGGATTAAGCCACGTAAAGGGCCTTTATCGCCCTGGGTTGTGTTATTTAGTAGGCCGGTGGACGAGTAGATTGGGCAATAAGCTCACTGAGGTTAGGTTCGTTGGTGCGATGGGCAATATGGCAGCTAAAAGCAACGCTGGGTAGTGATTGACCACTGCGCGAGCTGACAAAGCGCAGTTTTGAGATGCCAGTTCTAACTTTCTCAGCAATAACCTGTGTCGTTTCAGCATCAATGTCTGCGAGTAAAATCGTAAATTCGTTGCTTTGAGTACGCCCACTACAGCCACTTTCTTTGGTGTATTTCTGAATTTTACTGGCGACTTTCTCAAGCATGAGGTTCCCTATGAGGTCACCGTAGTTTTGACAAAATGTCTGATAATTCTCGATTTCAACACAAATAACTGACACTTTTTTACCGCCCTCAAACCACATTTGTGCTTGTTTGTTAAGGTAATGGCGATGATACAAACCCGTAAGCGGGTCGATATTGTGCTGGCGTTTGATGTGTTGAAGTTGCGATTTTGCTGCTAAATATTGCTGTTTAACGCGCTCTAACATTTGTTTGAATAAAATGGTTTGCTTGCGTAAGCGCAGGGTGTGCTCAGCTATTTTATGCAAGTAATGGCGCGTCGTTTCAGGGTCGTTCTCATCAAGCCCTTGAGTGCAGCGATCGATTTCTTGATGATAGTTATCTAGGTGCTGTTGGTTAGCTTGGGTGTGGTTTTGCAAATTACCCAGCAAATCACCCACACGTTCCACGAGTTCAGTCTGCTGTTTTTGGTCTTTAGATAAAAAGCGAATGTGCAGCTCTTCCATAAAAACGGAGTCTATGGTTTTTTTGGCTTCTACCGATTTATCAAAACAGCTATTCAATTCATCATGAACGTTGCTGACGTAGGAATATAACACGTGATAGTTCAATGGGGTGGGCGGCAAAGCGTATAGCTCGAGCAAATGACACACTTGGGTCATTTTGTCTTGGGCATTGGCCATGGAGTCATGGAACATCATTTCGCATTTACCACTTATTATTATTGTTTTATAAAGATCCACTAAAACAGGTACATAGCGGATAACCACCTCCTAATTAAAGAACAAAATTGAGCATTTTGGAATAGTTAAAAGTAATTATTCAAATTAACCGAATAAACAATATGCAGCCGTTCACGTAAACCGAGGTTTTGTTCAGTTAATCGCATCGCACTTTGACTGCTTCGGTATGTGGGCTAGAGTAAGCTCATTCGCCAAGCCACACATGAGAAATAACAATAATGCAGCCAACAATGAAGATAAAAAAAATAGCACTTGTCAGTGCGCTTGCTCTGGGGTTAAGTGCCTGTGCGTCTACTGCGCTCAATGATGCTTCTGCCGATGTTGATGCCTCCTTTGAAAAGGTGGCAGAGCAAATAGTGGCATATCGAGACAGCATCAATCCCTACAAAAACGAAGTGGATGGCTACCTACTCCCCAACTTAACGCCCGAGTTTCTAAAGGCGCAATATGAGCAGCGCATGGCGCTGCTTGGCAAGTTAGATGCAATCGATGTAAGCGCGCTTAGTGATGAAAACCAAATTAACCTCAATATTATCCGTGCCCAAGTACAAAACCAGGTTGATGAATATCTGTATAACGCGCATTACATGCCTCTGACTTCTGAATACGGCTTCCATTCATCGCTGTCATTTATGGTGCAACGAGGAGATTACAGCTCAAAAGAGGGGTTTGAGACCTATTTAGAGCGCTTAAGCCAAGTGCCTCGATTCTTTGAGCAAAATATTTATTGGATGAATAAAGGGCTTGAAACTGGGCTGACACAACCAAAAGCAGTACTTGAAGGATATGAAGAGTCGATAGCGGCGTACCTTGTAAAAGAGGCTACTGAGTCTGAGTTTTACGCACCGTTTAAAAATAATACCGCCGGAGTCAGTGACGAGGAGTTTGCAAAGTTGCAGCGCCAAGCACAACAGGTGATTGCACAGCAGGTGATCCCCGCGTATCAAGGCTATTACGACTTTTTTGTAAATACCTACAAGGCAGGGGCGCGTGAGTCAATTGGTATCTCGGCAGTACCTAATGGCGAAGCGTTTTACGCTAACCGCGCTAAGCATTACACCACCACAGACATGACGCCAAAAGAGATCCATGAACTTGGCCTGCAAGAGGTTAAACGCATCCGTGGTGAAATGCAGGCGATTATCGATGAGCTTGGCTTTGAGGGTAGTTTCGCTGACTTTGTTGAATTCCTGCGCACTGACCCGCAATTTTACGCAAAAACACCCCAAGAGCTAATTAAAGAAGCGTCTTACATTGCTAAGAAAATGGATGCGCAGCTGCCGAAACTATTCAAGCTACTGCCGCGTAAACCTTATGGTGTTGAGCCTGTACCTGCGAGTATTGCGCCCAAATACACCACTGGCCGCTACTCTGGAGCTAGTCGTGATGATGAAGCTGGCTTTTACTGGGTGAACACCTATGCACTAGATAAACGACCGCTTTATGTACTCGAAGCGCTCACATTGCATGAAGCAGTGCCCGGTCATCACCTCCAAATTGCGCTTAATGCGGAGCTTGATTATCTGCCAAGCTATCGTCGCAATGCGTATTTATCAGCGTTCGGTGAAGGTTGGGGCTTGTACAGCGAATATCTGGGTATTGAAGCGGGCTTCTATCAAGACCCATACAGTGATTTTGGTCGCTTAACGTATGAAATGTGGCGTGCGGCGCGTTTGGTTGTTGATACGGGGATGCATATGTTCGGATGGACTCGCCAGCAGGCGCTTGATTTCATGAGTTCGAATACCGCGCTATCGCTACACAACGTGAAGACCGAGACAGATCGCTACATTTCATGGCCCGCACAAGCACTGTCGTACAAAATTGGTGAGCTAACAATAAAACGTTTGCGCGCTAAAGCTGAAAAAGCCTTGGGTCACGACTTTGATGTGCGCGAGTTTCACTATCAAGTGTTGCGTCATGGTTCTATTCCACTTAATGTACTAGAACAACAGATAGATCAATACATTGCTAACGAGCTAGCCAAGAAAAAAAGCTAGCGCAAATGTAAAAACTAAGTTGGGCGCTGATGCGCCCTTCGTATTTGAGGTAAAGGCACATTATGCCGATAGTGATAAAGCGCATCCTACTGAGTATTCGCAGCCATATCGATCAGCTTAGTTGGCTGGCCGTTGTCGTTGCAGTGCTTGCGCACATGGGAGTGACGTGGTTGCTGCTGGCGCTCGCTGGCGAGCAGGCTCTGTTATCTCCTAACACCTTCTTTTACTATTACGTAGTAACAACATCGACCGTGGGATATGGCGATTTAAGCCCATCGTCCGATCTGGGTCGCCTGCTGGTGGCCTTGGTGCAAATCCCCTTCGGTTTAGCCCTATTCGGTATGTTGCTCGGTAAAGCAGGACAAACAATTACACAAATAATAAGGCGTACTATGACAGGTGAAAAAGACGTACCGCATTTTGCCAATCACATCATTATGTTTGGTTGGCACCCTGTGCGCACCCGTAAAATGGTGCGCTACATTTTGGCTGATAAAAAACGTGTGCGCAGGGAGATTGTGCTCGCAGTCACCGATGAAATTGAGCATCCATTCTTCTCTGAGCCGGATGTGAGTTTTGTCAGACTTTCGAGCTACACCGATGAAGAGCAGTTACAGCGCGTTGGTATTGGCAGTGCTGATCGCGTTATCGTGGAAGGCGCTGATGATAATCAAAGCTTCACCACTGCGTTAAAGATCAGCAAGTTGGTCAAAGAGTCGGCCCATATTTGCGCGTACTTCGATGATGAAAGTAAAGCACACATGCTTTCAGAGCATTGTGCCAATGTGGAATGTAGCTCCAACCGTACCGCGGAAGTGTTAGTTCGCTCAATGGAAGACCCGGGTGCAAGTCGCGTACAACAAGAGATTATGTCGAGCCTTCACGGCGACACTCATTTCTCCATGGCGATACCCAAAGATGTCGAACAGTTTACGTTCGCGGATATTTTTGAGGTATTTAAACGCCAGTATGACGCCACTATTTTGGGCATTGCACACAATCGAAGTGCCCTTGATATGGACTTAAATCCGCCGCTGGATTACGCCATTCAAGGTGGTGACATAATTCACTATATCGCCCCAGAACGTGTATTAGCCTCAGAGGTTAAGTGGCCAAAATAAAACCTTAACTAATCCCGCATTAGCCAACCCAGAGCTTGGGTGGCTGATGTTGGGGGCGCCTTCTATTCCTGCAGCACTACCTATTTTCATGTTCTTTTGTACTTTGCGTACAGCACAAATCAAAAAGCAAATTAAATTCAAAATATAGAGTCGCTAGTCGATTTTATGCTTTTAAATCGGATTTTTAGGTGCTAAAGGAATAAATTAGTCAAAACTTTTATTTTCTCCCCCTTGTGTGTAAGTGCCAATAGTGTATTTTGTCTACAAAACAGGACACATTTATCACTACATGAGGATGTTATGAAATTAGAATCCATTGCACTGCATCACGGTTACATTGCCGATAAACCAACTCGCGCAGCCGCTGTGCCGATTTATCAAACTACATCATTTACGTTTGATGATACGCAGCATGGTGCGGACTTGTTCGATTTGAAAGTGCCGGGCAACATCTACACTCGAATCATGAACCCCACCACAGATGTACTTGAGCAGCGCGTTGCGGCCCTTGAAGGAGGAATTGGTGCGTTGGCAGTGGCGTCAGGGATGGCGGCTATCACCTATGCGCTTCAGGCTATTTGTGAAGCGGGTGACAATATTGTTAGTACCAGCCAACTATACGGTGGCACCTATAACTTGTTCGCCCATACTCTGCCAAAGCAAGGCGTGAACGTAAAAATGGTGGCATTCGATGACTTCGAGGGGTTTGATGCGGCGATTGACGACAACACCAAAGCCGTGTTTTGCGAGTCAATAGGAAATCCCGCTGGGAATATTGTCGATATTGCCCGTTTAGCTGAGCTTGCTCACAAGCATGGTGTGCCTTTAATTGTTGATAATACGGTGGCAACGCCATTCTTATGTCGCCCGTTTGAGTTTGGTGCCGATATTGTGGTGCATTCACTCACGAAATACATGGGCGGGCATGGCACCAGTATTGGTGGTGCAATTGTTGACTCTGGTAACTTTGATTGGGCGGCGAATAAAGCGCGCTTTGCAGTGATGAATGAGCCCGACCCCTCTTATCATGGTGTGGTGTATACCGAAGCACTCGGCACTGCGGCCTATATTGGTCGCTGCCGTGTAGTGCCGCTGCGTAATACTGGCGCTGCGATATCACCACAGAATTCCTTTAATATTCTCCAAGGTATTGAAACACTGGGATTGCGAATGGAACGTCATTGCGACAATGCACAAAAGCTCGCCGAGTATCTGCAAGGTCACGATAAAGTATCATGGGTAAACTATGCGGGCTTGAGTGACAGTCCTTATCGCGCTAACGCCGAAAAAATAACAGGCGGTAAAGCGTCAGGGATCCTGAGTTTTGGTGTGAAAGGCGGGGCGCAAGCTGGTGCTAAATTCATTGATGCTCTGCAAATGATTTTACGCTTGGTTAATATTGGCGACGCCAAGTCTTTAGCGTGCCATCCAGCGTCAACAACACATCGACAGTTAAACGATGAAGAGCTTGCTTCTGCGGGGGTTAGTGCCGATTTAGTACGTATTTCAGTGGGTATCGAGAACATTGACGACATTATTGCCGATGTAAGCCAAGCACTTGATCAGGTATAGCAAGCTAATACATTTAGACAACTTCCAAGCCACCAATTAAGGTAGTCTTTTATACACAAATTCCTGCTCAGTAATTAGTGGGGATTTGTGTGTAACAGGTAGGCTGCGAGTGTAGGTTTTATATTTTGAGATCTCCATTGTCTCGAGCTAAATCACAGGATTAGCCAATAATTCAGTGACGGACTGATTTTGATTCATCCACTTACTAGTTTTATCACAGCGCCACTCAAGAGACTTAATAATTAACGGGTAGACATCTGCTAAAGTTGTATTATTAAAAACTGGTTCGTGATGACCACATCTGTTCCTAAATTTTCTTATTATGTAGCAGGCATCCTTTAACTCTTTTCTAATTTCCTTTGCTGTCAAAGAGTCTGGTGCATTTGAAAATGTTTGTGCAATATACGGCTTCCAAATACGCCCGTCATGCCTGCTGGTTAACATGTTTTCAAACCATACAAATTTGATTTCTGGTAGCAGCTTGCCAACACCCTGATAGTTACCGTTCAAGGCTGAAAGTAAAGTCCTTTTATCTAAGCCATTTAAAGAGTTTTGAAAAACTGAATTAGTAGGCCAATCCTGACCGTATCGAATGCTTATAGCGTCAGATATGGCATTTCGAATCGCCACTTCATAAATATGCAAAGGAAAGAAGAATCGGCTTGAAAGTTCTGCATTCCATTCATAAAGTTTCAGTGCCAATAAATTGCAATTGTCGCCAGTTGCAGAGATAACCGCTTGGCGGTATGTGGAAAATCGATTGATAGAAAGAGTATGTTCTATTGCTGTATATGGCATTCGTTCTCCTTTGAGTAATATTGACGAGCGCGTCATTTTCATCTAGTATTGATCTTGAGCGCTTTGGATATCCCTGCATATGCAGCCCACCAAAGACATACGATATACGAGAAAAACCATGCATTTGCGTGGTTTTTTTCATTCTAAAGCAATAATTTTCGAATTACGAGAAAAGCCCACTGCCACCTTAGCAGAAGGGTGAGTCGCTTCATAAACCTCAGATAACTTTTTACGACTAACATGCGTGTAAAGTTGTGTAGTGAGGATACTGGCATGGCCTAGCATTTCTTGGATGTGAAGAAGAGCAGCGCCGTTATCTAACATTGTAATTGCTGTGTTATGGCGGTAAAGGTGGCACGCGCCAGTACGATCAAACCCCGCTAGTTTCACATACTGAGATGCCAAATCAGACAACTTACCTGGCACATAGCGATTGCCATTGTTAGCCAAGATCCGATGAAGGTAAACATTGGGCGAATCTTACCAATGTAGAAAGCTAACCACGCACATCCTCGCAAACTGACTCGCACCAACCTTTCCTTTGCGAAGAACGCCAACCAGCTTGCTGTTGAAATCAATGTCATCAATATTCAGTTTAACCAATTCACCTCGCCTGATGCCCGTAGCAAAAAATGTTTCAAGAATAGCGCGATCACGAAAACCTTTAATCCCGAACATCAGTGGCTGTTTTAAAATAGTTTCTATTTCTTCTGTCGTATAGAGCGACTTAGGAATCTGCTCATTCTTTGAAGGGAGTTCGATATTTTCAAGCGTATTTGTTGGTAGCAGTTTTTTGATGTGCATGACCTTTACGCAATGCTTTGCCTATAAATGAGATAGCAAACTAAGGTGACAAAAAGCGAGTTGAGACTCGCTTTTTATGTCATGTGGTGTTTATTTTTCACCTGCAAATGCGCGTGCCATAAATGGCGGCTCGCACAGTGCACCTTGGTGAATGCCTGGTGTGTAATATTCAGTTTGTAAGGCGATAGGATCACACGCACGGAAACCGTCGAAGCCCATGCCTTTGCGCGCTAGCGTTACTGACCACAAACCCGAAGGGTAGATTGGCTGTGGGAAAGGGAGGGTTTGCAGCGCACCAAAACCGACTTGCTTCATCGCGCCACGCATTTCTAATAGCAGCGGCATGTGCATCAGAGGGCTTTCGCTTTGTTGTACTAACACACCGCCAGGACGCAATGCTTTCAAGCAGCTCTCGTAGAATGCATGGTTAAATAAACCTTCACCTGGGCCAACAGGGTCTGTGCCATCAACAATCACCACGTCGATAGACTCAGGCGCTGCTTCACGCATGTATTTGATGCCATCATCAAATAACAGCGTTGCACGCGGATCTTCGTTTGAGCTGCATAGCTCAGGGAAGTATTTAAGCGACATTTCAGTCACTACTTGGTCAATATCGATTTGTGTGACTGACTCTACGCTGTCGTGCTTTAGCACCTCACGTAACGTGCCGCAGTCACCACCACCGATAATCACCACGTTTTTTGGATTTGGGTGACTAAACAGTGCAGGGTGGGCGATCATTTCATGGTAGAAGAAGTTTTCGCGGGTACTCACCATGGTGCAACCGTCAATGATCATAAGGTTGCCAAAGTCAGTCGTTTCATACATGGCTACATGCTGAAATGGAGACTGTTTTTCTTCCAGTAATTTGTTGATACGCAGTGAGAATGCACTGCCATCACGGTCACTGATTTCTGTAAACCAGTGGTTTTTATCTAAACTTGTCATGAGTTAAATAATCGCCAGTTGTTGAGAAGCGCAATTTTGCCAGTGAGCAACCCAATGCTCAATCAAATTTTAGCGCCATTTATATGATTTTCTATTCGCTAGTCGTATTAAGAGGTATTAAAATAGCGGCAAAACACAGGTTATTTTTGAGAGTACATTATGCAAAAGGGTTCCCAGGTGGTCCACCCAACCGGTTACCAAGGCGCGCAGGCTGTCTATAACGTCAGTCATTGGAGTGACGGTTACTTTGATATTAACGAACGCGGTGAGTTGGTTGCGTATCCAGATGGCGACAACTCAAAAGACGGTTTAGCGTTAAATACCTTGGTTGAGCGTTTTAAAGAGCAAGGGCTTACATTACCAGTATTGGTGCGCTTTACTGACATTTTGCAACACCGCGCGACGCGCTTGATTGCTGCTTTTTCACAAGCAAAGCAAAGCAAAGAATACCGTGGTGAGTATACCTGTGTGTATCCAATTAAAGTGAACCAACAGCGTTCAGTGGTGAACAAGTTACTGGCTCATGATAGTGGCCAAGTGGGTCTTGAAGCTGGCTCTAAACCTGAGCTAATGGCAATTCTTGGTTTGGCGCAAAAAGACATCACTATCGTCTGTAATGGCTACAAAGACAGTGAGTTTATGCGTCTTGCCTTGATTGGTCAGGCAACGGGTCACAAGGTCAATATTGTGATTGAAAAGCTCTCAGAGTTAGACGCTTTGCTTAAAGAAATGGAAGCGATGAACCTCGAAGCGCCGATTGGTATTCGTATCCGTTTGAATTCAGTCGGTAAGGGAAAATGGCAAAATACCGGTGGTGAGCGTGGTAAGTTTGGCTTAACAGCCTCGCAAGTGTTGAGTGCTGTCGACAAGCTGAAAACGCACAACAAACTACACTTGCTGGAGCTGGTGCACTTCCATATCGGCTCACAGATCGCCAATATTCGTGATATTCACCGCGCCCTCACAGAATGTGCGCGTCATTATGCTCAATTGTTCAAAATGGGCGTACCACTGAAAACGGTCGATGTCGGTGGTGGCCTTGGTGTCGATTACGAAGGCTCAGGCTCGCGCAGTAGTTGTTCTATGAACTACACCGTCGAAGAATATGCGCGTAACGTGGTCTCTGCATTTGCAGAAGTCAGCGACAGCAATGATATTCCTCATCCGGCTATCATTACGGAATCTGGACGCGCATTAACAGCACATCATGCAGTGCTTATCACCGATGTTATCGATGTTGAGCGGGCGCCGAATAATCCAGTCACACTTGCCGCTGATGCAGACTTACCAAAAGTAGTTATGGAGATGCACCAAACTTGCCACAGCGTGAATCCGCGTATGGCACTAGAGAGCTATCACGATGCCATGCATCTGTTTAGTGAAGCCCATAGTCAATATGTATTGGGTCTGTTAGATATCGAGCAGTGGGCTTTGGTAGAGCAATTGTATTTTGCTACATTGCACCGAGTACGTGGCTGTTTGAGTGAATCTGCTCGCGCCCACCGTGAAGTCATTGACGAGCTCAATGAAAAGCTGGCTGATAAGCTCTTTGTTAACTTTTCACTGTTCCAGTCGTTACCAGATGTATGGGGTATTGGTCAGTTATTCCCTGTAGTGCCTATTGAGAATCTCGATAAGCCACTTGTTCAGCGCGTTATCATTCAAGACATCACCTGTGACTCTGATGGTCAAATTCGCGAGTATGTAGATGGTGCTGGAGTGGAATCGAGTTTACCCATTCCGCGTTATGAGTTTGGTCAGCAATACCACCTGGCCATGTTCATGGTTGGTGCATACCAAGAAATCCTTGGCGACTTACATAACTTGTTTGGTGATACGGACTCAGTGCATGTAGAAATGCGTGGTGGTGAGTATGCACTTACAAACAAGATAAAGGGTGATAGTGTTGAAGATGTACTCAAGTTTGTACATTATGACAGCAACGCATTGGCGGCGAGTTTTGAGCAGCGTATTAGCGCTATGAGCGCGACTGATGACGCTAAGCAACAATACTTGCAGGAGCTCAAGCACGGCCTCGAAGGCTACACCTATTTCGAAGATTAATCATAGATGTGGGCGTTATGCCCACACATCGGTTTTCTCATCGTCAAAAAAAGCGCTATCATTGGCGCTTGTTTTTTACCCCACATAGGAAATGAGTTTTGCGTGCAGTAGTTGCTTTAGTTAGGCAGATTATCAGTGTGAGTTTGTACACCCTCAATACCTTATTTTGGTTTTTCCCTATTGTATTGTGTGGCGTATTAAAGTTAATCCCGCTAAAACCATGGCAAAAAGCGATGAGCGCAACTGCAAAAGGTTTGGCAAGCATGTGGGTTGCGTGTAACTCAGTTAATCAAAAGTTGGTTACTCCCTATAAGCTTGAAGTAACAGGACTTGAGCAGATAAAACGCAGGGATTGGTATCTCATTATTGCTAACCACCAAAGCTGGGTGGATATCTTAGTGATGCAACGTATTTTCCGCGGCCGAATTCCATTTTTGAATTTCTTTTTGAAAAAAGAACTGCTTTATGTGCCGTTTTTAGGCTTGGCGTGGTGGGCGCTGGACTTCCCGTTTATGAAGCGTACAAGCAAATCGCAATTGAAGAAAAATCCTAAATTACGCGGTAAAGATATAGAAACCACACGCAAAGCCTGCGAAAAGTTTAAGGAAATGCCCGTTTCAATCGTCAACTTTGTTGAAGGTACGCGCTACACCAAGCAAAAACACCAACGTCAAAATAGCCCATTCAACCATCTATTGAAACCAAAAGCGGGTGGTATTGCTTTTGTGTTGCAAGCGATGGGCGAGCAAATTGGTAAGATAGTGAATGTCACCATTCATTACCCAAGTGGAATTCCAACCTTTATGGACTTGGCGGCTGGGCGCGTAAAAGAAGTGACCGTCCATGTAGAGGTGATCCCGTTAGCCCAAGAGCTTATTGGTGATTACAGTAACGATAATGCGTTTCGTGTTGAATTTCAGCAACATCTCAATACGCTATGGCAAGAAAAAGACGCCACTTATCAGCAATTAGCAGAGCGAAGTGGGAGTTAACCATGCTTAAGCGATTATTACCCAAATGGCTGGCAGGGGCATTAGCCACCTTATTAGCAATGGCCAACACTTTGGTGTGGGGAGTGATCGTTTTCTTACTCGGGTTGGTCAAGATCATTGCGCCAATTCGACCTGTGACCTTGCTATTACACTGGGCGTACAACGGATGGCGTATCGGTAATCGCTGGGCGTTACGCATAGGCTGTGGTGAAATCAAGGTCCAGTTTAGTGGCGACGTAGATAAAGACGCATGGTATTTGCTTATCGCCAACCACTTAAGCTGGTTGGATATTGTTGTACTCAGTGCAGTGACCGATTTACCCGCGCCGAAGTTCTTCTTAAAAGATGAGCTTAAATATGTCCCTTTCATTGGCAGCGGCGCGTGGGCAATGGGAATGCCATTTATGAAGCGTGCCAGCAAAGAGCAAATTGCGAAAAATCCTAAGCTTAAAGGTATGGATGTAGAGCGCACGAAGAAAAGCTGCCATAACTTTAAAGACTACCCGTCATGCATCGTCAATTTTGTCGAAGGGTCGCGTTTTACCGCACATAAACATCAACGCCAGCAAAGCCCTTTTACTCATTTACTGAAACCAAAAGCCGGTGGTATCGCTTTTGCTCTGCAAGTTTTGGGTGAACAGTTTGACGGCTTGCTCAATGCAACGATATGTTATAACTCTAAAAGTGCACATATTTGCCGTGATTTTATGACGGGTCAGCTAAGCAGCATCGAACTATTAGTCGAGGTGAAAGAGATTGCTCCGCAGATGTTGGGAGATTATCAGCATGACAAACAGTTTCGTGTTGAGTTCCAGCGCTTGCTCAATGATGTTTGGTATGAAAAAGATCAGCTAATCGCCAAGCAACGTGATGCACAGTCGACAGATTTAGAAATGCAGGTTATTAAAAATACAGGAAAAGTATGAAAACCGGTCATCTACAAAGTGTCATCAAACCCTTATTTGCCGACAGTGACCAAGCGCAGCTACTTAGTGCGTTGAGTGCCACAGGGATTGGCATCATAGCAATCATCTTACTTTATGTTGTGATTTCCCGTTTAGTCTTACCTAGTGTTGAAAAGCTCGTATTGCGACTCGCTCCTGCTACTACCAGAGCATTGCAACCCTATTTAGTGAAACTCAACAAACGCCTCGCTGGGTTTATTTGTTGTGTCGTGTTTCTTACCTCTTTTCATGTCGTGTTCCCGGCGACCGACTTGTATGTTGATATTATCCGCACCTGTGTAAAGGCCATGATGATCGTCTATGGCGGCTTCATTGTGAGCAGTATCGTGAGTATTGGCGGAGCCATCTATAACCAATTTGAATTTTCCCGTGAAGTGCCAATTCAGGGGCTTATTCAGCTGGTGAAGCTCGTTACATTCATTATTTGCGCCATACTCATCGTCGCGTTGGTGTTGGAGCGCTCACCTACCTATATTATTTCAGGCTTCGGTGCCATCGCTGCGGTGGCGTTGTTAGTATTTAAAGACACTATTTTGGGCTTTGTGGCGAGTATTCAAATTGCCGCCAATCGACTGGTTACTTATGGTGACTGGATACAGGTTGATAGCTACGGCGCGGACGGCGAAGTCATTGATTTGGGCTTAAACACCGTCAAAGTACGCAATTGGGACAACACCATCACCACGTTGCCGACTTACACACTTGTCTCAGGGTCGTTCAAAAACTGGCGCGGCATGTTGGACTCCGGTGGCCGTCGCATTAAACGTTCATTGAACATCGATATGAACAGTATTCGCATCGCTGGCGAGCAATTGCAACAAGCTATTGAGAGTGAGCTTTCGCTTTCACGATACATCGACGCAGATACGTTGCCTGATCAGGTTACAAACTTAGGTTTGTTTCGTCGTTATGCTGAGGGGTATCTGCGCAATCATGAGCAGGTTAATCAGGATTTGTTGCTTATGGTGCGTGAGTTGCAGCCGCTTAATCATGGTTTACCCATCGAAATATACTGCTTTAGCGCGGATAAACGCTGGATTCACTATGAACATCTACAAGCGGAAATAATGGATCATCTGCTGGCGATACTGCCTATGTTTGAACTCAGGCCATATCAAAGTGTGACAGGGCAATTGAGTACCCACTGACCGCGGGCACTCACACGCTATAGTTAGAAACCAAATTGCAGTAATAACAGCCCTAATGCTATGTACGCGGCAATCATTGCCAGTATTGGCGTTTTATACTGACGCAGCACCCATAAACCAAGCGCGGCAAACACAACGTACCACCAATGCGATAATCCGGCAGGTATGATTGGGTTATACAGCGCCGCCACAATAAAGCCAACTACGGTTGCATTTATGGCTCTGCTCATCCCTGATATAAGCGGATTAGCCATCAGGGCTGACCAATGTTTATAAAATGCCAATACCAATAGAAACCCCGGAAGGAAAATGGCCGCTGTTGCTATCAATGCGCCGATAATAGGGGATTGAGGTAACAAAACAGCACCTAAGTAGGTCGCAAAGGTAAACATGGGCCCTGGGATAGCCTGCGCCGCCGCATAGCCTGATAAAAAGGCATCAGCATCAACGTCGATAAGTATGGTGTCTAACAGCGGTAAGACAACATGGCCGCCCCCAAACACCAAAGAACCAGCTTGGTAAAACTGCGCAGCAAGTAGCCATAATCCAGATGTCGCGACAAAACTCATCGCGAATAACACCACAAAAATAATCAATGGGCCCAAACTCAGCGACGACGAAGGCTTTGTGCTCGCTTGCTCGAATGGTTGCAAAAACACCATGCCAACAATACCTGCTACCCCGAGAATGATCAGTTGCGTGTATAAGCTTGGAGCGAAAATAAGGGCGATGGCACTGAGTAGGGCGAGTAGTTTGGTAATGTGTGAATTGCAGAAGCTTTTTGCCATGGTGAGTAGGGCATCGCAGACAATGACAACAGCAAATAACTTTAATCCGGTGATAACCCCCTGAGTGGCCCACTGCAACTGCGTAGCACCGATGGCAAGGAGCATCATGATTAATACCGACGGTAAGGTAAAGCCGATGAAGGCAGTGACAGCGCCCGCCAATCCTGCTCGTTCTAAACCGATAGCGAAACCCACTTGTGAGCTTCCAGGGCCAGGTAACAGTTGGCTCAACGAGATAAGTTGGCCATATTGTTGTTGGTTGAGCCATTTTTTATTGTCAACGAAGTGACGCTGAAAATAGCCCAAGTGCGCAGCAGGGCCGCCAAAGCTGGTGCAGCCTAAAAGGAAGAATTGATAAAATAGCGATAACAATTTCATAGTTAAATTATACTTACATCTTATGGTGCTTTTATGACACTATAGGTTGCGTAAATGAGTTGTAACATAATCAAGATTGTACCCATGCAGTGTATCAGGTTCCTTGTCGGTTTTTTTCTACTAATTGAAAGTAATTTTTTATTTGCCAACAGTGGGAAAATCACTGTTGCCGTGCATCATTCTCCGCCGTATACAATGACACACGATGTGAGTGAACCAAAGGGGGTGATAGTCGATATTCTTCGTCCTATTGCTCAGCAACTAGGCGTTAAGCTTAAACCAGTCGCATGCCCATTCTCACGTTGTATGCATATGTTGGAGCAAGGTGAAGTCGACATCATGGGATCATTGATCCGCACCCCCGAACGCGAAAAGCAATTTACGTTTTTAACACCACCCTACATGGCGCTGCACTCATCATTTCGCTTTTATTCTTTACGTTCAAATGATGTGAGCGTAGAAAAATATGAAGACTTGCGTGGTAAACGCATAGCCACTATGCGAGGTGCTGTGCACTTTAAGCGATTCGACAATGATAAGGAAATAACGCGTGTGCCGGTTATGTCGGAGCAAATAGCTGTTGAGATGCTACTAAAAGACCGTGTTGATTTGTTTATTGGCGTTGAGGACACCGCTGATCACTCCATGGGTTATTTAAAGTTGCCCACGGAGCGCCTTGTAAAGCAGCCATACCAGTTTGAAGACTCCATCTTTGGACACATGGTATTTAGTCAGAAATTTTCGCAAACAACATTGGCGTCAGAGTTGATGATGCACTATCGTGCTATGGCTGACACCGGCAGGCTGAGTGAAATTGTTGCTCCTTATGCACTGCCGCCAGTGCCAAGTTACTCTTTATAAAAGTATATTAACCGTTACAATAGCGCTCTTGCGTTCAGTTGCCTTAATCAGCTGTTCATTAATATTTGCTACCATCCCCTGAGGATAAGAATAGGAATATAACTCATGGCCAAACTAGTAAAATCGTTAACTCCACTCGTTGTTGCTGCGTCAGTTACCTTAGTGCTGAGCGGCTGTCAGGCTACAAATACACAAAAAGGCGCTGGTATTGGTGCGGGTATTGGTGCTGTGCTAGGTAAGGCAACAGGTGATCATGACGATAAACGTATTTTCATTGGTGCTGCAATTGGTGCGCTTGCAGGTGCTGCGGTCGGTGATTACATGGACAGACAAGAGCAGGCGTTTCGCGATGAACTAGCAGGTTCAGGTGTTGAAGTTGTGCGTGAAGGCGACAACATTCGTCTAGTGATGCCATCAAACATCACCTTTGCAACGGATCAGTCATATATTTCAAGTGGTTTTCACAAGACGCTAGACGCTATCGCAAGTGTGATGAATAAGTATGAGAAAACGTACCTAAGCGTTGAAGGTCATACTGACAGCACAGGCGATGCGGGTTATAACCAAAACTTGTCAGAGCAACGTGCATCAAGCGTGAAAAGCTATTTAGTGAACAGCAATATCCTTGCTGCGCGTGTCAGCACTCGAGGTTGGGGTGAAACACGTCCTATCGCGGATAATGGCACCGCGAATGGCCGCGCTCTTAACCGCCGTGTTGAAATTCAAATTGTACCAAACGTACAAAACTAAGACGTGTGTGTGGGCTGATTAAACTGTAGCTCACACAACCTTTGATACAGTGGTGACTCTTGCAACAAACGCGAATGGTCGCCACTTGCCACAACCTTCCCCTCATCCATCACTACAATTCTATCGGCATGCATAACCGTGCTAAGGCGATGAGCAATGATAAGCGTTGTTCGTGACTTCATTAATTCGGTCAATGCAGCTTGGACATGATGCTCACTTTGCGCGTCTAATGCGCTTGTCGCTTCGTCAAGCAGCAGAATTTCAGGATCTTTCAATATCGCTCTGGCGATAGCGACACGTTGTTTTTGACCACCTGATAAACGCACGCCGCGCTCGCCTAAAAAGCTCTGATAGCCCTCTGGTAACGTGGTAACAAAGTCATGAGCATGGGCTTGCTTTGCAGCTGCAATCACATCTTCTTCACTTGCATCGAGTTTGCCATAGGCAATGTTGTGAAAGACATCCGCACTAAAAAGCACAGGTTGCTGTGCCACAATCGCCATCTTGTCGCGTAGGTCATGTAAAGTAAGGTCTTTGATATTGGTGCCTTGCACAGTGATGCCGCCACTTGAAACGTCATAGAATCGTTGTAATAACTCAAACAGCGTGCTTTTTCCCGCACCTGAAGGACCAACTATGGCGACTGTTTCACCACTGCGAATGCTCAAGTTAAAGTCACTTAGCGCCGCTTGCTTGGGGCGCGATGGATAATGAAAAGTCACGTCTTTGAACTGTAAAAGTGGCTCTGCGGTGCTTGCCAGTGCAACAGGATTAATTGGGTCAGCAATATCACTGCGTACTTCGAGTAATTCAACCAGTCTCTTTGCCGCACCCGCAGCGCGTTGCAATTCGCCATAAATTTCAGCAACAGTACCCACCGACATCGCCACCACGATAGCGTAAAACACAAACGCAGCTAGCTCACCTCCTGACATGGTACCGTTTAACACATCAACGCCGCCGCTGTAGAGCATGAAGCTGATCCCTGAAAAAGAGATAAAAATCACAAAAGCGATTAAGAATGCACGTTGCATAATACGCTTTTTGGCGACGGCAAAGGCTTTATCGACTTCAGAATCGAACGCTTGGCGTTCTTGGCCTTGACGGTTAAAGCTATGCACCGTTTTGATATTTTGCATTACTTCACCAGCATACGTGCTGATATCCGCGATGGCATCTTGTGAACTGCTTGCCAATTTGCGCACCCGCTTGCCGAAGAGCTTCATTGGCAATAGCACAGTCGGAACGCACAACAGCACAATCAACGTAAGCTTGATGTTGGTCACAAATAACATGATCACACCGCCAATTAACATCAGTGTGCTGCGCAGTGCCATTGATAACGAAGAGCCGACAATACTTTGCAATAAGGTCGTGTCTGTGGTGAGGCGAGACATAATCTCGCCGCTGCGATTTTCTTCAAAATAACTCGGGTGTAGGGCTACGATGCGCTCAAAAACAGCTTTGCGAATATCGCTGCTTACACGCTCGCCAATCCAGCTCATAAGATAGAAGCGACAAAAAATACCTACAGCCATCACCGCAATTAAAGCGATGAGCACAAAGACAGATGCGCGCAGTTGGGTCATTGAGCCGGCGATAAAGCCTTGGTCAATGACTTGTTTGAGCCCTTGACCCAATGACAAGTTGATACCGGCGGTTATCACCAAAGCGAGGAGCGCGGCTGCGACAACCCATTTATAGGGAATGAGAAAACGAAAAATAGGGCGCAGATGGCGCAGAGCACTTTTTTCAGTGGCTGTATCGGTCATGTTGGAACCTACCGGGGAACACAGATTAAGAGTGTAACATGCTCTAGTGGTGAACATCGCTGCTTTTATGAGTGACGTGTAGAGTCGGTTAATTATCTTGGTGTTCAATGTTACTGGTTGTACTACCACTGTGCGCATAATTTGCACGGCGCTGGATTTTCCATCACAATGATTTTGTGAACAATTAACAGGGAATTATGCATATGCAAGCAACAGGTACGTTTACAGTGACGCTCAATCCGCAAGAGGGATACACCACGGGCGTCGATGGCATCAAGCTAGGGCGTATGTCTATCGACAAGGCATTTACTGGTGAATTACATGGTATTAGCCAAGGCGAGATGTTAAGCGCTATGACTACCGTGCAAGGTTCTGCTGGCTATGTTGCCATTGAGCAGGTAACGGGCACGCTAGGGGATAAAAAAGGCAGTTTTGTGTTGCAACACTTCGGTACCATGGATCAAGGTAAAGATAGACTCACTCTAGAAGTGGTGCCAGATTCAGGCAGTGGCGAGCTTGTTGGTTTATCAGGAAGCATGAGCATTCGCATCGAAAATGGTGTGCACCATTATCAATTTGACTATCAATTAGGGTAAGCCGATGAAGCAAGAGTCTGTACTCGCAACAGCGCAATTTGATCCGAAAGTGAAGCAATACTGGCTACTCACATGGCTTTTTGTGTGTTGTGTTACTTTGTTTGGTATCGTTTTGCTACCCGTAGTGGGCGTTGTAGTCTGGGTGGTCAGTGGAAAAATGCTTGATGCCATGTCGGCGACGCTCAGTGAGAAAAAGCTGGTTGTTAAACGAGGTATTTTGGTTAAGGTCGAAAAATCGATCCCGCTTGATAAGATCACTGATGTGGCTCTCACTCAGGGGCCGATCATGCGTTTATTTAACTTGCAGCGCTTGAGTTTTGAGACCGCTGGGCAGTCTGGCACAGGCGCATTGGTATCGCTACTTGGGGTCATTGACGCACAGCAGTTTCGTGAACAAATTTTAACGCAAAAAGAGCGGTTGGCAGAAAAGCAGCAGAAAACTGCATCATCAGAGCCGTCCTCTGTACCTGAGCAGGAGTTGTTGCAGCGTTTAGTCAATGCAGTGGAGCGCATTGAACAGCGTTTAGCGGAAAAAGAAAAGCGCGATAGTTAACCGCGCTTTTCATGCCTAACCTTGGCTTTACGCTTGAAAAGCGTTACACACATCGTCAGCTTTGCAGCTGATCACCGTTACGTTTTCATAACCCACACGCGTGAGCTGCTCGGCACTTAGCGTTGCTCTGGCACTACTGGCGCAATGTAGATAAATGGGTCGAGCCGGATCTTTTTCTATTTCCATTAACTTCATTTCTAACACCCCGCGAGGAATATTAACGGCGCCTACCGCCGCTCTCGTAGCGTGCTCGGCTGGCTCGCGCACGTCTATTAGTAAGCCGTGATTTTCATCAATCTCTGATTTTGCCTGTTGCGCGTCAATACGACGTTGCTTGGGGGCGATAGTTTTAAGTAAATCTGGAATTGGCGTGAGCATATTACTCCTCCATGCCTAACTTGCGAAGAATTGAAATCATCGGGCACCAACCGCTGAATGCAGATTGGATAAGGTTTAGTGCTATAAAGGCAGTAAACCAAAGCCACATAGGGCCTCCCATGTAGGTTAACAATAGCGATAGCAATATCATGATGCCAGCAATTAGCCTCAGCGCTGCGTTAATTCTCATACAAACATCCAAGGTGGTGAACGGAAGTTACTAACAAGTATATTAGTAAATTCTAAATTAGCAAATATTAATATTAGACTTAGCTAATGTTAGTTTCTATACTTGCTGTCAGTATACGAGGAAGAGTTTATGGATCTCATGAAAATGGCAGACAATGCCGAACAGGCGCAGGCCTTGCTCAAATTATTAGCAAATAAAAACCGCTTGATGATTTTGTGTTGTTTGCAACAAGGAGAGCTCAGTGTCAGTGAACTTAACGCGCAAGTGCCTTTGAGTCAGTCTGCGTTATCGCAGCATTTAGCGGTGCTGCGACAAGAACAAATTGTTGCCACGCGTCGAGACAAACAAACGATTTACTACAGCTTGTGTAATGACAATGCCCGCGCGATTTTAACGACTCTGTATAGTCTGTTCTGTCAGGAGTAATGCATGCAGTGGCTAGATAGAGGGGTAAAAGCAAGTTTAAGTGGTCCGGTGCCGCTGTTTATCTTCATCCTTGCTTTGGTCGTAGGTAGCCTAGCAATGGTGAATACACCACGCGAAGAAGAGCCACAAATTGTGGTACCCATGTTCGATATTATGGTTTCTGTTCCGCATGTTGAAGCCCCTGAAGTCGAACGTCTGGTTAGTGTTGAACTAGAGAAATTGCTGGCGCAAATCAAGGGCGTTGAGCACATCTATTCGATGACGCAAAACGGACAATTAGTAAGTACTTTGCGCTTCGAAGTAGGGCACTCTCGTGAACAAGCACTAATAGATACTTACGCCAAACTCTATGCCTACCAAGACACCATGCCTGCGGTAGTGCAGCAATGGCAAATAAAACCCATCGAGGTGGATGATGTCGCCATTGTTATGCTTGGTTTATATAGCGAGGATGAGGCGCTGTATGACGATTATCAACTCACTCGTATCGCCCAAGAGCTAGCTACCCACCTACAGCAAATTGACGACACCAGTGAAGTTAAAGTGGTCGCAGGGCGAACGCGCACAGCCAATGTCTATCTTGATAGCGCTGCGCTTAATGCGCATAAGACTACAATTCAAGATGTACTTTATGCATTGAGTGTCTCAAACCAGCTGCGTGATGTTGGTACGGTAAAAGATGCTCACAGCCAGTGGCACTTACGAGTGCAAGCAGGTGACGTGTTGCGTGATGCAAAGCAGCTAGGTGCATTGGTGGTGAACGTTGTAAATGGGCAAGCTGTGCGACTAGACAGTGTGGCTCGCATCGAGGAAGGGCCCAGCGAAAGTGCACATTATCAATGGCTGCAAACGTCCGACAATGACAACCACACGATGCCTATGGTGACGCTGAGCGTCGCCAAGCAATCGGGCGCTAACGCTGTGAGTGTTGCTCGAGACGTACATCAACAAATAGCGCGTTTGCAACAGCAGCTATTACCGCCTGAAGTGAAGGTTATTACCTTGCGAGATTATGGCCAAACGGCCAATGAAAAGGTTAACAACTTAGGTGCTAGCTTGCTCTTTGCCATTGTGACCGTGGTGTTGTTTATCGGTGTGTTTTTGGGGTGGCGTCCAGCGATCGTTATCGCCCTTGCATTGCCAATCTGTTATGGCTTAACGCTCAGCTTTGACTGGATATTTGGCTACACCATCAACCGAGTCACCTTATTTGCATTGATTTTAGCCTTAGGCTTGCTTGTAGATGACCCAATCACAGGTATCGACAACATTACTCGTTATCTTGGCCGAACAGGTACTGTACAAGAGCGTATTGTGGCGGCCATGGCGGAGATCCGTACACCACTGCTGATGTCGACCTTAACGATTATGGTGGCGTTCTTCCCGCTGGCGTTTATCACCGGCATGATGGGGCCTTATATGGCGCCAATGGCGTTCAATGTGCCAATCAGCGTTGCGCTCTCAACTATCGTCGCATTTTTCGTCACTCCTTGGCTGGCGATGAAACTACTCAAGCCACACGCTCATACTGCTGAGCAAACGGCTATTAAAGCGAATCTCTACACGCGGGTTTTGCAGCGTTTCTTAGATAGTAAAAGCAAAGCTAAGTTGGCGCTTTACGGGGTGTTAGCATTATTTACTCTCAGTGCCAGCTTACCTGTGCTGCGCTATGTGCCACTCAAGCTCTTGCCTTATGACAACAAGAGCGAAGTGCAAGTGCTGGTAGATATGCCAGAAGGTGCGTCCCTTGAAGAAACCGCATCCATGGTTGCTAAAGTGCAAGCAACCGTATGGCAACTAAACGAGGTCACGAGTATTGCCGCCTATGTAGGGCAGCCATCGAGCATGGACTTTAATGGCATGGTGCGAGGCTATTACCGTCGATTTGGTGCGCATATGGGCGAGTTGCGTATTTTGCTCAGTGACAAATCACACCGCCAGCATCAATCCCATGCTGTGGTACTGCGTATGCGTGAACAACTTAATGATCTTGCCACTAATGGTATCAATATCAAAGTGATAGAAGTGCCTCCTGGGCCACCTGTGCTGAGCACCTTGGTTGCTGAGGTGTATGCACAGCCTTTTGTCACTCATGAGCAACACCGGCTAGGTGCACAACTCTTAGCACACAGATTACGTCAGGAGCCTCATGTGGTCGAGGTCGACACCTCGCTTGAGCGCCCACAGCAGCAGTTGCGCTTTGTGACCGATAAAACTAAAGCGGCGTTATCAGGTTTATCTACTGCGGATGTTGCCAATGCAATCGAGGTGGCGGTCAGTGGCAAGCAAGTGGGAGCGCTTTATGTTGAAGATGAGGCCAAGGTTCTGCCCATTCATGTTGCCCTGCCGTATGAGCAGCGCAACGAGGCACAGATCCTCGCATTACAAATCAAAGGGCAGCGCCAACTTACGCAAAGTAGCAATGAACTTGGGCTTAGCAGTGCTCCCGTGCCCTTAGTGCCGTTGTCGGAAATAGGTGAGTTTGTTAATACTGTGCGAGAACAGACTATTATCCGCAAAGATCTCAAGCGGGTGATTTATGTGATGGCAGAGCTTAATGGTCGCACACCAGCGGAAGTGATTGCTGATGTGAGCGCTGACTATGGTAGCCATGAAGTTGAAACGAGTCAGTGGCAATCGCGCACCTTTCTAAACTCGGGTGGCACCGCTCAGTGGCAATTGCCAGATGGCGTGAATGCCACGTTTAGTGGTGAAGGTGAGTGGCGCATCACCATTGATGTATTTCGTGATATGGGAATTGCATTTGCCTTTGCTTTAACAGCGATACTGGTCTTACTGCGCATACAAACCCAATCTATGAGCTTGTCACTGATAATTATGTCGGCGATTCCACTGACTGTCATTGGTATTATGCCTGGGTTTTGGTTACTGAATCAGTTTGGTGAACGCCAAGTTGCAGGGGCCCCTGAGCCTGTTTTATTTACCGCTACCGCGATGATAGGAATGATAGCACTGGCAGGGATCGTGGTACGAAACTCCTTAATTTTGGTTGAATTTATCAATCAAGCGCGCGCTCAAGGTATGGCCATCAAGGAAGCCTTGGTAACTGCAGGTCGCGTGCGCATGCGTCCGGTATTGCTGACTGCGGGTACAACCTTGCTTGGGAATATCGTGATCGTATTTGACCCTGTATTCAGCGGTCTGGCGGTAGCTATCATCTTCGGCATTATCGCTTCAACGTTATTTACATTATTGGTAGTGCCTTTGGTGTATTACCTGGTTTTTGCAAAAGAGGAGTTGGCCCATGAAGGCTAAGATAACCTTAATACTCGTGGTCTGCTTTTTAGCTGTTGCTATTGTTTTGTTCTCAGGAGTATTTAATCAGCACATTACACCGGGTAATAAGGAGCAAACGAGCCAATATACGGGGTTAACTCATACCATAGAGTATCAGCAAATTGACGAATTTGAGATGGTGCCTGGGCGCGTTATTGCGCAGCAAAATACCACCATTGCCGCGCGTGTTTTGGCGCAAATAGAGCAGTTGCCTGTGCGCTCTGGCGATGAGGTGAAACAAGGACAAGTACTGGTGCGTTTAGACCAGCAAGAGCTTAATGCTCAGTGGCAGCAAGCGAAATCGCAAGTGCGTGCGCTTGAGGCATCCTTCGTACAAGCACAAAAGCAGTTACAACGAGCGCAAGAGTTATTTTCACAAGGGTTGGTATCACAAAGTGATGTTGATAATGCAGTGGCGAATCATGACTCGCTGTCGGCAAGCCTGATGCAGGCGCAGCAGCGCCAACAACAAGCTAGTGTGGCGCTAGGGTATGCGACCATTACAGCGCCTATCTCTGGTCGAGTAGTAGAGCGTTTTGCTAAAGCGGGTGACACGGTTTCTCCAGGGCAGCCACTACTGGCCATCTATAACCCGCAGCAGTTGCAATTGGAGTTCGCGGTACGTGAGCAACAAGCCGTGAACCTAAAGCTGGGCGATGTCCATCGCGTAACAATCCCCTCATTGGGTTTGGCTGAGTCTACAGAATTAGTTGAGGTTGTTCCTGCAGCGGATAGCGCCTCGCGCTCTTTGGTTATGCGTTTTGCACCGCCTACGAATAGCCAATTATTACCGGGTCTATTCTGCGAGTTGGCACTGCCTTTAGTGCCTCGCAAGGCTATCCTGATCCCACAAAGCTGGGTATACAGTGTGGGGCAACTGGATATGGTGTTGGTGCTGGAAAATGCGCAAATCACACGCCGTTATGTGCGCCTTGGCAATGCTCAAGGTGATCATGTGGAGGTGATCAGTGGTTTGCATCCAGGGGATGAAATCGCCCTAGATGCGCAGCTTGATTGGAATGAGCTGCTATAAAAACGTGGCTATTTCATCGAGTGATTTCTTTTGCAGTGCGTGCGCGGGAACGGTGGCATCCTCTGCTGGGTACCCAGCGATGATCAACATATAAGGGCGTTCATTGTCTTTATCCCTGTTACAAATTTCAGTGAGAAAACTCATTGGTTTTGGGGTGTGCGTCAAGGTAGCTAGGCCAGCGCGATGCAGGGCTTGAATCAAAAAGCCCGTTGCTAACCCAACAGACTCATGAACATAGTAGTTGGTGTTTTTATCTTCGCTGTGCAGGCCCCCTTTTTTTTGACTAAACACCGCAATCAGCCAAGGTGCATGCTCTAAATAGGGCTTTTGCGCATCTGTTCCCAGAGGTTTAAGAGCGTCAAGCCACTCTTGCCCAGCACGGCCTTCGTAAAACGAGCGCTCTAACTGCTCGGCTTGTTCGCGAATTTGTTTTTTTACATCCGCAGAATGAATTGCAACGAAGTGCCATGGTTGATGGTTGGCGCCACTGGGCGCTGTTCCTGCTGCTTTAATGCACGTTTTGATCAGTTCTGCTGATACATCTCTGTCGCTAAACTTACGAATACTATGGCGACGTTTGGCGGTGGCTAAAAATTCGTCAGCGCGCGCTTGCATTTCACTTTCTGGATATTCAATAAAGTCGTTTAGAGGCTGATGATCATGAGGCTGCATAGGGGCTCCTGTAAGTGTCACTATGTTTCTTATACTGACTTATGAGCCATGTCACAAGGAGAGTTGTTATAAATTCTTACATTATTTACATAAAGGTAACCTTTGTACCTTAGTAGCCCTGTGTTATAAACCAACATAGATTTTTATGCTCTTTTAAGGACAAACTCATGCTGACAATTCAAGGCCTTAGCAAAACTTATAACAATGGTGTACAGGCGCTTAAAGGCGTGAACTTAGAAATACCCAAAGGAATGTTTGGTTTATTGGGCCCAAATGGCGCAGGTAAATCATCACTGATGCGTACTATCGCAACACTGCAAAGTGCAGACAGCGGAAGTATTAATTTTGATGGTATAGATGTGCTTACACAGCCTCAAGAAATTCGTCGCCGTTTAGGTTATCTACCACAAGATTTCGGTGTCTATCCGCGTATCAGCGCATACGACTTGCTTGACCACATGGCCGTTCTTAAAGGCTTAGACAATGCTAAAGAGCGTAAAGAAGTGGTTGATGGCTTGCTCGCCCACACCAACTTGTATCAACACAAATTAAAGTCTGTCAGCGGTTTTTCTGGGGGGATGCGCCAACGTTTTGGTATTGCTCAAGCCTTGCTCGGTGATCCTGACTTGTTGATTGTTGATGAACCAACAGCGGGCCTAGACCCAGAAGAGCGTAACCGTTTTCATAATCTATTAGTCAGTTTGGGTGAGCAAAAAGTAGTGATCCTATCTACTCATATCGTTGATGATGTTAGTGAGTTATGTCCAAAAATGGCAGTGTTGGCGGGAGGGGAAATCTTACTCGAAGGCAACCCTATCGATTTAACGCAACAGCTCAATGGCCGTATATGGCGCAGAGAAGTCACCACGCAACAAGAGGTGCAAGAGTTAGAGCAGGAGTTGCCAGTGATCTCCAAGCGCTTATTTGCAGGGAATACTATTTTGCATGTATTTGCAGATGACGCGCCTGAAGGCTTCGAAACTGTGGCAAGTAACTTGGAAGATGTCTACTTTTCGACGTTGCATCAGCAGCGCCAAGCAGTTTCAGCCTAAGGAGGGGTTATGCTGTTAAAAATGTTGACCTTTGAGCTGCGCTATTTTATTCGCCAGCCATCATTTTATGTTTGTAGCCTATTGTTTTTCTTGCTTTCTTTTTTAGCGACAGTCTCAGACAACGTGCAAATAGGGGGCAGTAACGTTAATGCTAATAGCCCATACACCATTATGATGGTGATTGCGGTTATGCTGATTTTTGGCTTGTTTGCAGTGGTGAACTTTATTGCATCATCGACAATTCGCAATGAAAGTGAGCGCATGTCCGAGCTGGTTTACTCCAAACCTATTAATGAAAAAAGTTATCACATTGGGCGTTTTTTTGGGGCATTTATAGTCACAACCTTGGTATTTGCCTTTGTACCATTGGGCGTTTTTCTTGGCACCTGGTTTGGCTCATTGGTCGGTTGGCTCAATCCCGAGTTACTAGCGCCCAATAGCCTCTCGTTTTATGTACAACCCTTTTTACTGTTGGCAGTGCCTACCTTGTTTGTGTTATCGGTAAGTTGCCATGTTGCTGCCTTGCGCTTTCGCACGATGATGGCGGTGTATATCGCTGCTGTAATTTTATTCATCGGTTACAACATCGTGTCTATCTATTTTGAGCGACCTGAGTTTCGCTTATGGGCAGCACTGCTGGACCCATTTGGCTTTGGCGCGTTTATGGATGCCACACGTTATTGGACTGTATCAGAGAAAGAAACGCAAACACTTGCCCTTGAAGGAAACCTTTTATACAACCGTCTTATTTGGTTAACTGCTAGCATCATCGCGTTTGCTGCGTTCGGGCTCAAAGCCGGTTTTCAAAATACAAAAGCGGACAAAAAGCCACTCACACCTTCTGCTTCTATGCTGAAGATGGCACAGCAAGCACTGGCAAATAATATTAGCGTACGAGCTAAGCGTATCAGCACTGGCAGTCAGTTCTGGTTGCGCACTCGTTTTGAAATTACCCAAGTGATTTTTAGTGCGCCGTTTATGATTTTAGCGGCGTTAACCTTATTTATGTTGATATCGCCGCTGTTGGTACCTGGGCAATGGTATGGCACTTCTAACTGGCCGCTAACTCAAGCGATGGTGCCACTGATTAACGGTGTCATGGGCATCTTTATGGTTATTATCTTGGTGTATTACAGCGCTGAGGTAGTGTGGCGCGAGCGCAGTTCTAATTTTGGCGATATCATCGACTCCTATCCAACCCATAACCTGGTCTTTTGGGGCTCCAAGCTGGTTGCTATCAGCTTAGTCTTAATCTTGCTTTATACCGCTGGCATGATGTTCACCATCACCTACCAGCTTATAAAGGGCCAGTTTAATATTGAGTTGGGTCAGTATCTATTTCGTTTAGGATACCTCACTGTATTGCCGCTGATTATGACCACAGTGCTGGCGTTCTTTTTCCAAGTGATCAGCCCAAACAAATACGTAGGGATGCTGCTGTTTATCATTTACTACGCGACTAACATGGTGCTCAGTAATTATGGCTTTAGCCATCATATGTATCGTTTTGCCTCTTCGCCAGCGGCACCATACTCAGATTTGAATACCTACGGTCACTTCTTAACAGCTGTGCACTGGTATAACGTGTATTGGTTAGGCTTAACCTTCATTCTCGCGGCGCTGGGATATGGGCTATGGCACCGTGGCCCGCAGCAAAGCCTAATGACTCGTTTGCGTTTGCTTGGCTATCACTTAGGGGGCAAGGGTAAATTCATTGCCACATTTGGCTTACTTGTGTTTGTTGCCAGTGGAGCATGGATTTATAACAACACCCGGGTGATAAATGAGTATCAAACCAAAGATCAGACTGAAGATTTACAAGTGCAATATGAGCAACAGCTGGTGCAGTACAAGGATGCGCCCATCCCGACGGTTACTAAGGTAGACGTTACGGCTGACATCTATCCTGCGCAGCGCCGCATTGTTGCTAAAGCAGATATCGAGTTTACCAATACCAGTGGTCAGCCTATCACGCGCTTTTTGGTTAGTAAGCCACGTTACTCTTCACAATGGGCGGTTACCCTTGAAGGAGGCAAGTTAGGTGAAGAGTTGAAAGACTTTAAGTCGTGGTGGTTTGAATTTGAAACTCCTTTGCAGCCTAAAGAAACACGAACAGGTGAAATATCGGTAGTGCGCGAACATCAAGGTTTCAAAAACAATGGTTTTGATACTCAACTCGTGGAGAATGGCACCTTTATCGATAACTATTCATTGTTCCCTGCATTCGGCTATCGCGAAAATTATCAATTAGCTGATCGCAACGAGCGTCGTAAGCGCGGCTTACCACAGCTGGAGCGTGCGAATAAATTAGAGGATAGCCATTACTATAACCAAAGCTTCTTTGGTCAAGGTGTAGGTTTTATCGACTTTAGCGCCACGATAACAACAGACATCGACCAGTTTGCTATTGCTCCGGGTTATTTGCAGCGTGAGGAAGTGGATAAAGAACAGGGGCGTCGTACCTTCCGTTATGAGATGGATGCGCCGATGGTGCACTTCTACAACATTATGTCTGCCGATCTTGAGGTTAAAAAAGAGCACCACAAAGGTATCAATATTGAGGTGTACTATCATCGCGATCATGGCTGGAATGTCGATACCATGATTGAGGCAACGAAAGATTCAATTGACTATTTCACCAAAGCATTTGGTCCATATCAGCATAAGCAACTGCGTATTTTGGAGTTCCCTGGCTATCGTTCATTTGCGCAAAGTTTTGCCAATACCGTGCCTTACTCTGAGAATATTGGTTTCATCACTGATTTACGCGATCCAGACGACATTAATGCACCTTATTATGTGACTGCTCATGAAGTGGCACACCAGTGGTGGGGGCATCAAGTTGGCGCGGCAAATGTGCAGGGCTCTGCTGTTATCTCGGAGAGTTTGTCACAGTACAGTGCGATTCAAGTGTTGCGCCAGAAGTATGGTGAGCAGAAGCTACGTAAGTTCTTGAAGTATGAACTAGACCGTTATCTTCAGCGTCGTACTTTGGAAGCCTATGAAGAAATGCCGCTCTATCGTTCTGAAAATCAGCAATATTTGCACTATCAAAAAGGTTCGATTGTGATGATGGCCATTGCTGATCGTATTGGTGTTGAAAGGACCAATAACGCTCTCAAAGCATTTCTTGAGCAATACCAATATCAAGCAGACCCGTATCCAACGACATTAGATTTATTGGCATTCTTAAAGTCTGGCGCTGATGACAAGGAGCAAGAGTTTATTGATGACCAATTTAAGCGTATTACCTTGTTTGAGTTATCTGTAGAAGATGTGGAAGTGGCTGAGCAGGCAAACGAGCAAGGTCAGTATAAAGTCACCTTGAATGTATCTGCGAAAAAAGCCTACGCCGATGGTGAAGGTAATGAAACTGAGCAGCCGATGGCACAATTGGTCGATATTGGTCTGTTCAGTGATGATCCTGAAAAACTGAGTGCAACTAACACTGTCTTATATTTGCAAAAGCATGAGCTTACATCTGGTGAGAACACTATCGAGGTGTGGGTAGATGAGAAACCCAAGTTCGCGGGTGTCGATCCACTGGTTAAGTTGGTGGACAGGGACAGTGCCAATAACATCAAGAAGTTGTAACTTTGTCAGTGCGTATCATCGGCAGTGTGTATATCCGTGATGCGCAATGACACTAACAGCGGATTATGATCTGAACTTTGGCGCTCCAGTGTGAGCGCCGATTCTATATTTACCCCGCGTAACCACACATGATCTAACGCCAAGCCAAATACTGTGGTGCGATGATCTGGAGTGAAGTCGACTTTTTCGAGCGACAATTTAGTGAGCTCTCGGTCAATTAATTGCGCGCGTTTGTTACTCCACGTATTTAAATCTCCAGCGAATATAACCGGCCCCTGATGTAAAGCTATCAAATCAGTTAGTTGCTTTAGTTGCTGCTGATAATCATTGACCCCCAAGGTAAAATTAATTCCATGCATGTTCACTACCAATAAACTGCCACCTGATTCTATCGGGTAACGGCTAACACTGGATGCTTTGGGGGTGCGCAGCCAAGGCTCACGCTGATGAAAGCGACAATTCAGCTGAGGCTGCCAATCGCTGAGCACCGAAAGGCCTGTTTGCTGGCGATAGCTTCTGTAACCAGGCGCAAATGAGGCGTATGGTTTGAGCGCGTTGATGTGTGGGTCGTCATAACTTTCTTGTAGCACTAGTATGTTCGCCTTTTCTGCGAGCTCTTTGAGATCAGGCAACAATTGCGGGTGCTCCGCTTTATAGATGTTCCAACTGACGAGCGTAAATCTCAGAGGTAGGCCTTGGCTATCAGACACGTATGGTTGCGTTAGTAGTTGCGCGCACTGCTCCACTGTATTTACGTTGTTTGGGGTCTCATGAGGTTGGACTGACTGCTGCCAAACAACAAATAACACGATAATCATGGTGATGAGACTGGGCAAAGGTGCTACATCCTTGAATTGCTGGTGGTAGGCTGTGTTATAGTGACAAAAAAATGTTTGAATGCAAAGTATGGCTGTTAAGACTCTCTCTCCCTTAGTTATGGGGTTTTGGCGTATGCTGGATTGGCAGCGTAGCCCACAAGAACACCTCGATTTTCTAGAGCAATGTATTGAACTCGGGATCACCGACACCGACCATGCCGATATTTATGGTCAGTATCAATGTGAAGCTGCGTTCGGTGAGGTATTAAAGTTAAAGCCTTCGGTGCGCGATCAGATTCAGATTATCACTAAGTGTGGCATCGTATTGCAGCAAGGTGACAGGGCGGTTCCGGGACATGTGAATCACTATAACTCCACACGTGAGCATATTATCAATAGTGCCCAGCAGTCGCTAAAAAACTTTCATACTGACCGCCTAGATTGCTTACTTATTCATCGCCCTGATTACTTGATGGATGCGGATGAAGTGGCTGAGGCATTCACGCAACTTAAACGCCAAGGTGATGTGTTGCATTTCGGCGTATCGAACTTTACTGCAAGTCAGTTTGCTTTGCTGCAATCTCGTCTTGATTTTCCTTTGGTGACTAACCAAATTGAATTTTCGCCCCATAACATGCAGGCATTGGATGACGGAACGCTGGATCAGTGCCAACAGCTGAATCGAACGCCTATGCTTTGGTCTCCGCTTGCTGGAGGGCGACTATTTGCAGGCGATGATGCAAAAGCGCAGCGGTTGCAACAGTGTTTAGCCCAAGTGGGTGAAGAGGTTGGTGCAAAAAGCATCGATCAAGTGGTGTACGCTTGGCTACTTATGCATCCAAGTAAACCCGCCATTGTGCTGGGTACGGGTAACATGAGTCGAGTACGCAGTGCTGTGGATGCTCAAACCTTAAGATTAAATCGAGAGCAGTGGTATCGCATTTGGGAAGCGTCTAAAGGGCACCCGGTACCATAAAAGAAAAAGGGCCTTTCGGCCCCGGTTTTGCAGCAACAATAGATGTTATGAATGCAGATGTGACTTTGAGCTGCTTATAGCTCAAAGTCTAAGCTGTATGATACGTATGCTTTTAAGTCGTCATCGGCATCTAGGTCAGTCTGTAATAGACCAAACGTAAAGCCAGACTTGCTGATGCTCACGCCATAATCGAGATAGCTGTCGTCTTCGCCGTACCACTCTTGCACTGTATCACCGCTAGAGTGACCCAGGTGAAACGCAAGTTCAGTGTCATTTAAAATTGTGAACGCCGCATTGAGTTCAAGATAAAGCATATCTTCTTCGCTTGTAGCATCATCTTCAGCGTTAGTTAGGTAGCTAACGCCAGCGCTTAGCCACTCCCAACTTACAGAGCCGTATAACTCACCAAAACCAATGTCACCAGCAGCATCTGGATAGGCGTAGTAGATGTACCCTACGTCGTAACCAATGCCTTCAGCCTCGCCAGAGAAACCTGCGTAAAAGTCCATTTCATAGCTAGTACTTGCTTCATCGCCGAAGTCGATGTTGGAAATCCAAGTACCTGCATAAAAACCGCTGTCGTTTGCGTAATCAACACCGCCTGATACCGCTGCGCTGTCTGCTGACTGAGTGATACCGCGCCAGTAGTAGTTAGAAGTAGCAGCAACATTGGCAGTTACGGCCGCTTGGCTCGCAAGTGGAGCTACTGACAGAGCGACTAACGCAATCGCCTTTGCAAGTTTGTTTTTGTTCATAGTCTCATTCCTGTTAATTTTTGCTATGTAAACTGTGTTACACACTCTGTATCGCAAAGGCTGTGCCAAGGTCGAAAATTAATCAGCCATAAGAATATAAAATGTTAATAATCAATAGCTTATATATAACCGATAAAGAGTGGCGAGTACGTGCACTTTCGCCATCTGCACCTTGGTGGTGCATATTTTATGCGCTTGCACCGAGTTATATCAGCCTGTATGCATAACTGAACTACATGGTGATGTTCAGTGCACGCTAGGAGAGTTAAAAAGAGGCTTTTAGCGTTAAAGTTGGGCGATGACCCTTTTGAAATTGGCATGATCAGGTAAGATAAACCTAGATTGTACTTAATTTAACTACACTTATGTCTGGCGACCGTTTTATTCCATTTCGTAAAAAGGACATCATCGCGCTGTGCGCAGATGGCCTAGGGGCAGATATTGATAAAACGCAATTTTCTGTGTTTTGCGCTTTATTAGTGAATCGAATTCATTTTGAGTATCACCAGCAACTTGAAAGCCTCAAAGATAACTTCGCCGCGTTTGATGCGCAAGGTGATACCCGCATATTGCTCGCTGCCTCAGCGCAAGAGAAAGCGCAATGCAGAGCCCGTTTTGCAAACGAGTTTGCTGATTTACTTGATAGCGCCAACTTCGAAAAAGTCACTGATGAAGACCTGCAAAATGCACTCAGCGAAGAGTCGTTGTTCAAGGTAAGACTGGAAGTCACCTTTGATGACTTTGAAGAAATGGTTTTTTATCGCCGCGGTGAAACACAAAAGACTGAGACCCTTCGTAGCTTTTGGGGGTTGCGTAAAAAGCAGGTGACGTTCACCAATTATGATAGAGTGGCCGTCTATATCACGTTCAAAGACGCTGAACACTTTGCTAATAAAAAGAAGGAGCCGTTAGGTTTTACGCCAGGTTCTACCATTATCAAGTTGTTCCAGAATGTGCCTAAAGCCGACTTGGAAATGCTCTTTCCTAACAGCGAAGTGCGCATGCGCCCCATTGATAAAGTCGTTATCGGTGGTTCTGCGGCCATAGGTGGTATCGTAGTGTTAGTCACCAAGCTTGGTGCATCCATTGTGTTGCTCGCTTCTTTATTGGCGTTTTGGTTGGGGTTGAACGACCAAGAGGTCGAAATCACCAAGAAGCACTTGATCACGTTTGGCATTGGTATGGGCGTGTTTGGAAGTTTTATCTTTAAAGAGTGGACCAAGTTTAAGAACCGCAAAATCCGCTTTATGAAGGCGCTTTCCGATAACCTTTATTTTAAGAATCTCGATAACAATGCGGGTGTGTTTCACACGCTCGTCGATGCAGCCGAGGAAGAAGACTGTAAAGAAGCTATATTGGCATATACCTTTTTACTCAATGCAGATAACCAAGGATTGAGCGAGGAGCACATTGATCAGCAAATCGAGCAATGGTTTGCACAGACACACAATTGCATCCTTGATTTTGACGTCACCGACGCCCTCGAGAAGCTTGTTCGCATGAACCTAGTGCAATGCACTGATGGGCGCTACAGTGCTCGCTCATTACCTGAAGCGAGCAAGATCCTAGATGATTATTGGGATAATTTGTATTGAGTATATTCAACCCTATGGAAGTTGTTATTTTCTTGCATATTAGGTTTGTTGATGTTTTATTGTTTAAAAATCATAGTCATTTTGAATGTTATAAAAGGATTTTAAGCGATGAAATTGAAAATTATACTTATTATTGCGTGTAGCTTTGCAGTGTTGTCGCTGAGTGCGAAGACCATTTCAGCAGACTTGGCTGGTTCTCCAACAAACCACCTTCAACTTTTGGCGAACAACTTTAATATGTTCATGGTAATAAACTTGGATAAAATTAGAGAAGATTCATTGAATCAAAATAAAGAGTTTGTTGAAACTTATTTTAGAGTGTCAGTTAGCAAAGATAATAAGCTTAATTTTCATGCTATCTATGAAGCACCCGTTACGTCAATTTCAAAAGATAAATGCCAAACCAAACTTAAGCATTACATCACCGAATCGAGGGAAAGGGCGGCAATTCCAATAGTTCAAGCGATCTCTTTCTTTTATCTAGAAGAATCTGATGTAGTAGAGCTTTTACAAGAGTCCACTTACTCACTTACTATCGCTGCCAAGGAAAACCGAGAGTTGCAAATTTCATGTAGCTAGGAAAGAACAAAGAGATAACAGTTACAACGACGGTTTCCGCAGCGTTCTTCGATGTACGCACCGAGTACTTGTATGGTTTAGCTGAAGTGACAGTCAAAGAAAGTGATGATGCGAGTGTATGGAGTACGTCGGATGTAGTTGATGATTTACGTCTATCCACTGAGAAGTCAGCATTTAAAAAGTTAATTCCAGAGCTTCAGAATGCATGGAGTGGAATCGTCAGCCAATATGCCTCCAAAGCTCAATAAATAAAAATCTGGATAATGTGCGAGAAAAAGCACTTCAATCATATCCATGAAGCGTTTACCACACAGTTGAATTAATGTTTTTAGGCTAAAGCCTGCCCCACAAGGGACTTTTGTGTGGTGTAGGCAAGGCTTTAGCCTTGCTTTTGTATGGTTTGAATTTGTTGAGTTTATAGCAAATTGTCAGGCTAAAGCCTGACCCACAAAAGCGAATATCGGCGCTTCGGCTAATTAACTCTATCCGAAAATTGCTCGCATCAAGCTAATGGTGTCGGCAACACTGCGGCCTTTTTCCACTTCCTTGATTATCGATTCACGTTTTACCCGAATGTGTTCTGGAATATCATCGTGTGCCAATGCTCGGTCGACTAACTGCTCAGCAGATTCTTTGCTGCGTTTTCTACCTGTGGTAGCGCTGCTTGATGCACTGCGTTTTGGTTTATGCAAAAGTTTAAAATAGTTTGATTGCTCGTTGGCATCTTTATCAAAGTGATAGAATAAGCAAGGCAGCAGTGCCTTGATGTGAACGAGTTGCTGTTCTAGTTCGCTCTCAGCATGGGCCATCGTGTACCAAGGCAGGCGTGAGATGGTTTGCACCACATCTTGCCAGTAACGTTCAAAATCGCGGTTAGTGAGTTTAGCAATGTTGAGTGCTGAGCATAGAGCATCTGTCTTTGCACTGGTGATGGGGGTGAATACGTCTGGGCGGCGCATCGCAAGAAGGCGCGTGGCAGGTGCTAAAGTGGGTTTATCTTCGCTACCTACAAACACATGAAGATACGCCATTACGAATGCTTGGTAGTGTTCAATTGATACCTCGCCTTCAAGAGGAATGTGCGCCAGTGCGGTATCTAAAGCGTGGGCTTGATCATCGAGTTGTTGATGAAATGCTTTAGCGCCTTTAGTGCTAGCGAATAGCTCGGCATCAAAGGTATACACACTTGGGTCGTGTGCTGCTGAGTGCTTCCCAGCAAAAGCTAATCGGTCTTCTTTGCTCATCGTGTGCAGCGGTTGATCTTTGATGCCGCTGACATGGGCCATTAATGACAGATGTTCATCGAGCAAGATGCGTGCTTTGTTCTGTGTAAGGTATTCACAAATGACAGGCCATGGGGCAATGCGCAGGGTTTTTAACTGTAAAAAGCTGATGGCCTCTTTAAGTAAGCTCTGCAACTTCTTTACGGTCGGTAGTTGTGATTGTTCGAGTAACTCAAAGTTAAGACGCTCGGTTACCACATCAAGTAACTCATATGCCCATCCAAGAAAATCGTCGGGATGATTCTCAACTTTAACCGCCATAAGATTGAGGCTAATGTCTGTCGCCTGCTTTAGGATGTTTTGATAAATCAAACTTTCTTGTTCGGCTAATGCCATTTTTGACGGGGAAATCAGCAACTTCTTCATGCTTAGTACAACTCACTTAACTAGATACAACAAAGCCCCACAGGCAGGGGGGCTGTGCATCATACTGAGATTGAGGGCCGTTGCAATATTGACTTTTGTTTATTTATTTTTGTACTGGCTTGTTGGTCGAGTGTATTCATAGCGCAGTAGTGGGTGTCCCCATTTTTCATATTGGTCGCACAGGGTAAAGCCTAGTCTTTCGATGATCTTAATCGAACCAATATTGTTCTCATCAGCTTCAGCGATAATGTGGTTGAGCTTGAGTGTGTCTAAGCCATAGTTAAATGCTGCTTTAGCCGCTTCAAAACCCAAACCTTGCCCCCAATATGCTGGTAACATGCGATAACCAAGATCAGTGCCCGGGTGCCCTGGGTCGTATTTTAAGCCGCAAAAGCCAATGAGTTTCTGATCTGCTTTATGGATTAAGGCGTAGCGGCCATAACCATACTTGGCATAATCACGCAGCCATATGTCGGTAATGATTTTTTTAGCGTCATCCAAGGTTTTTACTAATCCAGCATCGCCGGTGTAGCGCGTGACATGTGTATCGGCGTTAAAATCAAATACCGCTTGCGCGTCCTCAATGCGAAATTGGCGCATTTGCAAGCGCGGTGTATCAATGAGTACATCCATTGTAAATCCTTACTAAATACTCGTGCGTGTTGCTCTTTGCGCGCACTATAACTCACTCCTAGCATTAAAAGCGTAGATTTGAACAAAATTCATACCTCAAAGTTCAAAACGCCCTAGGTGAAGGGCATGCTATGCGCTATGCTTTTACCCTCACGATAAACCTCTAAGTGCTCACTATTAAAGGGAAAGATGTCAGTTTATAAATTTCTACCAGGACCCTATCAAACGGTACTGCTGTGCGCGATTGCATTTAATATTAGTCAGGTTGTAGCTGACGAAGTGGCTGTGTTTAGCGGCTATACGCTCGGTGCAAATGACGATGACACCATGGCTGCCATTTCCTATAGCGTCGACACCACTGAATCATTTCTGTGGTCTGACGGTTGGGTGTTTACGTATGGGGAATTTCATGGCTTGGATAAGTATTATGGCTGGGCTGATTTTTCAGATGTGTCATATTACTCCGCAGGTTTGTATTGGTCTGTATGGCAATCTGAACAAAGCCAACTGAGATTCGAGTTTGCGCCCACGTATGTCGATAGCAACTATTACTATGCACATTATGTAGGAAGTCGTTGGCACTTCATGAGTAGCGCAAGTTATCGCTACGACTTTGCACAGCTCCCTGTGTTTGCTGCTTTGCGCTATCAACATACATCAAATGGTGGTCTGGCGCCGCCTAATCCAGGAGTGGACGGTCTTGGATTACAAGTCGGGTATCGCTGGTAAGTAACACGCAAACAACTATCATCATAGATTCATTAAACTTAACTACAATGACCTAAGAGAACCAATAGGTTATGCTAACATTGTTGTCTTAAAAGGAACGAGGTTAAACATGAAAACCCTAGCTAAGGTATTAGGCGTTATCGTGATAGTGATCATCGGATTATTGATCGCCATCCCATTTTTTATTCCTGTCGATGCTATCTTCACCAAAGTGTCGGAGGAGGTAGAGAAAACCACTGGTCGTACACTCACCATCGGCGGTGACAAAGACTTGGCTATCTTCCCGTCACTACGTCTTGAACTCAATGATGTGAGTTTTAGCAATATGCAAGGTGGTTCACGTGCACAAATGGCGACTATGAAGCAGCTAGATATTCATATCCCATGGAGCACAGTTTTCTCTGGTGAGGTCAAAATTAATAAGTTTGTGATCCGAGAGCCAGATATTCTTCTTGAGACTAATGCGCAAGGTAAAGGTAACTGGCAGCTGTTTGATTCGGTGGCACAAGAGCAGCCAGAGCAACAATCTTCAGGGCAGATCTCTTTACCGGAAAGTTTTGATATTGAATTAGGTGAGGTGGCTATCTATGGTGGTCAGTTCACCTATGTTGATGGGCAATCGGGGGCGAAGCAACAGATCAACGATTTAGAATTAGCTGTGTTGTTAGAATCTTTGCGCAAGCCGCTAGAGCTTAAAGGTGGTATTACCTACATGGAGCAGCGTTTTGAGCTTGATGTGGTGGTCGATAACCCAATTAAAGCCATTGAAGGGCGCACCTTTTCAGTAACCAACGCCATTGAATCAAAGCTGGTTAACGTAAAGTTTAAGGGTGATATTGCCGAGCAAGGTAAAAATATCACAGGTGAGTTGCACGTCGATGGTGACTCAGTTAAAGAGTTAGCCAAATGGCAAGGCGTTACACTTGATGCCAAAGAGAATGCATTTAACGCGTTTAGTATTGATGGTGCAATGCAGTTCTCTGGCGAGACGTTCAGCATCTCTAAACTGGTTGCAAAATTAGACAAGTTGGCAATTGAAGGGTCAAGCTCGGTTAATTTAGGCGCCCGTTTGGCGGTCAAAGCCAACGTAGATTTAGGCATGTTAGACCTCAATCCATATCTTCCAGACCCGATTGAAACGCCTGAGCAACCAGCTGAAGATGCGCCAGCGCAACCTATTGTGTGGGATGACACTAAACTCGACTTATCTGTACTTAATGCGCTAGATGCGAATGTTGTGGTGCGCTCAAGTGGTTTGCAAGCGCGCGATATTACACTGGGTGCGAATCAATTTACGTTAAAGCTACAAAACGCTGTTGCTAATTTAAGCATGGATAAATTCCAAGCTTATGAAGGGCAAGGGCAGGGCAAAGTGAGCATCAATGCCAAACAAGCACCCTATAAAATAGAAACGGGCTTCAATTTAAAAGGTATAGATGCACAACCATTACTTACCGATGCGGTTAAATTCGATAAGTTAATGGGTAAGGGCTCATTACAGTGGCAATTAACTACACAGGGCCAGAGTCAGAAAGACTTTGTGAGCGCATTGGCGGGGTCGTTAGGCTTTAATTTTGCCGATGGTGCAGTAAAAGGCGCAAACGTTGCGGAGCTTGTTCGCCAGGCCAAAGAGTTGCTCTCAGGCAATACCGCGGCACTCTCTGAAGGCCTAAACACGGGTTATGATGAATCGCAAAAAACCGACTTTACAGCGCTGACTGGCACCATGACCTTTGTTAAAGGCGTTGGTACCAATGCAGACTTGTCGATGTTGAGCCCGTTGATCCGTGTCAGTGGTCAAGGTACGGTTGACTTACCTGCAACGAACGTGAACTACCGCCTAGTGACAGGCATTGTTGACTCTATTGAAGGACAAGGAACATCAGACGATAGCACCGGTTTTAAAATCCCAATGCGCATCAAGGGTCCTTTCCACGATGTGGGTATAAAGCTAGATGTTGCTGACGCAGCCAAAGAAGAAGCCAAAGAAAAAGTGAAAGATAAGGTCAAAGATAAACTCAAAGGCTTGTTTGGTGGATAATTGACCCCATATTTACTTTTACTAGCAGGGCGCCTCATGCGCCCTGTTTGTTTTATAAACAATTGACCCGCAGTGAAATTTGGTAAATGTGATGCCCGCATTCACCTTCGTTTTACTAAATTGCTAAGTAGTTACAGGGCATTGCCCCTTAAATTAATTAAAAATTAGCCTACCTTTTGCGCGTCATTGCTGATACAATTGCCCGCCCTCAGCAGTCAAGTGACATAAAAATCGCCTGATTATTGAGCGGAAAAGATATTTAATGCCTTAATTTTAAACGAATTAAGGCGAGTTGAAACTACACCGGAGCATCTAAAATGATCCAAATGCAAACTCAGCTGGACGTTGCTGATAACAGCGGCGCTCGCAAAGTGCAGTGTATTAAAGTCCTTGGCGGCTCACACCGTCGTTACGCATCGGTTGGTGACATCATTAAGGTTTCTGTTAAAGAAGCTATTCCTCGCGGTAAAGTGAAGAAAGGTGATGTTAAAAACGCAGTAGTTGTGCGTACCAAAAAAGGCGTTCGTCGTCCAGACGGTTCTTTGATCCGTTTCGATAGCAATGCTGCAGTTATCCTTAACGATAACCTACAGCCAATCGGAACTCGTATCTTCGGCCCTGTGACTCGTGAACTTCGTACTGAAAAGTTCATGAAGATCGTTTCACTAGCACCAGAAGTACTATAAGGAGTCGATCATGGCAGCAAAAATCCGTCGTGATGACGAAGTAATCGTACTAGCCGGTAAAGACAAAGGTAAGCGCGGTAAAGTGCTTTCAGTTGTAACTGAAACTGGTCGAGTATTTGTTGAAGGCGTAAACCTTATCAAGAAGCACCAAAAGCCTGTTCCTCAGTTGAACCAAGCTGGCGGTATTGTTGAGAAAGAAGCGTCTATCGACGTATCAAACGTTGCGATCTACAACTCGGAAACGGGTAAAGCAGATCGTGTGGGTTTCAAGTTTGAAGATGGCAAGAAAGTGCGTATCTTCAAATCTACTGGTAAAACTATTTAATAGTTGGAGTAGAAGATGGCGAAACTGCATGAAGTATACAAAGACAAAGTAGTAGCAGAACTTCAACAGAAGTTTGGTTATAGCTCTGTCATGCAAGTCCCTCAGATCGAAAAGATCACATTAAACATGGGTGTGGGCGAAGCCCTAGCTGACAAGAAAATTCTAGAAAACGCTGTTGCGGACCTAGAAGCAATCTCTGGTCAGAAGCCTCTAATCACTAAAGCTCGCAAGTCAGTTGCAGGCTTTAAGATTCGTGAAGGTTACCCAATTGGTTGTAAAGTAACCCTACGTGGCGAGCGTATGTGGGACTTTTTTGAGCGTTTGGTTTCAATCGCTATCCCGCGTATTCGCGATTTCCGTGGTGTAAGCGCTAAGTCTTTTGACGGTCGCGGTAACTACAGCATGGGCGTACGTGAGCAAATCATCTTCCCAGAAATTGATTATGATAAAGTAGATCGCGTTCGTGGTCTTGATATCACTATCACTACTTCTGCAAAAACGAATGATGAAGGCCGTGCGTTGTTAGAAGCGTTTAACTTCCCATTCAAGAAATAAGGGTAGGGTTATGGCAAAGAATTCAATGAAAGCGCGCGAAGCAAAGCGCACTAAACTAGTAGCACAGTACGCTGAAAAGCGTGCGGCACTTAAAGCTATCATCAGCGATGTTAACTCATCAGATGAAGAGCGTTGGGACGCGGTTCTGAAGCTTCAAAGCCTTCCGCGTGATTCAAGCCCTGCACGTCAACGTAATCGTTGTAACATCACGGGCCGCCCACATGGTTACCTTCGTAAGTTCGGCCTAAGCCGTATCAAACTACGCGAAGCAGCTATGCGCGGTGAAGTTCCTGGCCTTAAAAAGGCTTCTTGGTAATAGAATCACGGGAGTAAGACAATGAGCTTGCAAGATCCTATTGCGGATTTGTTCACACGTATCCGTAACGGCCAGACTGCGAAGAAGGTTTCTGTTTCAATGCCATCTTCAAAGCTGAAAATAGCAGTTGCTAAAGTGCTAACTGACGAAGGTTATGTATCTGGTTACTCTGTAACTGAAGGTGCTAAGCCTGAGCTTTCTATCGAACTTAAGTACTTCGAAGGCAAAGCTGTAATCGAAAACATCCAGCGTGTTAGTCGCCCAGGTCTACGTATCTATAAGAAACGTGACGAATTACCTAAGGTAATGGGTGGTCTAGGTATCGCTATCGTATCAACTTCTAAAGGCCTAATGACTGACCGTGCTGCACGTAGTGCTGGCGTTGGCGGTGAAATCATTGGCTTTGTAGCGTAATCGGAGGGGACTATGTCGCGTATAGCAAAGGCACCTATTAATGTTCCAGCCGGTGTAGAAGTAACGCTAAAAGGCCAGGACATCACAGTTAAAGGTAAGAACGGCGAACTTAGCCGTACGATCCACGAGGCTGTTGAAGTTTCATTCGAAGAGAACGTAATCAAAACGAACCCAGTTGAAGGCGTTGCTAACGCTTGGGCTCAAGCTGGTACTGCTCGTGCACTTATCAACAACATGATTGTTGGTGTGAACGACGGTTACGAGAAGAAGCTACAACTTGTTGGTGTTGGTTACCGTGCTGCGGTAAAAGGTAAAGTTCTAGATTTAACTCTAGGCTTCTCACACCCAGTAAACTTCGAGATCCCAGAGGGCGTCACTATTGAAGCTCCTAGTCAAACTGAGATCGTTGTTAAGGGCGCAGACAAGCAGCTAGTTGGTCAAACTGCTGCGAACATTCGTTCATACCGTGAGCCAGAGCCTTATAAAGGTAAAGGTGTACGTTATGCTGACGAACACGTGCGTCGTAAAGAGGCTAAGAAGAAGTAAGGTAAGACGATGGATAAGAAAACAGCTCGTCTACGTCGTGCTAAACGCACTCGTAGAAATTTTATTGAACAGGGCAAAATCCGCCTTGTTATCCACCGCACGCCACGTCACATCTACGCTCAAGTTATTAGCGCAGAAGGTAGTGTACTGGCTGCTGCTTCTACTGTTGAAAAAGCAATTGCTGAAACAGTTAAAGGCACAGGCAACATCGAAGCTGCGCAAGCAGTGGGTAAAGCAGTTGCTGAACGTGCGGCTGAAAAAGGCGTTAACGAAAGTATCGCTTTTGACCGCAGTGGCTTTAAATATCACGGCCGTGTGAAGGCGCTAGCAGATGCAGCGCGCGAAGCCGGTTTGCAATTCTAGGAGTAGACAATGGCTAACGTAGAAGCAAAGCAACAACAGCCTGATTTGGCTGAAAAGCTAATCGCGGTAAACCGTGTGTCTAAAGTGGTTAAAGGTGGTCGTATCTTTAGCTTCACTGCACTAACTGTAGTTGGTGACGGCGCAGGTAAAGTAGGTTTCGGTTATGGTAAAGCACGTGAAGTTCCAGCTGCTATTCAAAAAGCAATGGAAAAAGCACGTCGCAACATGATCAACGTAGAGCTTAAAGGTAATACACTTCAGCACCCTATCAAGGGTCGTCACGCTGGTTCTAAAGTGTACATGCAGCCTGCATCAGAAGGTACTGGTATCATCGCCGGTGGTGCGATGCGTGCAGTACTAGAAGTAGCTGGTGTACAGAACGTATTATCAAAAGCTTACGGTTCGACTAACCCGATCAACGTTGTTCGCGCAACAATTTCTGCTCTAGAGAACATGAAATCTCCAGAAGCAATTGCTGCGAAACGTGGTCTTAACGTTGAAGAGATTTTGGGGTAAGACACCATGGCAAACACAGTAAAAGTAACTCAAGTACGTAGCTCTATCGGTCGTTTACCGAAGCATAAAGCTACATTACGTGGCCTTGGTTTACGTCGTATCAACCACACTGTAGAGCTAGAAGATACGCCTTCAGTACGTGGTATGATCAACCAAGTTTCTTACATGGTTAAGGTTGAGGGGTAATTCGAATGAATTTGAATACACTTTCTCCTGCTGCAGGTTCTAAAACACCTAAGAAACGTCTTGGTCGTGGTATTGGTTCTGGTCTAGGTAAAACTGGTGGCCGTGGTCACAAAGGTCAGAAATCACGTTCAGGCGGTAAAGTACGCGTTGGTTTTGAAGGCGGTCAAATGCCTATGCAACGTCGTCTACCTAAGTTTGGTTTCACTTCACGTAAGTCGCTTGCGTCTACTGAAGTAAATCTATTCGAAATCGCTAAAGTTGAAGGCGATGTGGTAGATCTAAACGCGTTACAAGCAGCTGGTCTGGTTAAGAAGAACATCCAGTTCGTAAAAGTAGTAAAATCTGGCGAAGTTTCACGCGCGGTAACTGTTAAAGGTCTTAAAGTGACCAAAGGTGCACGCGAAGCGATTGAAGCTGCCGGAGGCAAGGTAGAAGAGTAAGGAAGTACTTTATGGCTAAACCAGGTCAAAATATGCAAAGTGCACAAAGTGGGCTTGCGGAATTGAAGCGTCGTTTACTATTTGTTCTCGGTGCTATCATCATTTACCGTCTAGGTTCATTCGTGCCGATCCCTGGGATTGACGCCGCTGTACTTGCCGAATTCTTCGAGCAACAAAAGGGCACCATTGTTGAGATGTTCAACATGTTCAGTGGTGGTGCGCTTGAGCGTGCTTCAGTGCTTGCACTGGGTATTATGCCGTACATCTCGGCCTCGATTATCATGCAACTATTAACGCACATACATCCTGCGATGATAGAGCTGAAAAAAGAGGGTGAGCAAGGGCGTAAGAAAATTAGCCAGTACACGCGTTACGGTACGCTCGTGCTTGCTACATTCCAATCTATCGGTATTGCCACTGGTTTACCGAACATGATGGAAGGGTTAGTAGTTAACCCAGGCTTTGGTTTCTATTTCACTGCTGTAGTGAGCTTAGTAACCGGGTGTATGTTCCTCATGTGGTTGGGCGAACAAATTACAGAACGTGGTATCGGTAACGGTATCTCAGTACTGATTTTTGTTGGTATCGTAGCTAACCTGCCGTCTGCTATTGGTTCGACAGCCGAAATGGCGCGCCAAGGTGAATTGAATATTTTGATACTAGCGTTGATTGCGGTAATCGTAATTGGCGTAACTTACTTAGTTGTGTTCTTCGAACGTGGTCAACGTCGTATCGTTGTTAACTACGCGAAGCGCCAGCAAGGTCGTCAAGTATATGCAGCTCAAAGCACACACTTGCCGTTAAAAGTTAACATGGCTGGGGTTATTCCACCAATCTTTGCTAGTAGTATCATTCTGTTCCCTGGTACAATTGCAAGCTGGTTCGGCCAGGGTGAAGGTCCGTTAGCTGATGTGCTACAAGCTATTTCTACAGCGTTGACTCCAGGTCAGCCTCTGTATGCGATAGTATTGTCCGCAGCTATTATCTTCTTCTGCTTTTTCTATACTGCGTTGGTTTTCAACCCGCGTGAAACTGCAGATAACCTGAAGAAGTCTGGCGCATTTATTCCAGGTATTCGTCCAGGTGAGCAGACATCGAAATACATTGATAAAGTGATGACACGCCTGACATTGGCAGGTGCATTGTATATTACCTTTATCTGTCTGGTGCCCGAGTTTATGACAATGGCATGGCAAACGCCATTCTACTTCGGCGGTACATCAATTTTGATTATCGTTGTTGTGATCATGGACTTTATGGCACAAGTACAGACCCATCTGATGTCACATCAGTATGATTCTGTGCTGAAAAAAGCAAACCTTAAAGGCTATGGCCGATAAGGTCGGTTTACGGAGTTGAGTAATGAAAGTACGTGCTTCCGTTAAGAAAATCTGCCGTAACTGCAAAGTAATCAAGCGTGCTGGTGTAGTACGTGTGATCTGCAGTGAGCCTAAGCACAAGCAAAGGCAAGGCTAATTAAACAGTCATGCAGGCTGAGTATCCTACTCGGCCTGTGTTTTTCATTGTAGTTTGGTTATCGCTTGAGTATCCTTACGGGCTTTTCAAGAAGATGATTACCAAACTTAAAAATAGGAGATGTGTTAGTGGCCCGTATAGCTGGCATTAACGTTCCTGATCATAAACATGCAGTTATTGGTTTAACTTCAATTTATGGTGTAGGTAAAACTCGCGCTAAGGCGATCTTAGCTGCGACTGGTATCGCCGAGACTACAAAAATCGGTGAACTTTCTGACGAAACACTTGACGTACTTCGTGAAGAAGTTGGCAAGTACACTGTAGAAGGTGATCTTCGTCGTGAAGTTACTTTGAACATCAAGCGTCTTATGGACCTTGGTTGCTTCCGTGGCTTACGTCATCGTCGTTCGCTACCACTTCGTGGTCAGCGTACTAAGACTAACGCGCGTACTCGTAAGGGTCCTCGCAAGCCTATCAAGAAATAAGGTGGGGTAAGTTATGGCTAAAGCACCAATTCGTCGTAAGAAGGTAAAAAAGCAAGTTGCTGATGGTATGGCTCACGTTCATGCTTCTTTCAACAACACTATTGTTACTATTACAGACCGTCAAGGTAATGCGCTTTCATGGGCAACAGCAGGTGGTTCAGGTTTCCGTGGTTCACGTAAATCAACTCCATTCGCTGCTCAGGTAGCTGCAGAGCGTGCAGGTACTGCTGCTCAAGAATACGGTTTAAAGAACCTAGAAGTTTTCATTAAAGGTCCAGGTCCAGGCCGTGAGTCTGCTGTACGTGCATTGAACGCTGCTGGTTTCCGTATCACCAACATTACTGACGTGACGCCAATTCCACACAATGGTTGTCGTCCACCGAAGAAACGTCGCGTATAACAATAGGTTAGGAGAAAGAACATGGCAAGATATTTGGGCCCTAAGCTCAAGCTAAGTCGTCGTGAAGGTACTGACCTGTTCCTTAAGAGCGGCGTACGAGCTATCGACTCTAAGTGTAAACTTGAAACTGCACCAGGTCAGCACGGCGCTCGCAAGGGTCGTCTATCTGACTACGGTCTACAGCTACGTGAAAAGCAAAAGGTTCGTCGTATGTACGGCATCCTTGAAAAGCAATTCCGTAACTACTACAAAGAAGCTGCTCGCCTTAAGGGCAACACAGGTGAAAACCTACTTCAGCTTCTAGAGCAACGTCTAGACAATGTTGTATATCGCATGGGTTTTGCAAGCACGCGTGCTGAAGCACGTCAGCTAGTAAGCCACAAAGCGGTAATGGTTAATGGTCGTGTTGTTAACATTCCTTCTTTCAACGTTTCTCCTGAAGATCAGGTTGAAATCCGTGAGAAGTCTAAGAAACAAGCGCGTATCGTAGCAGCTCTAGAATTGGCTGAGCAACGTGAAAAGCCAACTTGGGTTGAAGTTGACGGTAAGAAAATGGAAGGTACTTTCAAGCGCCTACCAGAGCGTTCTGATCTGTCTGCGGACATTAACGAACAACTAATCGTCGAACTTTACTCGAAGTAAAGTTAAGAGTTAAGAGAGGATAAAATGCAGGGTTCTGTAACCGAATTCCTAAAACCAAGGTTAGTCGATATCGACGCTATCAACCCAACTCGTTCTAAAGTGGTTCTTGAGCCATTGGAGCGTGGTTTTGGTCACACTCTAGGAAACGCACTACGTCGTATTCTGTTGTCATCTATGCCTGGATGTGCAGTTACTGAGGTAGAAATCGATGGCGTTTTACATGAGTACAGCGCGAAAGAAGGCGTACAAGAAGACATCATTGAAATCTTGCTAAATCTGAAAGGATTGGCAGTTAACATCGAAGGTAAAGATGAAGTTTTTCTTACCCTGACTAAATCTGGTGTAGGCCCTGTGACTGCGGCAGATATTCAGCACGATGGCGACGTAACAATCGCTAACCCTGATCACGTAATTTGTCACCTTACGACAAATAACAGCGAGATCAGCATGCGTATTCGTGTTGAGCGTGGTCGTGGTTATGTACCAGCTTCTAGCCGCGTATCCTCTGAAGACGATGAGCGTCCAATCGGCCGTCTGTTGCTTGATGCATCATTCAGTCCGGTTGAGCGTATTGCGTACTCGGTTGAATCAGCACGTGTTGAACAACGTACTGACCTAGACAAGTTAATCATTGATATGGAAACGAACGGCACTTTAGATCCTGAAGAAGCGATCCGCCGTGCGTCAACTATTCTTGCTGAGCAATTAGAAGCATTCGTAGATTTACGTGATGTTTCTGAGCCAGAAGAGAAAGAAGAGAAGCCAGAATTCGATCCTATTCTGCTTCGTCCAGTTGATGATCTTGAGCTAACAGTTCGTTCAGCAAACTGCTTGAAAGCCGAGCAAATTCAATATATCGGTGATTTAGTTCAGCGTACCGAAGTTGAGCTTCTTAAAACACCTAACTTAGGTAAGAAGTCTCTAACTGAGATCAAAGACGTGCTTGCATCACGTGGTCTTTCTCTAGGCATGCGCCTAGAAAACTGGCCGCCAGCAAGCTTAGCTGAGTAATCTAAATCACTATATTTAGTTTAGTTAGAAGGATAGGGTCATGCGCCATCGTAAGAGTGGTCGTCAATTAAACCGTAACAGCAGCCATCGCAAAGCGATGTTCAGCAATATGGCTGGTTCTTTGGTGAAGCACGAAATCATCAAAACAACATTGCCTAAAGCGAAAGAGCTGCGCCGTGTAATTGAACCTTTAATCACACTGGCTAAGACTGATAGCGTTGCAAACCGCCGTTTAGCGTTTGCTCGCACGCGTGATAAAGAAGTTGTTGGTAAGTTGTTCAGCGAGATTGGTCCTCGCTACGAAAGCCGTCCTGGTGGCTACACTCGTATTTTGAAGTGTGGTTTCCGTGCTGGCGACAACGCACCAATGGCTTACATTGAACTAGTAGATCGCCCAGTTGCGACCGAAGAAGTTCAAGAAGACGCGCAGTCTGCAGAGTAAGTCTTAAAAAGACACAAAAAGCCGAGCTTATGCTCGGCTTTTTCTTTATATGGCCAAAATAAAATATCTCTCTTCTATATATAGCTATATATGTATCTCTTCTTATCTTATTTAATGCTTTAAATGTAATAAATAAGATCTAAATTAGATCGTTAAGTGTTAAATATGGCCACTTTAGGTTTATTTTTGTTCAAACGATCCATTTTTAGCAATTTTCTTTAAAAAAGGGGTTGCGTCGAAATCGAATCTCCCTATAATGCGCATCCACCGACACGGCGGACTGCTTACAAACAAGCGATACGACGAGTTGGTTGAG